>JADFZF010000159.1 GCA_015232645.1 Magnetococcales bacterium | reverse complement strand
CCCCCAGACCCCTTTTTTCTTTCAATATTTTTATATATCAATAAATAATTAGCCATCCATTCCAATTAATGAATGTGACAAGGTAGAACTAAAATGTAGTGTCGAATTTACGTACAGGTAGAAGTGCGTCCACTTGACCGGCCCTTTCAACTTGGTAATATCCCAGGTCCATCCCTGGTTCGGCCCGGTCCCAGCAGTGCATCCATCTCTTTTCACCTCCCCGCCCGACACAAAAAACCATCAAGGGGGCGGTGTCTCGCTCACATTGGCACAGAGGGGCCTGGGGAATCGAGATGGTTCGCCAACGAGGATCACACCAGCCATGGCGGCATGCCGATGACCATCAAACCACCTTGCCAGTTCATCAAGGGCAGGATGTCTCTCCCATTCCGATTCGTCGGATCGCCAAGGATATCGGCATGGATGTGGAGGTATTCCTGGCCGGTCCCAATCAGGCTTCATCATGAACCGCACCGGCAACCTCTTCGACCCCCGCGTTACCTTTTCCAACCTCTGGCGGGCAGCGCATAAGGCGACAAGAAAGAACGACGGTGCTTAAAATGAATTGTCTTTCAATCTATTGGATAATTTTTCTCGACACTGGTCGATGACTCCCGTCAGCGACGAGTCCATGGGTGCGGTGACCATCACCGGCACACCGGTTTTGGGATGTGGGAAAGTCAAGGCACGGGCATGAAGAAACAGGCGTTTCATGCCCATTTTCTTCATGACACGGTTGAATTCGCGATCGCCATATTTGTCATCGCCCACCACCGGATGGCCCAGGGCCTGCAGATGCGCCCGAACCTGATGGGTGCGTCCCGTCTCCAGGGTGACTTCAAGCAAGGAAGCACGACCAAGGCGTTCCAGAAGGCGATAGTGGGTCCGGGCCGCCTGTCCCGAATGATCGGCGATGACCATGCGTTCCCCCGAGCGGATGATACCTTTGGTCAGAGGGACATTGATACGGCCCTGAGGCGGCGATGGGCAGCCCTTGACCAGGGCCAGGTAGGTTTTATGCATCAAACCGTCGCGAAAAGCGGCAGTCAGGGTACTGGCGGTCTGGCGCTGAGTGGCCAGCAGCAAACACCCGGAAGTGTCGCGATCGAGACGGTGGCACAGTTCGAGTTTCCCTTGCGAAAGAGGCCACAAATACCGTAATCCATCGATCAAACCGACCGCCTGGCCCGATCCACCATGCACCGGCCAGCCGGAGGGTTTGTTGATGACCATGAATCCATCCCCTTGCAGAAGTACCGACCCCTCCAAGGCTTTGACCATGGCGGCGGGAGGGGTTTCGGAGATGCCCCCCAGCGGTAGGACGGTGGGACGTACCGGCGGAATACGGACCAAATTTCCAACGTCCAGGCGTCGATCCCCCTTGACCCGGGCACCATCCAGACGGACCTGCCCGGTACGTAAAAGCTTGTGGATCAACCCCATAGGCAATCCTGGAAGATGGCGTTTCAAAAACCGATCCAGGCGCATTCCGGCATCATCGGCACTCACGGCGATCATGGCCACACCTGTTTTTTCAGTGACGGATGTCACTGCATTTGCTTTCATGACAAACCCTTTCTATAATGCGCGCATGAATGATCATTCCAAATGCATGGCCGTACCACCGGTGTTCCCGCCAGCAAGATCTATTTTTTTCTTTATTTTTCATACCATACAACACGAACTTGCCACCTTGCCCGCCAGCGGGATGCCGCGGACGGCCCGGGCTGGGCGGCCCCATGGAAACAAAGGAACCACGACGAATGACCAGACGCATGCTGGTGGATGCCACCCACCCCGAAGAAATCCGGGTCGCCATTATCCAGGACAACAGACTGATCGATCTTGACATTGAAACCGCCAACAAGGAACAGATCAAAGGAAATATCTACCTGGGACGTGTCTCCCGAGTCGAACCTTCCCTTCAGGCGGCGTTTATCGAATTCCACGGCGGACGCCAAGGGTTTTTATCGGTCAACGACGTCCATCCCAAATATTTTACCCCGGGAGGGGTGATCAGCCGGGATATTCCGGTCGCCCCGGCTGGAAGAAACGTCGCCAGCGACCCAACTCGGGAATTCGAGGGCGACGATGGGGCGGAAATCGACGACGACGAAGTCGCCGACACTTCCCCTCTGGATGCCGCGGCGACCTCCGCCATCGAGGAACCGTTCCCTGACGAAACAGACCAGCCACCCATACTTGACGTCAGCGTAGCGGAAAGCGATTCCTCCGCCACCGAGGAAACCACCGACCCGGAAGACTCCATGCCCCCCGAACTGGTTTCCCAGGAGGATGGCCCAAGTGATGCCGAAGAGGAAGAGGATCGCCCACCCCAGGAGGAAATACGCCGTCAGTTCCGGCGACGCCCCCCCCCGATACAAAAAATATTGCAACGTAATCAGACCCTTCTGGTCCAGGTCGTCAAGGAAGCCCGCGGCAACAAAGGGGCCACTCTGACCACCAACCTGTCGCTGGCGGGACGGTATACGGTGTTGCTGCCCGAAAACCCGGGCGGAGGAGGGATTTCCCGCAAAATCACTGACGTGGCGGAACGGAAAAATCTCAAGGCCATTCTCAACAATCTGGCGATCCCGACAGAAATGAGCCTGATTATCCGCACCGCCGGCATGGGACGCAATAAACGTGAATTCAGCCGTGATATCAGTTACCTCACCCGACTGTGGAAAATGATCCTGGAAGGGGCAAGCACCAAAAAGGCCCCGTGCCTGATCCACGAGGAAGGCGATTTGATCATCCGCACCATTCGCGACCTCTATACCACCGATATGGAGGAAATCCTGATCGAAGGTCAGGAAGGGTATCGTTTGGGTAAAGACTTCATGCGTCTGCTGATGCCACGTTATGTCAAAGTAGTCCAGCCCTACCGCGAGGGGGTACCGATTTTTGCCCGTTATCAGGTGGAAAGTCAGATCGAGACCATGCACGAACGGGTGGTCCAGTTGAAGGCGGGAAGCTATCTGGTCATCGATACCACCGAAGCCCTGGTAACCATCGATATCAACTCCGGTCGTTCCACCCGGGAAAAAGATGTGGAATCCACCGCCTTCAAGACCAACCTTCAGGCGGTGGATGAAATCGCCCGTCAGTTGCGTCTGCGCGATCTGGGCGGCCTGGTGGTCATCGATTTTATCGACATGGAGGATCGCAAACATATTCAAGAGGTCGAAAAACGTCTCAAGGATGCCTTCAAATACGATCGAGCCAAGGTACAGATCGGACGTATTTCCCAATTCGGCCTTCTGGAACTGTCGCGCCAGCGCCTGCGACCCACCTTCAATGAGTCCAATCGCATCGAATGTCCGCGCTGCAAGGGTTTAGGAACCATCCGCTCAGTGGAATCTGCCGCCATCTATACCTATCGCTGCATCGAGGAAGAGGTCGCCCAGGGGCGCTATCAAACACTCAATTACCATGTGTCTCAAGAGGTAATGAATTATCTCTTCAATCACAAACGGGCCTCCCTGGTGCGGCTGGAGGATGTCAATCAGGTCACCATCAACATCCATGCCGACATGACGTTACAGCCGCCAACGTTCACCACCAGCCATGTGGATCGGACTAAAAAGGAACGACAGGAAAAGGCGCAGGAGGAACGGAAAGCCACCCCGCCTCCAGCGGTGGAAACAGAGCCGGGGGCGGCGATGACCGAGGCGGCGGGCGAGAACAGCGGCAAGCCGACCGTTCCGGAGACAGGGCCGGTCGCTGCCGGGACGGAACAGGGAGAGCCAGGAAAGAAAAAACGGCGGCGCAAACGGCGGCGCAAAAAGCACCAGCAAGGTGTGACGGTTGGCCCCATGCCGGCTACCCCCGAAGCGGAACCGCGGTCGGAACCCGCCGGGGAGTGGGAGGAAGCGACGGAGGTGGCCAGCGAACCCGAAGCGCCCGGTGCCGGTATTGCGTCACCACCAACGCAACAGGATATTCGCCAGTTGGAAGCCTTGGCCATGCGATTCCCCGGGCTTTATACATTGCATGAGGTGGGTTCCGGCGCTCATGCGGTTGTGGGCACTGCCTTGGAGGGGGAGGAAGAGGAAGATACCGACCCGCAACCACAGGATCCCAATGCCCATGATCCAAGCCTGGGGCATGCGGGCCGAGGGGAGGGAGCGCCCAAGCGCAAACGTTCCCGGCGCGGCGGACGGGGAAAGGGCAAAAAGAAGACCAATTTGGGTTTCCGGGACCAGGACCAGCGGTCTGGCTTCGCTTCACCAAACGATACCCAGCCGCCCTTTGATTCGGATTCCTCCCCTCCTGATTCCAGCGAGTCCTCATGAATCGAGAATCCGCCGATTGGAAACCAAAGCCGTCCATTGGCCGAGATTCATACCTGGCAGACTAAAAAAGGCTTCGAATTGAATGGACGGTCATGAAATAACGAACGATAACAGGAGATAGAGAATGTCAAAGGCATTACGTTATCTGGGTGCGGCTCGTCCCGAGGCGGCGACCCATCTGTTGAGTTTCTACAAACACAGTGTCAAGGCTCTGGATGAAAAAACCCGCTGTTTGATCCAGATTGTCACCAAGGTTGCGGTAGGAACAGAGCGGGGTTTGCGGCAGTATGCCCCCAAAGCCTTGAAGGCGGGCGCCTCCAAGGAAGAAATTCTGGACGCGGTGATGATGGCATTCCCGGCGGCTGGACTGAACAAGATGCTGGATGCCATTGAGGTGCTGATTGATCTGGATCTGCTGCCGGAGGTCCCGGGCGACAAGAAAGAGACCGGTGACCATCATCTCGGAGCCCTGAGCGACTTTCCCTTGAACAAAATGGCCTGCCTCCACAAACCTGATGGCGATCTGATCGTGTTTCGCACCGGTCCCGACACCGCCAAGGTTTATCTCAGCCGTTGTCCACACTCCAAAACCACTCTGTGCAAAGGGGTGGACCATGGCGACCGGGTGGAATGCAAGATGCACAATTGGGTGTTTGATCTGGCCAGTGGCCGCTGCCTGGGACCCGATGCCGAGGGCAAGCCCGGATTGATTGAGGTCAAAACCAAGGTGGAAGGCGGTCGTTTGCTGCGCGTGGGCTGAGAACTCGCCGACGAATCGAGGATTGAGGGGAGAAGACCCTGACGGCCATGGACAACAGGTGTCCGTCAGGCGCCCACCTTGAGATGCGACATGGCCAAGCAACGGACTCCTCCCCCTCAATCCATGATTTGCGGATCGGATACCTGTATGACCGATCCCGCCGAATCCAATTCCACCTGGATCCCGCTGGCCGTGAAGCCAAAATCCTGTCGCAGATAAATCAGCAATCGTCTGCATCCCGGCACGGGCAGCAAGGTGGCGAGGGAACGTCGAAAAATCGTTGCCCTCGTTTCAAGAGTGCTTTTTTCTTCCCTCTCGGCAGCCGTTCCAACCTTCCATCGGGTGACGGCCCTTTCAGAGCTGATATAAAAACAGACGGTCGTTCCGTCATGGAGGTAGCCGATGAGATGCAACTTGCCAAATTCGGGAGGAGGAATAAGCTCCACGGGAAGGCCACTCCGAAGCTGGTCATGAATCACCATGATCGCCGCTTCGGTTTGCCGCCAGGCGTAATCGTTCATAAAAAAAAGGGCTGCTAGAAGTGTTAAGAGGACGATTAATCCGTAAATTACACCTTTAAGAAGGACAAAGGTCAACCTTAACAAGTTTACTTTCATATCATCTTATCGATGAAGGCTTCGTCGCCATCCTTGGGATGCGCCCGCTGACAACAGTCGCTCAAAAGCTTTGGTACTCCCCATATTTCAGACAATGGTGCAGGCTCTGATTCACACAAATCATTGAGAGAATTATGAGCGTGAAACGAAAACAGTACAAACCCGAATTCAAGGCCAAGGTAGCGCTTACGACGATCCGTGGAGATGAGACCACAGCCCAACTGTCCGGGAGATTCGGTGTTCATGGTACCATGATAAGCGGCGGGAAACGAACCCTTGAGAGAGGGGCCGCCAACCTCTTTGGGCCTGCGGGGAAGAAGGATGCTCAGAAAAAAATAGAGGCGACAATTGACGAGCCTTACCGGCAGATTGGGCAACAGGGCTTCATGTATTTGGATTGATTCAGCCGGAAAGTACTTCTACTTTGTTACTTTCATTAATCTGAGAAACCATTGGCAGTGTACTGATATATTTAATAAATAGTGAAAGAAAAAAGGGGTCTGGGGGATTGCCCCCAGGGTTTTGGTTTTGTTATTCTGTTTTGACTTTGATTT
>JADFZF010000158.1 GCA_015232645.1 Magnetococcales bacterium | reverse complement strand
ACAAATTCTGGTCAATTTGTCCAACAATGCCATCAAGTTTACCCAGGAGGGCGAGATCCTGATACGAATCATTCTCGAGCAAACCGAAAATGATACCGTATTGCTGCGATTTTCCGTCACCGATTCCGGCATCGGCATGACGGAAGCGCAGCTCAACAAACTGTTTGAATCCTTTTGCCAGGCGGACGCCTCGATTCCCCGAAAGTATGGGGGGCCGGGATTGGGTTTGTCGATCAGCAGTCGGCTGACGCAGATGATGGGGGGGGAGATTTGGGCGGAAAGTTCATTCGGCAAGGGCAGCACCTTCTATTTTACCGCACGTTTTACTATTTCAGATCAGATTGATGCGGAGAGGAAGCCCAAAATTCTGGATCATGGTGGCGTTTCCGTCCTGATCGTCGATGACAACGGAAGCGCTCGGGAGATTCTTCGACAGATGGCGGAAACTCTCACGCTCAAGGTCATGCAGGCCTCGAGCGGCGTTGAGGCGTTGGAGTTGGTCCAACGCTTCAACGCCGTCGGCGCCCCTTTTCGCATCGTGTTTCTGGATTGGAGGATGCCAGAGATGGATGGAGCTGAAGTCTGTCGGCGGATCAAGCGGAATGGTATCCTTGATCCCCCCCCCAAAGTGGTCATGGTATCGGCGCATGACCGGCATGATATCATGCGCAGCCTCGGTGATTGTCCCGCCGATGGATATTTGGTCAAACCAGTAACGGCATCAAATTTTTTGGATACCACCATGAATGTTTTGGGCAACGAGCCGCGCCTGGGCGCCAGGAAAAAGTCGGTGGATCTGTGGAGAGATTCGGTTCTGCCAGTGGCTGGGTCGCGAATTTTGTTGGTGGAGGACAACGAGATCAACCAGCAGGTGGCCAAAGAGCTGTTGGTGATGGCCAACATGGAGGTGGTAATGGCCGAAAATGGACAACAGGCCGTGGATGCGGTTTTCTCCGAATCATTCGATCTCGTGCTGATGGATCTCCAAATGCCGGTGATGGATGGCTATACGGCAGCACGAAAAATCCGCCAGGATGGCCGGTTTGCCGACCTCCCCATTGTGGCGATGACCGCCAATGCCCTTTCCGGTGATCGGGAGAAATGCCTTGAAGCGGGGATGAACGACCATGTGGCCAAGCCGATTCACCCACCGGTGTTGTATACGGTATTGGCTTCATGGATTCGTCCCCGTGAGGGGTTGGGCCTGATCCAGAATGATCAACGCTCAGTTGGGAATGGTTCCGCTGTCAAACTTCCCGATCTGCCGGGTATCGATGTGGAGGCGGCGCTTTCTCGGGTGGCTGGCAATGCCTCTTTGTATGTGGACCTGCTGCGTCAATTTGCATCGGGCCAGCGGAATGCCGCGGATGCCATTGCAATCGCATTGCAGGATGGCAGCAAGGACTTGGCGGAGCGACTGGTCCATACCACCAAAGGGGTGGCGGGGAATATTGGCGCCGAAGCGGTGAGGCAAGCCGCGGCGGCCTTGGAACACGCGATCTCCCACCGGCACGTGGATATGGTTCCTCACTGCCTGGACCATTTCAGGAATGATATGCGTGAGCTGATGGCCATGCTTGAAGTGGCGTTGGCGTCCGTCGAGGTACCGCATGAGGACAGGGTTGCCGTGACGTCGGGTCCAGACGATCTGCGGGAAGAGTTGATCCGCATGCAAGCTCTGCTGGCTGACTTTGACGCGAAGGCCGTCGAGATTTTCCGCGAAATCCGCCCGCAACTGCTTCCATTGGTTCCCGCGCAGGAGCTGGCCGATGTGGAACGCAGTCTGAATGAATTCAGTTTTGATAAGGCCTTGGTCAGGGTGAAGCGAATGATCAACGGGGTGGAAACCCATATCGAGGATACCCGCTCGCCAAACCTGGAACACATGATTCATCATTTGACTCGATTGCGGGATTTGCTCGCGGATTTTGATGGCGAGGCCAGCCAAGCCTATTTGAGCATCCGTCCGGATCTGGCTGATTGGGTATCGCCCGAGGAGATCTTGGCTCTTGACCGCGCGTTGAACGAATTCAGTCTGGATGATGCGCTGATCGTCGTTGAACGGTTGCTGCAGCAGATGAACCTGGCATGAGGAGTGCGCCCTATGGATAAAAAGAAGACCATCCTGCTTGTGGATGACACACCGGATAATCTGTCGTTTCTTTCCAAAGTCCTCCAGGATGATTTCAAGGTCAAAGTGGCCAACGATGGAACCAAGGCCCTCAAAGCCGCGACTTCCGGAGTTCCACCGGACCTTATTCTGTTGGATATCATGATGCCGGAACTGGATGGCTACGAAGTGTGTCGTCGTTTGAAAGCGGACGCTTCCACGGCGAATATTCCAATCATCTTCGTGACGGGAAAAGATTCCAGAATGGACGAGGCCAAGGGCCTGATGTTGGGGGCCGTTGATTTCGTCATGAAGCCGATCGACGTCACGTTGGTGAAGACACGCATTCGAGTCCATTTGGCACAAGTCGATCGGATGAGCAAAATCATCAACGCCTTCCGTGAGCAGATTTCAGAATTGAAGAGCGAAAACGCACGGCTCCGATCGGAATTGGCACTGAAGTGTTGACCGGGGGAACAGGCGGCCTGCTGTCACCATTTGGAAACAGTGGAGGTGCTCAAGTGTTGGAGAAGATGACAGTCTTGATCGTCGATGATGTCCCGGAAAATATCGCCATACTGGCTGAATTGCTGAAAGGTGAATACAAGCTCAAAATGGCCAATTGCGGGCAAACGGCTCTTGTTGCCGCCGCCACGGGGTCCATTCCTGATATGATCCTGCTGGATATCATGATGCCCAAAATGGATGGCTACATGGTTTGCCAACGACTGAAGGCGGATGAGCGTACCAGGGATATTCCGGTCATCTTTCTGACCTCGAGGGCAGAAATCGAAGATGAAACAAAAGGATTGGCCATGGGGGCGGTCGACTACATCACCAAGCCGATTCATGCGGGAATTGTCAAATCCCGCGTTAGAACACAACTGACACTTAAAAGCGCTCGGGATTTCCTTAAGCAGCAAAATGGGCGGCTTGAAGAAATGGTTTTGGAACGGACGCGCAAGTTGGAAGAGCTGCAGGACGTGACCATGATTGCCATGGGGGCCTTGGCCGAGGCGCGTGATCCTGAAACAGGCAACCATATCCGGCGAACACAGAATTATGTCAGGCTGTTGGCAGGGCGACTCCAGGATCATCCGCGTTTTTCCGACTTTCTATCCCCGAATACCATCTCGCTGCTTTATAAAACCGCGCCACTACATGACATTGGAAAAGTTGGGGTTCCCGACCACATATTACTTAAACCGGGACCCCTGACGAATGCCGAATTCGAACAGATGAAACGGCATACCGTCTACGGTCATGACGCTTTGGCCGCAGCGGAAACGGCTTTGCAGGGGCAAGAAGATTTTTTGGTTTTAGCCAAACAAATCGCCCATGGACATCATGAAAAATGGGATGGATCGGGTTATCCGGCCAGTCTGGCCGGAGATGCCATTCCCATTGCCGCCCGTATCATGGCCATCGCGGACGTGTATGATGCCCTTATCAGCCGACGAGTTTACAAGCCTCCGTTTTCACATGAGAAATCCGTGGGCATCGTTCGCGATGGAAGGGGCACTCATTTTGATCCGGATATGGTGGATGCCTTCCTGGAAATCGCCGAGTCATTCCGTCAAACCGCTGAAACATATAAAGATTCGTAGGATAATGTTCAAGCCGGGGCAGTGTGCTCCTGGGGCTGGAAACCATTCACTGGCGGATGCGCCCATGGATTATGAATATCGCGATATTTGGTTTTTCCCGGGTTGATGGAAAATATTGGAAGAAGGGCGGCATGGTACCCTTGGCTTCTTCAGGCCGTTTGCCGTCGAGGAGAGGAGAAAAGCGGCTTGATTGGCGCATCCACCATGACTGGGGAGGCCCACCTCCGTAGCTATGACCACTGGACCAGCGCAAGATTCCTGTTGAATCAGGCCAAGGGGCCCGCAACCTGTCAAATAAAATGAACGTGAGAGGTGCAGTCGATGGACGAAAGAAAAACTATTCTAATCGTTGATGATACGCCGGATAATCTGCTCTTTCTGTCCAGTGTTCTCAAGGATGATTTCAGGGTTAAAATTGCCAATGATGGCACCAAGGCCCTCAAGGCGGTTGCGACCGGTACCCCTCCCGACCTCATTTTATTGGATATCATGATGCCGGAGCTTGATGGTTATGAAGTCTGCCGTCGTTTGAAGGAGGACCAGACCACGCGATCGATTCCCATCGTCTTCGTCACGTCCAAATCCTCTCATGAAGATATTTTAAAGGGGTTAAGGCTTGGGGCTTATTACTATTTGACCAAGCCCATCGAATCAACAACCCTTTTTGCGGTGATCCATGCTGCCCTCGAGGAAAGCGAGAGCCTGTTGGATCTTCAAAAACAGATCGAGGTGGCTGAGTATGCGTTGTTACAGATGAAATCTTGTGAATTTGGTTTTCGCGATTTGATGGAGGTCAACCGTATCTCCGTTTTTCTGGCCCAGGCTTGCCCCGAACCCAGTCGGGCTGTACTTGGTTTGAAGGAACTGATGACCAATGCCGTTGAACATGGCAATTTGGCCATTTGTTACGAGGAAAAGAGCCGACTTCTCCATGAAGGAGGCTTTTCCCATGAGATCGAGCGACGTCTTAATTCCTTGGAATATTCTGCACGCGAGGCGACGGTACAGTTCCGCAGGGAACAAAACCAAATTGCAATTATAATCACCGACCAGGGAGAAGGATTTGAATGGCAGCGATATTTGGATTTTGATCCTGACCGAGTATACGATCCCAACGGTCGAGGTATCGCCATGGCCAACATGAGCGGGTTCGATGAACTGAAATATATGGGAAAGGGAAATGAGGTGTTGGGCATATTCCATCTCAAGTAACTTACCGATGGATACGGGAAAATAATGAACTGAAATTTAATATCCGCCAAGACGCGATTTTCCAACCGTCCCATTTCGCGATGCCATAGCCCAACCATGGGGAGCATCGTGAATATATTTCTGAATCAATTCCAAGATAACATCGACTGCAAGTCTGTTTATTTTGACCGGATCATTGTCTTTTGCCTCTCTCCCCCGGGGAACGTTTTCGAGCGTGGCAATGAACCTGAACTCAAGCGGACGCAGTTTCCGAATTGACGGTTTGACCGGAGCAGAAATAACCGCACCAAGCGATATGGATTTTTGCTCCACTTCAGGAGGGCGACATGTTTCCAATCCGACGGTTGGTTGAAATTTTGAAGGTTCCACCAGAAACCATTCGAACCTGGGAACGACGATACAGAATATTCGCTCCGTCCCGGACAACGAGCGGGCAACGTCGCTACAGTCCCAACGATTTGGAAGTCGCGATCAAACTACGCAACTATCTGGATGAAGGGATGGGAATCAAAGACGCGACGCATGAGATCAGGATGTCAGATTTTCCGCTGTTGGAAAGCGCCCAGAAGGGGATTCCATGGGATGATTTGCTGGGAACGGCCTTATTGGCCATTCGGGATTTTGATCAGAAGACGTTGGATTTCGTTTTCAGCAAGGCTTTTTCCCAATTCCCGGAAGATACTGTCATGCACCGGTTGGTCGTGCCTCTCTTTCAGACGCTGGGAGATAACTGGAACAAGCATCCCACGGGTATTGCGGAAGAGCATTTCGCAAGGGTCTATTGTCTTGCCAAGCTTGGATCATACTATAATACGTGTGTCTTGGATGCTCGAGGAAAGCCGGTACTCGTCACCACCATTCCCGGAGAACAGCATGAACTTGGCCTTCTCCTGTTTTGTCTGGCGTTGACATCTCAGGGCTATCGACCCGTGTATGCGGGCCCGAATCTTCCCCTGTCCCAATGCCGGCTGATCATCGAAAAGACGAACAGCGTTGGAATCGTGTTGTCGGGCAGGAAGGAGAGTTTGACCGCGCCGGAAATCTCTTGTCTTGCCGACCTCGTATCAGACGCGTCTGTTCCGGTCTTCATCGGAGGCGTGACATCGGAAAGATGTCGAAACGAACTCGGGATGATCGGCGTCATTGCTCTTGGGGAGAAATTTGTCGAAGCGATACGAATCATAAATGACGAACTCAAACAATGACCCTTGTATAGTGGACCCCAAAATCTGGACAGTCTGATAAGCTCTGAAACATTCCCAACCAGGAGGAGTGGAGATGAGCCAAGTAAGCAAGCGATATACAGGTGAATTCAA
>JADFZF010000157.1 GCA_015232645.1 Magnetococcales bacterium | reverse complement strand
ATTCGGAGAAAAGCAAGACACCTTGAGAACGGCGTTCGTTCGGCGCTTACAAAACACCGTAGCCTTTTTACGACCAATCCAAATCGTTCCCAACTCCCAGAGCAGGTTCGGGATAATCTCACGAACCTTCATACTTTTTCCAATACCCATCAGATCCCTTATGTGGGCAAGAAGCCATTCCAGATTCAGGTCATAGGTTTTCATATCCTTCTCCTGGGCGTCCACCCATCCACCACCATATGAAGTCCAATATTGATAGGTGCGGGTTTCCGGATTCCAGTTAACCTCCCGGGGTTCCATCTCATCATCCCACCGATCAGGGATGCTCGTGTTCAAGGGACCCTCCAGGAACACACCGCAGGTCACCAGGGAATGACCTTCCTTGGCGTGATGATCTTCCATGAAGAAACCAAACATCCTATGCCGGTCCGACTCCAACATTTTTAAAGCCAGATGGAATTCTCGGTAGCTTAATGTTTCACTCATTTCCGTCGGCCTCCTGTACCAATCCCCACAAGGGGAGATATTTTTCACAGATCAGCCGTTCTTTTTCGGTTTTCCCCTTGAGATCGCATCCATTGGGCAGGGTAATTTTGACATGGACGACCTTGCCACGGCGATTGTTGCTATCGGGTCGAAAGTGAACGGAAAGGGTGGCCTGGAAAATTTCAAATTCTGGTTTCCCAAGCGGGCCATGACCTTCAAAGCCCTTGTCGGAAAATTCGTAAGGGGTCAGCTCGCAGCCATGCTTGAGGTTGAGACTGAAAGAGGCATGGGGAATATCGCGATGACAAATCCCCAGGTTCGACACCTGAACATGGGAGATGCCATCTTCTGGGTCAGTTGAGAACCTGCGTGGACTCATTAGCGATGACAGATCGTATCTTCGCAGGGGAAGAAATATGCCGAGAATTTGCTTCCGGAGAATGGCCTGAGCAAACAATCGCGCCACCCTGGGTCTGGATTTGGAATCCTGTCCCATGACCTCTATGACACCTGTGGCCGGTTCGTAGGTAATTACCGCTTCCAATACAGGCCGATAGGATCGAAGAGACAATTCACCATTGTTGAATTCTAGCAGACCATTGGGAAGCCCCTCCCGGTAGACCACCCCCTGTACAAGAGGTTGTTCGTCCCCCTGGTGGTCAAAACGAACACGATCATACAGGTCCAATCGCGCATGATCGGTCTTAAACATGTTGCAGATGCCTTTTTCAAATTCCTGACGATGTTCCCCTTCATGGCTGGCGAACAAATTGACTGGTCCACTGAACCCAGACCATCGGCGCCCTCGACGATTATGTTCGGCAAATCGTACTTCTTCGGCTTGACGGAATTTGGCCTGATCCTGCAGAAACAGCCATAAAGCTCGGTCATAAGCGTTTTCCAATGTCTGCCAGTCCGACCGATCATGCATAACGCTGATGATCGCTTGCTGACCGGACTCGTCCGTCATCTCAAATACCCGGTCAAAATCCACGGCAACCGGAGAGAATAGTTTGTCTTTACCACATGATATAGCCTTTAATAGACGGGTTGTCACAATCGTTTCGCTTCCGTTCCAATCCACCAGGGAGGATCCATCCTCGAATCTCTCATTGAAATATCTCTGCAATCCCGCCACCGGGGTGTTGCGAATCACGCGAGCAACAGTCTCCACGTTCACCTCCGAAATAATTAACGAAACGCATGACATGTGTTATAAGTATCGTATCGGAAGATCGAACGCTTGCGCAAGAGAGAATTTTCCTATATACCGATACGTATGGTATCGATCAGAGGGAAGATGTTGTGGCCAAAGGGAAACCGCCATGGAAAATTTTTTGGGCCAGAAATTAAGAGAACTCAGAAAGAAAAAGAAGCTCTCCCTGGACAAGGTTGCGAAGATGACCGGGTCAGCGAAAAGCTATTTATGGGAGCTGGAACAGGGCCGGATTCCACAGCCTTCGGTGGTGAAGATACAGAAGTTGGCTGAGACCTATGATGTCACCGCATCGTTTCTCATGGACCCCCGAATCAGCGAACCCATTGAGAACGAGCAGGACATGGCCTTCTACAGGAAATACCAGAATTTACCTGCAGATACGAAGAAGAAGATCCGGGAATTGGTAGAAATTTGGGACCGGGAGTGATGCGGGAGCCAAGGGGACCAGAGGAGTGGGCTGGGTTTCTTCACTGGGTAATGGAGGAAGCCTTCGGCCCCGAACATTTTCCCATCAACATTTCCGAAACAGCCAAACTGTTTACGGTGCGCAAGTATCCGAAGGACCCCATTACCATTGTCCGTGGTCATGACCTGCCCGGACTGGAGGGCATGCTGATCCGGAATGAAAAGCAGAATAGGGAATGGGCGATTTTTTTCAACCAAAATAACGCAAAACGGCGGATCCGTTTCACTCTGGCGCATGAGTTCGGTCATTATCTTCTGCACCGGCGACAGTACCCGAACGGGTTCCGTTGTCAGGTACCGGACATTCCCCTGAAGGACCGCCAGTTGGCCCACTTGGAACATGAAGCTGACACCTTTGCGGCGCACTTCCTGATGCCCATCGCCGATTTCAGCCAACTGATCGGCAAAAGTGAGTTCACCAATCTGAATATGATCGGTGTGGCCGCCGATCGCTACGGTGTTTCGTTGACCGCCGCGATCCGCCAATGGCTCCGGTATACGCAGCACCGGGCCGTACTGATCGTGTCCCAGGATGGATTCATCCAATGGTCGGAAGCCAGTCTTTCAGCGCAGTTGGCTGGCACCCACTTCCCGAACGTTCGACGAACACCGGTGGAGGTCCCTGAATCCTCCCTGGCCACCCAAAGGGATCTTACCAACTATCCCAAGGATGGTGTTCCAATGCCCAAGGGAACCTGGTTTGCGGATCATGAGGTTCTGGAAATGGGCATACACTCCGATCAGCACGACATCGTGATTACCCTGTTGATGTTGGACTTCGAAACGTAAAGACCCTGTTTCCGTTTTCTCTCATTCCCAAATATCACCGAAGCCCCATGCAAAATATTTATTGTCCAAGAATGATATTAATTTCGCGGTCAACGAAGCAAATCAAGCGACGATTCGCGCCAAGAAGAACCGTTTGGGCAGGCTGTTCGAGATTCTCCGTGACTCGCTTGAATAAGGGTAACCCCCTCCCCATCGGATCACAGCCATGATCCTGTACCTCTGCGAGAAACCATCCCAGGGCCGGGACATCGGTCGGGTGCTGGGCGCCACTTCTCGACGTGATGGCTACGTCGAGGGCCCTGGTGTCCGTGTGACGTGGTGCATCGGCCACCTGCTGGAGATGATTGAGCCGGATCGCTACAAACCGGGATGGAAACAGTGGCGATTGGATACGCTCCCCATGGTCCCTGAGGAATGGAAGCTGGAGTTGACCCGCCGAGGCGGCAAGCAGTTTAAAATCATCAATGAACTGCTGAAGGGCGCAAATGAAGTCATCTTGGCCACCGACGCTGACCGGGAGGGTGAAACCATCGGACGTGAAGTCCTGGAACGATGCCGTTATCGAGGAAAGATTTCTCGACTTTGGCTGTCGGCGTTGGATGACGCGAGCATCCGCAAGGCCATTGCCTCCCTTTGGCCTGGGCAGAAAACCGAACCCTTGTACCAGGCAGGACTGGGTCGATCCCGAGCCGATTGGCTGGTCGGCATGAATCTCACCCGTGCCTATACGATCATTGGTCGTCAGGGCGGGTACAATGGGGTGCTGAGTGTAGGACGGGTTCAAACACCCACATTGAAGTTGGTGGTAGATCGTGACCGGCTGATAGAAAATTTCAAGCCGGTAGACTACTTTGACGTCATTGCCTTCCACCGTGTTGCCAACGGTTCATTCAATGCCAAGTGGATTCCGTCAAAACAGCACTCGGATGACGAGGGGCGGTGCCTGGATCGTGCGGTTGCCGAGACGATCGTTCAGAAGGTCCAGGGACAGATCGGTAAGGTCACCAAAGCAGAGACAAAACGGGTGAAGGAGCCGCCGCCGCTACCGCTCGAACTCTCCACCCTGCAGCAGGAGGCATCCCGCCGTTGGAACATGAGCGCCAAGAGAACGCTTGAGGTTGCTCAATCCCTCTACGAAAAACATAAGGCAGTCACCTATCCCCGGACGGATTGCCGATATTTGCCGACCGAACAGTTCAAGGATGCCCAAAAGGTTCTTCAGGCCGTTGCGGACAATGACCCTGGAATTGCCCCGTTGGCCCAGGCCGCCAACCCAAAGATCCGGTCAAAAACCTGGGACGACAAGAAGATCACGGCTCACCATGCCATCATCCCTACCGCTGCCAAGGTGAAGGTTGAGGGGTTGAGTCGGGAGGAATTCCTCGTTTACGACTTGATTCGCCGCCACTATCTGGCGCAGTTTTTTCCACCCCATGAATACGACGCCACCGTCATCGATACCTTGATTAACTCAGAGGCCTTCCGAGCATCTGGTCGAGTTGAACAGACTCCTGGATGGAAACAAGTTCTTGGGCAGCACAAAGAAGAAAAGGATTCTGATGACGGAGAGGATGGCCAGGGCCTTCCCCATGTCCAAGTAGGAGAAGACGCCGGCATTGAAAAGGCGAAAGTGGTTGCCAAACAGACCAAGCCCCCCAACCGCTATACGGAAGGCACCCTGATTCAGGCAATGAAATCAGTGGGCAAACTGGTTGAGGATCCTCGGCTGCGGAAAATCCTCAGGGATACGTCGGGAATCGGCACGGAAGCGACCCGGGCTTCCATCATTGAGACTCTCATCAAACGGGAGCTGCTCGCCAAAGAGGGAAAAAAGAATCTCATCAGCATGCCGGCGGGCCGAGCGTTGGTCGATGCCTTGCCGCACAGCGTGACGGATCCAGCCACCACTGCCGTTTGGGAGCAGACCCTTGATGATATCGCCAATGGCGGCGGATCTCTGGATGAATTCCTGAATAAATCCGAACTGTGGCTAAACAAACTGATCGGAAATGTGAAGAAGCGGCAAGAATTGGGGATCAATCCCTTCCAGAACCTTCCCAATCTGTCCATATCCAGCACTGATAAGGGGCGTCGCCGTTCTTCGTCAAGAAGCGCGGATCAGCAATCGGTGGCCGCCCCGGGACCCTCTCAAACCTGTCCCAGTTGCGGCAAGTTCATGGTCCGGAGAAAAAGCAAACGTGGATGGTTCTGGGGGTGTTCCATGTATCCGACCTGTTCGACAACATTGCCTGACAACCGAAGAACTCCAGATCCGAAAGCAGGTTAGGATGGCGGAATCAACGGTCATTGCCCACAATGTAAAACCTGATGGCTCGTGAAACGCAGTCCCCGCGGAGGAGTAAAGGCAAGAAGTTATTTTTTGGGTGCAGAAATTTTCCAAAATGTCGCCACTTCCGGCCTTTTGCAGATTGAGAATCAGTCTTCCAGCCAAAGTTCATTCCCAAGATCATATCGATCCAGACGATGCAGTCCCGCCTTCCTGGCCAGCGTCAGAGCCTGGGCATACCTGTCCATTCCGATCAGCACGACATCGTGATCACCCTGTTGATGTTGGACTTCGAAACGTAAAAATCCTGCCTCCGTTTTTCCCTATCCCCAAACACCACCGAAACACCCCGCCAGACATTTGTTATCCCGGAATAACATTAACGATTTGAAGACACTTACTTTTTTTCTCCGGCACGATTATCATCGGTCCTCGGATGATACCTCGAAATAATCTGCCGCTTGGGAGTTTGCCAAAATGCCATCGAGCTTGCCAATAGTGCTCTGCTCCAGAGGGCCAATCCAATGACAGCCTGCACATTTTGCGGTGAGAAGAAATTGGTTGTTGCCGCCAAAGCGGAAGACGGCCTGGACAGGCCTATCTGTGCCGATTGCGCGGAGCATTACAAGACAGTTTTGAACCAGGAATCGTCAACCACCAAGGAGGGGTGCCGCAGACTTTCCACTGGTCCCGACTTGCCCCACCGTCCCGACGTCCTGGACGGGACCACCTACAAGATCAAGACGCCGAATTCGGAGCACACTTTCTACGTCACGATAAACGACATCCTCATTGACGGCAAACGGCGCCCATTTGAGATTTTCATCAATTCCAAGAGCATGGAGAGCCTGGAGTGGATGGTGGCCCTGACCCGGGTTCTTTCGGCAACGTTTCGGCGCGAGGAGAATGCTGTTTTTCTGGTCGATGAACTCCGGTCAATTTTTGATGCCAAGGGTGGGTATTTTAAGCCAGGTGGCAAACGCATGCCAAGCATCGTAGCAGAAATCGGCGATTG
>JADFZF010000156.1 GCA_015232645.1 Magnetococcales bacterium | reverse complement strand
CTGTAATAGCATCAGGATACCATGTGTTTCCGCAGTCTGGTCCCCCGTGTTGGATGGGGGCCTCGGCCCGGTGGTTGGTAACCCGGTAGTGATCAAGGGGGGTCAGGCCTCTCCCTCGGTATCGATGATGGCGGCGGCGATGGCCTCTTCGGGTGTTTTTCCACCCCAGATGACCCATTGCAGGGCGGGAAAGAAGCGGTCTGTTTCTTCCTGAATCGACGACATGATATCCTCCAGCTGTTCTTCCCGGAGTTCGGTGTTGCGCAATGGAACCACGATGCGGAATACGGGGATTTGTTCCTCGCTCCAGATTTCAAAATGGCCCAACCACACCCGTTCATTCATCATGGTGATCAGCTGGCCGGCCTTTTGGGAATGTCTGGAGGTGATTTTCAGATTCAGGTAACAGTTGATCTGGAGAAAGCAGGTATCGTCATGGTAGACCGCCCACAGTCGTTGGCCGCCCCACTGTCCCGGGATTTCGGCCCACAGTTCGAATTCGTTGGATCGTTCGGCGCCCCAATCCTGGCGTATGGCGTAGTCTTCCACCAGGCCGATGGGGTTGGGATTGTCGGAGTCAGAGGAAGAGGAGTCCACGTTGGAAGAGCTGCTCATGAATGCCTCTCTACGTTGGGATCGAAGGTATCCACACCCCGGGAAGGGGGATGACAATGTGCCACCGCGTCGGGGATAGGCCGCTGGGTCGTCCCTCCTCCGGGAAGGATTCCTTTCGAGCCCCGGAGCGGGTACCGGTAGCCAGCAGCGTGGGCGGTACGTTTCTGCGCAGGCACCCGCGGCTACCCCCGATGATGATTATCCTCAATGTCAGTGGCGGGGGCAAGCGTTCGTGTGGACAAAAGTCCGTCACTGCAGCTACGCCATGTTGGCGGTTGGGACACGGTGAACCCGCGGACCGGAGGAGCCGAGCGCGGTGAGTGGGAGGGGGGGGAAACGGAGTTGTCGCCAGGGGACTTTCGCGGTTGTGCGATCCGTTCATGGGAGGGGGCGGGATTATTCTCCGGCATCCAGGCCATGATAGCGGGGACAGGGGACCTGGGTGACGAGTAATTCTGGGTGATCCAGACGCAGTGCCGTCAGGCGTCCGCCGTAGACGCAGCCACTGTCCAGCCCCATGGCGTTGGGTGTCAGGATCAATCCCATCGCTGCCCAGTGGCCGTAGACGACTTTTTCGCCGGGTTGCCAACGGCGGACCTGATACCAGGGTGGACAGGGTGAATCGGGGGGGGGAGAGGTATAGGGGTTGGCCAGCCCTAGGCGCCTGGCCTCCTGAGGCCAGATGGGACGACCATCGCGGGTGGTCAGGCGCATTCGGGTGAAGAGGTTTTGTTCCTCCCAGGCGCTGCGGCGTTTTTCCTCCTCCGGGGTTCCGGGCGAGGGGGGCTTCAGGGGGGCATAGAAGGTCATCACCCGATCCGACCCTGCAGCCATGAGGCCGATCTGCCGCGCTTTGGCCAGGGCGTCGCTCAGGGACCAGGCGGGGAGGCAGCCGGCATGGATGACGAAAAAGCCGGTTTCCTGATCATGCAGCATCAGTGGCAGGCGGCTCATCCAATCGATCAGGTCGTTGCGGTCGGGAGCCCGATGCAAGGCTTCCTGCCAGGGCTCCATGGTCGGGATGCCACCCTTGGCGACCAGTCGCAGAACGTTGATTTCGTGGTTGCCTGCCACGACACCGGCCGAAGGCCCCAGGTCCCGAACAAAGCGCAGACACCCCAGGGAGTCGGGTCCGCGATTGACCAGATCACCGACGAACAGCAGGCGATCGCTGCCGGGGTTGAACTTCAGCAGGTCCAGCAGTTTGTGCAATTCCTGGAAACACCCGTGGAGGTCACCTATGGCGTAGACGGCCACGATTCATTCCTCCTTCCACCGGCTGTAGGGCAGCATGGCCAGGTTGGAGTTGAAATAGCGTGGGTTGTCGGACACTTCCATTCCCAACCAGGGTGGCCTGGGGAAAGGTTGATCCCGATGTTTCAATTCGATCTCGGCGATGACCAGACCGTGATTTTCCCCTTCAAACTCATCGACGTCCCATATCTGGCCCGCATGTTTCACGCGAAAACGACGTTTTTCGATCAGTGGCCTGAGGCATAGGGAAGCCAGCATTTCCAGGGCATCTTGACCAGGGATGGCATATTCGTATTCACTTTTTTGGTGATCACGGGTCAGCCCTTTGACGGTCAGAGTGGCGGCCTCCCCGGCTAGGCGAACCCGAACGATCCGTTCCTTGTCGGTGGAGAGGAAGCCTTGTTTCAACTGAATGAAGGAAGAACCGTCACGCCAACGATCATCATTGACCAGAAACCGGCGTTCTATTTCCGTACCCATCGGGTCGTCACCTTTACGGCAGGAGATCCTGGGACCAGGGGCCATCCTCATCCACCGGCCCCCTCCCTTCCACCAACGCGGCAAAGGCGAGCAAGGTTTTGCGGGCATTGCCCAGGGGATACTGGAAGGCATCCCAGTTGTCGCTGTCGCCAGAATCGTAGGAGGTCAGAATATGCTCGAATTTCCAGGCCTCCCGGAGTTCCAGATAGGCGTTGCTGGCGCCATGCTCGATTTCCGTCAGATCAGGAAGGGATAGAAACTGTTTGCGGGTGGTCTCACGCCGGAGAAGTTTGCGCCGTTGCACGCCGCAGATGAACCGATTCAGGTCCACCCGGCGAGTGGGGGACTTCAGGAATTGGATTTCCTCCTTGGAAATGGGGGTCAGGAACAGGGACAGATGGGGAAACTGGCCCAGGATTCCTTCGTCCCAGAGTTTGGCGGGGACAAAGGGGTTGCCTTCGTAGTAGGGGATATTGCCCTCGTTGAGGATGCGGCGGATCTGGTCGATTTCCAGGGCCTGGAGATGGCCGCGCACGTCGGCGACCACGTAATCGTCCTTGAAGCGCATGGATTCCAATTCCATGCGTGAGCGGAAATGGTAGTCGGTGCCATCGTCTTCTCCGGGGTGCGGGACGCGGTCGTTGAACAGGATCAGTCTGCGGAAGCGGGATGCCGTTTCGGGGTAGAAGCGGCGAAAGGCCGTGAAAAGTGGTCCTTTGCCTACACAACTTGGGCCTGCCAATACGACCATTTTGTTCATTTCGACCCCTATGCTCCGGGTTGATTGAGTGGGATGGGTCCGGGAAGGGGAGTCATCCCATGGACGGGCGTACACTTGACCCTCCAAGTCGTCCAACTTCGAGTATAAACAAGATTGACCGATTCAAAAAGGTATGGACGTCGGGTTTTGTGGAGTGTCGTGAAGGGATCCGATTCGTTGGATGGGCCGTGCCATGACGATGGCGTCTTCGTTGCCCAGGGGGCCGGAATAATAATTTTTCCGTCGTCCTATGGGGATGAATCCCAAACTCAGATAAAGGTGTTCGGCAGCGCGGTTGGAGGTTCCGACTTCAAGGAAAGCGGTCCGGGAGGGGGTGGTGAGGGTGTGATTCAGCCAATCGGTCATCAAGGTACGGGCCAGGCCCAGGCCTCTTTTCTCCGGGGCGACACCAACGGCCAACAAATGCCATTCATCCCACAGGAGTCTGGCCAGCAGATACCCCTCGATTCCGTCGGTGGTGGCGACCGCGACCCGGCAGTACGAACCGAGGGTGAGTTCTTCCTGGAACATGGCCAGGCTCCAGGGATGGAAGCTGATGGCCTGGTCCAGGGAGGCGACATGGGGGATATCGTCAACGATCATGGATCGGATCATCCTTCCGTACGCTCCTTGAGTTGCGTTTGGGCTTGCGGGGGTCGGAGATACAGGGGTTCGAAATCCGCAGGCGCTGGGGGGAGGCCTTGGCGCCACAGGTCGAAACCCAATCGGCCCAGGACGTCCGGAGGAGGCTGGGAAAGGGGTGAGCCGGGGGAGCAGAACCGTTCCTTGAGGCGGGCGCGGAGGTGGTCGCCATGGAGGGACAGGCCGGGGCCGCAACAGGTCACCGATTCTTCCGGCACCTGGTCGGCCAACATCGAATCCAGATCCTCCACACGGCCCATGGTCGGTGGGATTTTTTCCGTGAGAGCGGCGTCCCGACGGACATACAGCGCGTAGAAGAGATGGTGATGGCCCGCATCCCGAATGGCCAAAATCCAAGGGGCTCCCTGTCTGTTCATGGATGCCGCCAGGAATAGAGTCGATAGGCCGATGATCGGAATACGGCGGACCAAGGCGATCCCCTTGGCCAGTCCCAGGGCGACGCGCAGGCCGGTGAAGGAACCTGGTCCGGAAGCGACCGTCATCAGGTTGAGATCGGCGGGAGTCAGCCGGTGTTGGCGCATCAGCGACTCGAGCTGGGCCATCATGGTCACGCCAAAGCCCGAGCCCTCGGGAAAGAAGGCGGTGTCGATGGTGGTGGTATCGTTCAGGAGGGCGATCCCCCCTTGAGGACCCGATCCGTCCAGGGCCAGTGAGAGGATTGTCATTGGAAAAATCGGCGTACCGCCTCGCGATCACGGGTCAAGGGAGAGGGGGGCAGCCCCTGGAGGAACCTTCTGCCGTACCATTTGTCCACCATGCGTCGATCCAGCACGGCCAGAACCCCCCGGTCGTCGCGACGACGCAATAATCGCCCCAGACCCTGTTTCAGGGACAGGATGGCTTTGGGAATGTACATTTCCTTGAAGGAATTGATATGTTGCGCTTCCAACCACCGGCTTCTGGCGGCCACGAGGGGGTCTCCCGGAGAGGCAAAAGGGAGTCGGTCGATCACGACCAGGGACAACGATTCTCCCGGGACGTCGATCCCTTCCCAGAAACTGGCCAAACCCAGCAGGACGGAATGGACTTCGGCGATGAAGCGTTGCAATAACAGGCCGTTGGGTTGAGTTCCCTGCACCAGCAGGGGAAAGGACAAGCGTCCCCGAATTCCCTCATGGACCGTTTCCAGCATTCGTTGCGAGGTAAAGAGGAGCAAGGCCCGTCCTTGGGAGCAGGTCAGCAGATGAATGGTTTCTTCGATCACCGCCTGGGCGAAGAGGGGGTGAGTCGGTTCGGGCATGTCCTTGGGGACATAGAGCACGGTTTGATGACGGTAGTCAAAGGGGGGGGGCAGGCGTTGGGCCAGCATGTTTTCCGGGGCCAGACCCAGTTGCTGGGCCAGGAAGGCGAATCCGGCGTCGCCGTCGCCGGTGGCCAGGGTGGCGGAGGTGAAAATATGGCAATCGGCGACGGGATAGAGGAGGTCGCGCAATGTCGGCCCCGTTTCCAGGGGCGAGGCGGAAAGGGTCAGGGATCGCCCGCGGGTTTCATACCAGTGAACCCGGCCCGGGTCATGAAATTCGCGGATGCGGGCGGACACTTCCAGCAGTTCGATGGTTTTTCGTCGGCAGGGACCCAATCCCGAAACGGTATTGAGCAAGGGTTCCATGGTATCCGCCAGTCGGTGCAAAGCCCTTTCCACCATGAGCATGGCCTGTCCGGGGCGGCCATCCATGGTTTCCGGCGACAGGCCGTGGCGGGTATTTTCCGCCGGGAAGGCGTCGCGTAATTCCCGCAGGGTCTCCAGCAACCGGTCCATTTCCGCCTGCAAGGCCTCGTTTTCGACCCCGGTCGCCGCCAATTGTTCACGGCTGTCCTGCAGCAGAGTATGGATTTGGCCGTTGGTCATCTCCCAGCCAAAAAATTGGGTGACAATATCGGGAATGCGGTGGGCCTCGTCGAAGACGACGACATCGGCTTTGGGGAGAAGTTCGCCGAAACCGCCATCCTTGACCGCCAAATCGGCGAAAAACAGATAATGGTTGACAATGACCAGATCCGCATCCATGGCCCGGCGTCGGGCGTGAGCCAGGAAGCAGTCCGTGGCATCGGGGCAGGCGCGCCCGGGGCAATAGCTGACATCGGCATGGCATTCCGACCACAGGTTGGGACGTTCGGGCATGCCGGCCCACTCATCCCGGTCGCCGGTACGGGTGGTTTGCAACCATCGTTCCAGTTGGACCAGCCATTGGCGTTCGCCGGGTGCCAGGGTGGTGGCGGCCCCTTTGAGCCGATGATAGCGCCAATGGCAGAGATAGTTGCTCCGTCCTTTGAGGGTGGCCGCCTTGAATCGATGGGGTAGGACCTGCCGAACCAGGTTGAGATCCTTATGGACGATCTGGTCCTGCAACGCCTTGGTGGCGGTGGAGACGATGATTCGTTTGTTCATGCTCAACAGGGGCAGGAGATAGGCCAGGGTTTTTCCTGTGCCGGTAGCCGCTTCCACCAGCAGTGCTTGGTTGTTGAGCACCGCCTGGAGCACCAGACGGGCCATCTGTTCCTGGATCGGAC
>JADFZF010000155.1 GCA_015232645.1 Magnetococcales bacterium | reverse complement strand
ATATTTTTATATATCAATAAATAATTAGCCATCCATTCCAATTAATGAATGTGACAAGGTAGAATTAATCATCCATGCCAACATGCCCCGAAAACGGCGGACCTGAACGGTTGCCATCGATGAGTCATTCATTGCCACTTCCTTCGGGACGGGACCATTACAGCAAACTGGAAATTCCCCGAAACCCGAGAACGGTCACATCATCGCGTCGCGTTTGCGATCCCTGGAAATCGAGCAGGGCTTTTCTGATGTGGTCGCCATGCTGACGAATGGGGATGGGCCGCAGCGATTTGATCAATTCCATGAAACGGCGTTTGCCAAAACTTTGCGGTCGCTGCCATCCGATCTGATCGATGAGGCCGTCGGAGGTCATGTAATAACTCCAATCGGGTCGCAATTCCAACGGATGGGAGGTGAAACGGACATTGTGATCGATGCCTCGATACCCAACCCCCGATTTTTCCCCTTTGATTTCCCGAACCCCCTCATCATCGACGACGAACAGGGAAAACCTGGCGCCGCTGAAGCGTAATATTTTTTTATCGAAATCAAGAAAACAAACCCCCAGCTCCAGGCCATCGTTGGATTGCCCATCTTCCTGATCCTGCCCCATGGAGATTTGAATCAGGCGACTGATACGTTGCAACAGGATAGAGGTTTCCCCAGGAGGGGTTTCCAGCAGTGCCTGATCCAGGGAGCCATTGGCTATCAAGGTCATGAAGGCCCCGGGGACGCCGTGCCCGGTACAGTCCCCCAAAAGGAGCAGCGAACCGGTCACCCAGGAGCGATACCAATACATGTCGCCACCGACCACATCTCTGGGTTCCCACAGAATGAAATATTCCGGGATTTCCATTTGAATGAGCGTTTCCGGAGTCAGGATGGAACGCTGGATCCGGCTGGCGTATTGGATGCTGCCGGAAATATGCCGCAAAGCTTCCTTCAACTTTTCATCGGCTATTTTTCGTTCGGTGATATCTTCCTTGTTGGCGATGAAGTGGAGGATCTGACCGTCGGAATCGTAGATGGGGGAAATGGTGGTCAACTCCCAAAACAGTTGGCCGTCCTTGGCACGATTCAACAGTTCACCCTTCCAGGTCATCCCCTGAGCCAGGGTGGTCCACAAGTCGTGATAGATTTCGGGGGACATGGTTCCCGATTTCAAAATTTTTGGGTTTCTGCCGACGACTTCCGCGGCGGAATAACCACTTACCCGGGTGAAGCTCGAATTGACGTATTCGATACGGGCCTTGGGGTCGGTAATGACGATGGATACCGGGCTTTGTTCCACCGCCATGGAAAGGGTCAACATCCGCCGTTCCACCCGCTTGCGTTCGGTAATATCGGTATAGGTGGTGACGAAACCACCATCAGGCAAGGGCCCGCCTCGGACTTCCAGAATGGTCCCATCGGGACGAATGCGTTCGAATTGATGGTGGTCGCATTCGGCCACATGCGCCATGAGGCGCTGAAATACCTCTTGGGGGTCACCGTCACCAAAATCACCGCGGTTGACCCAATAGCGCATCAGGTCCTGAAACGTCGGACGGGTATGGATCAAGGCTTCGGGAACATCCAAAATGTCACAAAACCGTTTATTGTTCAGAATGAGACGCCATTGGTCGTCGAAAGCGGCCAGACCTTGTTGCAGGTTGGCGATGACCACCTGCAGGAGTTCCGATTTGTTGGCCAGTTCCTTTTGCACCTGCATGCGCGCCTGGGTTTCCTTTTTCTTGGAAGAATAGCTTTTGATGGCGATGTACAAGGTGCCATAGGTCAGGAACGAGAACAGGGCCAACACGATGAAAAGTTCGATTTTGCGCCGTCGTGGCAGCCAGATCTCGGTATCTTCGAGGAGGACCAGGGTCCATAATCCCAACGGGTCATGCCAGTCGATGGTGGTTTGGGCAATGGCGTAGGTTTTTCCCTGATACTGTGTGCTTTCGCCGGACAGATCCAGTCCCAAAGGTTGGGGGGAGTGTTGGACGAACATGTTGCCGAACTGTTTGAGTTCGTTAAGTTCCGCCTGAGTGGTGGCGGTGATGGGGCGGGCGATGCGGAACAGATTTTCCGGCAAGTCGGAACCGAAAACCACCCCCTGGGCCGAAAGCAATAATTTGTGCCCTCTTGGGTTTTGCAACATCAGGTCCAAGGCATGGGGTTTGATGCTGATGGCCAGGACTCCGATGATATCCGAGTGATGGGTATGTTTGGCGTAGACGGGGGCCGAAAAGTAGAACACCCTTTTGCCGCTGACGACGCTGACGGCGGGGTAGACTTGATTGGAACCTTTCATCCCTTCCTTGAAGTAGGTGCGGAAGCTGATATTGGTGCCGGTACCCGACGGATTCCCGGGACCCGACCAGTGGGCCACGATGATTCCCTTGGAGTTGACCACGAAGGCATTGCCGGCATCGTATTGATGCACGATGGCCTGTAAGATTTCCATGGCTTCCGGGGCATCGGGTGGCCATTCGCCGCTGGCCACCTTCTTGATGTCATCATCCAGAAGACCGGCCAGAATCGCCCCCCCCATGAGTTGGCCATTGACGGTCTGATGCTCGAATTCTTTTTTTTGATGTTGTATCGTTTCCTTCAGCAGCTCGGCCTCCCGATGGTGGACGAATTGGCCATACATTCCCACGGTCACCGCCGAGGTTATGATCGCGGCGATGAATATCGACAACCAGACGGCCGCAACGGAGATTTTGCTGGCATGGATGGAGATTGTTAGAGTGGGCATGGTTTCCTGTTCGATCCTGGAGTGGCCTGGATACGGTGACCGACCGGTCGGCGCCAGGGCCGCATTTTTTCGATGGAGGTGATGGTTATTGTTGCAGTCCTTGGTTGATGATGTGCCAAGCTTGGTTGAACTCCAACCCGTCCATGGCCCGTTTCAGATCGGCTCCGGGTTGGGGTCCGATCATGGCCATCAGGGCTGGGGACAGGAATTCGTAGAGGGGGAGGGCTTCCAGATTGCCATCGGCCAATAGATTCATCAGTTCTTCCAGTCGCTCTTTTTCCATGGGTAAGGTGGTTGTTGTTTGATCGAGCTTCGCCAGCGTCCCGAGTGCCGTTTGCAATTCGCCCAGGGCGGTATGCAATTGATCCAGAAGCGGGGCCACAGGATTCATGGGACCGTTCAGCAGCGTTCCTTCGGCCATGGCGCACAGTTCGGCCAAACGGGTCAGACCCAGGTTTCCGGCACCGCCACGCAGTTTATGCAACAGTGCCGCCGCCAGGCGGATTTGTCCCTGGTCGAGGAAGCGATGCAGGTCGCCGATCAGATCATCGGCATGATCGGACAGCTGCATCAGCATCCGCTGTAACGATTTTTCATCGCCCCCCAAACGCTGCAGCGCCTGGTGGAAGTCGAGACCGGGGAGGGAGGCCAGGGGAGAGGCGACCATTCGAACCATCGGGCAAGAATGATGATCCTGGCCCATTTCGGGGGGGGAAACCCCGACGTGTTTCAGGATGGTGTAGACCAGTTTATCCACATCCAACGGTTTGGCGACAAAGTCGTTCATGCCGGCATTCAGGCATTTTTCACGTTCGCTTTGGAATACGCCGGCGCTGAGGGCGATGATGGGGAGGTCGGTCAGATCCAGGTCGTGGCGAATTCTTCGGGTGGCCTCGAAGCCGTCCAGGATGGGCATCTGGGCATCCATCAAAATTACATCGAAATCGGCGGCCTGATGACGCAGTCGGTCCAGGGCTTCGGCGCCATTTTCGACGACTTCCACCCTGGCGCCGTCGTTTTCCAATATTTTTTTTGCCACCTCCCGGTTGATGGGGTTGTCTTCCACGACCAATACCCGCAGATCAGCCAGGCGTGCTTTCCGCGCCGGGGCCGTCGGCACGGCCATGGTGGCGCAGCGGCGATTTTCGATGTCGATGATGGTATTGTAGAGTGTCGATGGTGTGACCGGTTTCATGAGGACGGCATCGACCATGCCGACGTCGGCGGAACTCAGTACCATTTCCCGATGGTGGCCGGTGACCATGATGATGATGGGAACCTTGCTCGTTCGACCGCTGCTGCGAATGATCCGGCAGGTTTCCAGGCCGTCCATCTCCGGCATTCGCCAGTCGATCAGCAGCACGTCGCAGGCGGTGGGCCGCTGTTGCAGCTGTTCGATGGCTGCTGGTCCCGATGGCACCACGGTGCCATTCCAGCCCAGAATTTTCACGATCGACGTCAGTGAGGTTCGCGATATTTCGTCGTCATCGGCCACCAATACCGACATCGGGCCATGGCTGTCGGCCAGGGGCAGTGAGTCGTCCGGTTTTCCCACTTCGAGGGGGACCCGGAACCAAAAGGTACTCCCCTGACCCGGGGTACTTTCCACGCCGATGGTACCCCCCATCAGTTCCACCAGACGCTTGCAGATCACCAATCCCAAACCGGTTCCGCCGAAGCGTCTGGCATCGGAGGAATCCACCTGACTGAATGGTTTGAACAATCGTTGTATTTCGTCGGTACCGATGCCGATCCCGGTATCCTTGATGGCGAAGCGGATCCCAGGGGGTGAGGTCTTTTCCTGCCCGATGCACACCGACACCGTTCCGGTTTCGGTGAATTTGATGGCGTTACCGGTGAGGTTGATCAGCACCTGTTGCAAGCGGGATGGATCTCCTTTCAGCCAATGGGGCAGGCTCGGATCCATGATGATCATGGCTTCGATATCCTTGGCGGCGGCGTTTCCGGAGATGATGGTGGCCAGGTCCTCGATGACCGTCGTCAGGCAATAATCGATGTGTTCCACCTCCATTCGACCGGCTTCGATCTTGGAAAAATCGAGAATATCATTGAGAATCCCCAGGAGTGTCCGCCCGGAGGATTCGATCTTGACGGCATATCGGCGTTGTTCCGGGGTCAATTCGGTCTGGGCCATGAGGTGGGCCAGACCGAGGATGGCATTCATCGGGGTACGGATTTCGTGGCTCATGCTGGCGAGAAATTCCGACTTGGCGCGGCTGGCCGCTTCCGCCGCTTCTTTGGCCTGGCTGATGATCCGTTCCGTCCGTTTCCGTTCTGACAGGTCGAATCCCGATACGATGGCGTAGTCGATCTCCAGCAGGGCAATGCGATGACAGGAAAAGTGGAATGGTTTTTTTTCCCCATTCCGTGCCACCAGCGCCGCCTCCAGGGCGCCACTGCCGTGTTCGAACACGGCATCGAGCAGTTGGGCGATCCGTTGTTGGTCGGCATCGGCAAACAGGGAGATGAAATTCAAGGCCGGCATCTGTTCTTCGGTGGCCGACAGAACCATTTTCAAGTCATGATTCCACATGACGAATGGCCCGCCGCGACGCAGCATGAAAAACAGTCCTGGGATCGTGTTGAAAACATCGTTCCAGAAGCGGCTTTCGGTTTTGAGTGCCGCTTCCAGGCGTTTTTTTGGGGTGCAATCGGTCACCAGGGTGGTGAACAGACCTTTTTCCGGGGAGGTGATTTGAACTTCAAGCCATTTTTCTCCCGACCTGGTCCAGGGGATTTCGATGGTTCGTTTGCCGCCGTCGGCGGCGATGGCGGCGCAGGTCCGCAGCAGGGGGGGGTGCAGCAGCGGGGAGTCGGAAAGGATGGCAGTTGCTTTTTGGCCCGGGAGGTCGGCGGCCCTGAATCCGGTCAGGCTTTCGTACCCGGGATTGGCATAGATGAATTCAAAATCGACCGCTTGCCCCGTAGCATCGGTGATGATTTTGTGACAGGCCACACCGATGCCGACCTCCTGGAGAATGCGGGCCTGCAGCTCCTGGGTCATGAGTGTTTCAACCAATGCACGGCGGCTTCCTCATCATCGAACAGATGAATGGCATCCGTCTCCTGGTTCTTGGCGGTGGATTGCCGGGCGGAAAATTTGCTCAGGATGTTGGCCGATTGAATCCAGGCGAATTTTTTCAGCCCCGCCGTCAGCATGCGGGGAAACCAGTCTTCCGCCACCCATTGCGCGGCGGTATTCCAGGGGCCGATGACATTTCTGTTGTCGTTGAACACCCGGCTGCATTGTTTGTGCACCAGTAGATGGAGCATTTGTTCGCAACCATTTTTGACCGTGGTATCGGAGGGGATATTTCTCCAGTCCACATGAATCCAATGATTTTCATTGTCCCAGTAGACCGTGACATCATCTTCGTCGTAGACTATTTCCATGGCAGGCATCCCGGGTCAGGAAGTAATGATGGGATTGGACCGAAAATGACGGCCTCTTCCCCGAAAGGAGGGGGGGAATTTTCCCAGAGCGGTTTCTGGGCAGGGAGGCCCGTTGTCGGGGGGGGGGGCCTCTTGGGTATCTTTAGCGGGTGGCATTCAATGGCGGCCTTAACCCCTGGAAGGTGGAATGGGG
>JADFZF010000154.1 GCA_015232645.1 Magnetococcales bacterium | reverse complement strand
CAGAAGCTTGCAGATACACCAAGAGCAAGAAGGCGACAGGATATCTGCCTTCTTTGCGAAACTTAACGCTTATGGGGGATTACCCCCAGGGCTTTGATTCTTTTTTTGTTTTTAACTTGGTTTTCCACGCGCCCATGGATCCGAAGCCAGATTCCCGCGTTCTTTTTGCGGGAATCTGGCGCTGGCGCGTGCCTTGGTTGGCCTTTCTTCGCGGTTTGAGCGAACAAAGGCCAACGCCTTGCCGAATGCAAAACTTGACAACCGGCAAGGAATCCCTGGTTGATCAAAATGGATTCAAAAAAAAATCCACCTTCATCGTGGATCAAGGTCGTCCCCCTTCGTTTTGATTTTGACTGTCTTTGGATCAAAGGGTAACATATTCGACACTGTTTATTCTTGGAGCGTGCATGTTTAAGGATCTTGTTGTTCTCCACTGATCGGATTCCGCCTTTGGCATCCTGATCCCGCGGTTCACCAGCCACCACCGGCTCTCTGTCCTTGGTGCGATGGCTTGTTGTCTAGAAACCGTTCCACGGAGAACTGAAATCATGCATGATCCTTTGATCCAAGCCCTCATCGATATTCACCGTGAATTGCCACGCAAAGGCCCCGGCGATGATGATTTATCCCGTCAACTGATGGCTTATGTTCGACCTCTGTTACCTGCCCCCCCCCGGATGGTCGATATGGGTTGCGGTAACGGTCACAGCGCTTTCCTGCTCATCAAAGAGCTGAGGGGCCATGTGACCGCCGTCGATTTCGCCGAACCTTTCATCAACGAACTCAAACGACGCCTAGTCAATGAACCGATCACCCCCGTCCTGGGTGACATGCTGAAACTTGGTCTCGAACCGAAAAGCGTGGATCTCATCTGGTCCGAAGGGGCGGCGTTTGCCGTTGGAATTGACAATGCCCTGAAAACCTGGTCGTCCCTGCTCAAACCGCAGGGAGTATTGGTGTACTCCGACGCGGTGTGGTTCACTCCAGAGCCTTCGGCCGAAGTTTCGGCTTTCTGGCAAACCACCGACCCCAATATCCGCTCTGTCGGCGAAAACATCAATCGGGCGGAACGGCTGGGTTACCGCTTTCTTGCCGCGCACTCCATGACTCAGACAGTATGGTGGGCAAGCTACTACGATCCTATGAAAAAACGCCTCGACCAACTCGAGCCGACCGTCAGCTCGGGAACCCTGATGGCGGATGTCATCGCCAGTGCCCGGCGGGAAGCGGAATTATTCAAACGCTATGGTCATGAGTACGGCTACGCCTTCTTCGTTTTACAAAAACGATGAAACCACGACCATCGGGAGGGGCTGGATCCCTCCCGATGGTCGACCCTGCCCGCGGGACGAAGGCGCTGACCGGTCAACCGCCCTCCATGGAAGGGATCCGTAGAGTGGCACCTTCCCAACTAGGCCAGCCCCAGGCGTCCATTCAGGACAAAACAGCCCCGGTGGAGATTCGATGTCTGCAGGCAGGCAGCCCGCGAACCTCCTCGTCCGATAAAATTCTCGGCAACCGTTTCTGCTTGGGAAACTGGATCTTGTTGATGAAAGTGGTCCCATTCCCGCCCCCGCGGATGGGTCCACAGGAATTTGATGCCGAACAGGGTGGTGGAAGGTACTCTGCCACGATGCAATTCCTCGATCATGCCAACCAGATACTCCTCTTCCGAAAGGTTGGCTTGGGACACCTCCGGTCATGTCTGGCCATATACTCCACGCTCTTAGGTCAGGCTCCATGACATCAAACACCACCTACCCTGTCGGAGGACAGGAATACATCGGCGCGCTCGGGGCGAAGCATGGCCCAGATCATCGGCATCGACGAAAAAACTTGGCGCGATACCTGGAGCGCTCGTTTCTCCCACCTTGAGGCGGTTCTCAACACCCTGGAATCCCAGGCCTTGAACACTCTTGAGAAAAATCTGGACAACAAAGGTAGTGAAGAAGAATAAGGCCGTCCATCGGATGGCCCGAGGTCACCCGAGTATCCGAAAAAAAAACGGGTCGGTCGAAGAAAATGATTGACCGACCCCGCAAAGTAGTCTATATTTCCACCCATGATTGGATAGTGCGCTCGAAAATCATACAACGTCCCCGCTCGATACTGCCGCAGCGAAAAATCGACGACCACGCATGGAAATGCTCAATCGGTTGTCTCTCAGGTGGTGGTGTGACACCCTAAAAAAATTGGTGTAATCGAAGTTCGGTCGCGAGCAAGGGCGGTCGCGTTTCGAAAAAACAGGGAAGCATCCCACGGCGATCCAACCGATCACGCCCGTCAAAAATATATGATTTCAGGTTGCTGCCTGAATGGATACCAAGGAAACAGGCCATGGGCCACCCCCGGGAAGCTCGCCAACAAGCCCGAAATTTTCTTGCCAGCAATTCCCGCTCCATGTCCCACGACCAGATCAAACGGCTTGTGGAGCAGTTGAAGCAACTTAAAGAGTTCGGTCTTGCACGCAAGTTGCTGGACCACTACCGACATCCCCCCATTCCAAACACCGATAACGCTCGTTGGGCCAGAGAGCAACAAGCCCTGTGCACCTACAAGGACGAGGAACTGCAATCGGAAAAGGCACTGGACCAGGCTTATTCCCTGTTGTCGGAGGGCAAGGATCTGTCTGGAGAAACCTTTTCCGAAACCTTGTCCCTGGCTGGAGCCATCTTCAAACGCCGCTGGGAAATCTCCGGCCAACGTGGGGACCTGGAGCATTCGATCGACTATTACGAACGTGCTGTCGCGGCAGGATATCAGAGCGGCCAAGTTGGTGAGTGGAGCTATGCGGCCATCAACGCCGCCTTCGTCCTGGAACGGCTGGCCGATGCCACCCTCCAAATCGTCCCAAGGCCAATCTCTGATATACAGTCTCCTCTGGCCTCCGATGTCCAGGAAAACACCAGGAAATGGCTCGACCGGGCAGCGGATTATCGACGGAAGGTGATCGAAGCCAAGGACGATCTGTTGTCCCAAAGCCCGAAGGCCTGGTGGGGCCACGCCACTCTGGTCGAGGCCTTTACAGGCCTGGGGCGATACCCTGAAGCCATCACAACCTTGCAACAGGCATTGGCGACCATCCGCCCCCCGGATTGGGAGCTGGAGAGCACCGCCCGCCAACTGGCTGCCCTGGTGTTGTTGCACCGTGAGCGTCCTGAACAGACAGAATGGGATGCCGACAAAGCCCTGGAGGTCCTGAAATGTCTGGTCCCTCCTGCCGTCGCTCATGGGATGACCGTCGGCAAAGTGGGACTTGCCCTCTCCGGCGGGGGTTTCCGGGCCGCCTTGTATCACATCGGGGTCCTGGCCTGCCTGGCCGAATATGACCTGCTGCGCTGGGTCGAGGTGATCTCATGCGTCTCAGGGGGAGCCATTGTCGGAGCCCACTACTACCTTGAACTGCGCCAGGCGTTGAACTCCCGCCCCAATCTGGAACGGGAGGATTATATGGCGATGGTGGACCGGATCATCCAGCGTTTCGATCAAGCCCTTAAGTACAACATCCGTACCCGGGCCCTGGGCAGAATGTTGAATTGGAGCTGGTCCGGCAATCTGACCGAGCGGTTGGGCAGGATGTACGAACAGTATCTTTACGTCCCCGCTGCCGATGGCCGTTTCACAAGTCCCATCCCCATGAACGAATTGCTGGTTACACCATGCGGACATGACCCGGAAAATCCCTTTCACCCCCGTCGCCACAACTGGAACCGGAGTGACAAGGTTCCGGTACTGATCATCAATGCCACCACCCTGAATACCGGCCACAACTGGCAATTCACTGCCAGTTGGATGGGAGAGGCACCGGCGTGTACTGAGGAAAGGGTCGATGCCACCGGACGATTACGCCGTTTTTATTATTCCGACAATCCCTCGGACCAATACCGCCATTACCCTCTGGGAACGGCCGTGGCCGCCTCTTCCTGCGTTCCGTTTCCCTTCCCCCCCATCGCCCTCGAAAAACTTTATCCCAGGCAGACTGTTCGTCTGGTGGATGGCGGCGTGGATGACAACCAGGGAATTTTCGGACTGCTGGAACAGAATTGCAACGTCCTGATGGTCAGCGACGGCTCCGGTCAGTTGTCGTCCCGAGCCAAACCCTGTCCCTTCGTCGCAAAAGTTGCCATGCGAAGCAACGATATCATGATGCAGTCGCTACGGCGCGGCCTGTTCCGCTTGCTGGACATACACCTACGCTCCGGAAGGGTACGGGATATCCTCTACATTCACATGAAAAAGGACATTGAGGAACCCGACGTGACCCGGATCGACGGCGATCAGGACTGCAGTGGCCCGCCCTCTACAAAATCTTCAGGCACTCCTCCCCTTGACAGGGAAGTGCAAACCGCCCTGGCCGCCACCCGCACCGACCTGGACAACTTTTCCAAAGTCGAAAGAGATTCCCTGATGTATGCCGGATATGTATTGACTAAACGGGAATTGGATACCATCTCCGCAAGTCCTTTACGTTCCTTGGCCAACCTGGGTTTGAAGGAACACAACTGGCCATTCCTGCAGGTCAAGGAACTGGCTACCGGTCAATCAAAAGGCGCTGCAAGGGTCGCCTATCTCCGGGAATTGCACCTGACCCGCCACCAGTTCACCCGCTGGTTGCGGCGCTGCTGGTCGATACGCTGATACACGTCGTCAGGAAAGCGGGCGGTCTTCGAAAAAATTTGCCGTTGCTGATTTCCAATCACTCATTCCTCCAAGGAAGCCCCGAATGCCGAACCCCCTCTGCTTTGTATTGATGCCGTTTGGCACGAAACCGGATGGTCATGGCGGCACGATCCATTTCGATGCCGTCTACCAAGAAATCATCCGCCCGGCCATCCTCCAATCCGGGCTGGAACCCCTGCGGGCTGATGAAGAAGCGGGCGGAGGATATATCCACAGACCAATGTTCGAGCGGCTGCTATTATGCGATTACGCGGTGGCCAACTTGACCGGTGCCAACGCCAACGTATTCTATGAATTGGGTATTCGCCACGCCATGCGCCCCTTCAGCACGGTGTTGCTCCATGCAGAGGGGGTTCGTCTTCCCTTCGATCTGGGACCGGTCCAGTCCAATCCCTACCACCTGACCGCTTCTGGCCTCCCCGCCATGGCGGACCAGGATCGAATCGGATTGCGCGACCGGCTTCGCGCCTGCCAGACCAAACAAGCGGACAGCCCCATTTACCAGTTGATTCAGGACTTGCCAACCCCTGACATCAAACGGTTGAAGACCGACACTTTCCGGGAACGGGTCGGCTACGGGGTGGAGCAAAAAAATGCTCTGGAAAAGGCAAGAAAAATCATCGACCCCGGAGAACGGCTGCGGACTTTGGACGCCTTGGCCCAAAAATTGGAACCCATTCACGATACGGAGGCGGGTATCGTGGTGGACCTGTTCCTCTCGTATCGGGCCGCCGAGGCGTGGGGGCGGATGATCGACTTGGCGGCGCGGATGTCCCCACCCCTGTCGGCCACGGTCATGATTCAGGAGCAATTGGGGTTGGCCCTCAACCGGAGCGGGCGAGGTGAGGAGGCGGAAAATCTCTTGCTGGCGTTGCTCCATCGCCACGGTCCCAGCAGCGAAACGCTCGGCATTCTGGGTCGGGTCTACAAGGATCGCTGGGAACTGGCCCGTTCCCAAGGGGAGAAGGCTTTGGCCGACACATTGTTGGACAAAGCCATTGCCACCTATCTGCATGGATTCGAGTGCGATTGGCGCGACGCCTATCCAGGGATCAACGTCCTGACCCTGATGGAACTGAGAGACCCGCCTGACGAACGCCGCCATGCCCTGAATCCAGTGGTCCGTTATGCGGTGGAACGACGCCTGGTCGGTCGAACCGCCGATTACTGGGACCACGCCACAAGATTGGAACTGGCAGTTCTGGGAGATGACCAGCCTGGAGCACAAGCCGCCCTGGGTGATGCCAAAGCCACCTTGCCGGAGTCCTGGATGCCAAAATCGACCGTCCGCAATCTCCGTATGATCCGCGAGGCCCGGGCGCGACGGGGAAAAGTTGGCGCATGGACCGAAATGATCGAGGAGGAATTGCTGCGTTGAAAGCCGCTTGACACCAATGCATGAATAAAGTTATGTTGGTTCAACCATGTATCTATTGAATACAGAATCAACTCTTTACTCCTTGTGTTTTCCATGCCTCCACTCCACACCTATCGTATTTTCATCTGTCATGCATGGAAATATGATGAAGATTATCGAAAAATCATCGAATTTCTCAACAAGGCCAACAACTTCTCCTACAAAAATTTTAGCGTCCCCCAAGAAAAAGGAGTTGAAACCTCGACCGACTCTCAATTATTGGAAAAACTTAGAAATCAAATTCTCCCTGTGGAAATCGTTCTTGTTCCTGCGGGAATGTATTTCTACTTTGTTACATTTGTTAGTT
>JADFZF010000153.1 GCA_015232645.1 Magnetococcales bacterium | reverse complement strand
ATCCTCCCTGCAATAAATTCACTACCGTTGTCGGCACCCCCTCCCCGACCAGTTCCACCATCCGGTCCTTTGTTCCGGTCTCCTGCTCCACCGGCAGGGGCAAACCCGACCAATCAACGACCGATGGCTCCTGGGAAAAATTACGGACGCGAATCCGTTGCGGAAGACTGGGCCGCTTCAGTGCCAAGGTCAAAAACGTGATCAGATTGGAACGCTCGATCATGAAGCCTTCATTCATTCCCAGACGCACCCAGGCGGTCTCGGGATCCATGAATACAGGCCAGGTACCAGGGGTCATGGGCAGCAACAGGGTATCACACACCATGAGCTGTGGTTGGATTTCCAGGACCGCCACTACAGCCATCCAGGCATCCATGGTCTTCCTGGCCACCACGGCCACCGGCAGACGGCCATCCGCCTCCACTTTCCCCAAGGCAAAGTGCAACTGCTCCACCGGGTTGAGCAGATCATCCTCCAACATGAACGGTACCGCTCTTTCCAACTGTCGCCTCTTGGCGCCCTTGGGAGGCTCGACCCAGGTCAACAGGACATCCCGACCCGGGACCACCAGGATCACATTTTGACCTTTTATCGCCAGCGCTACCGTTTCCAAGGGCCCAGATCGAACCTGGTCCAGGCCGTTCTCGCCGCCGATAAACATCAGGATTCCGTCGTCCCGTGGCGGGAGAAACAGATAGATAGGATTACGCATAAACCCTTAACGCCGTTAAAAAGAAAGCAAAAACAGGCTCCGCCGTCCCTCTTGCAATAATCAGTCCCTATTGCTCATGATGATTTCATTTTGGTGGCGCACCCTCGTCTGGCCGTGCAAACGTCTTTGTAAGTTATACATTCACGGTATGGTCGGTTCCATTGGGACCAGCGGATGGGCGGGGCTGGGTAGGGACTTTCTTATGGTCCTTCAGCACGTCCCCTGCCCTATCGTCTGGGTTTGAATTTTGACACGGCCTAAAGCCAAAACGTCCCCCTCCCCCCAGCGACAAAGGGGACCAACCGACTTGCCGGGAGGTCAGACCACGGACGTCCAGGCTGTCAGGGGTTCTTTTGCTCTTGACGGATACGGCTGGACAGCGGGCTTTCCTGACGAAAATATTTAGCCCCCTCCTTATTGCCGTACGGTCGTGTGGTTTTGGACGAAAGCGTCTCGAAGGAAACGGCACCGATTCTCAATCCGGGGCTCAGGGCCAGCGGCAACCGACCAGCGTTGAAAAATTCAAAGGTAATATGACCATCCCATCCCGGGTCGATGGAATGGGCGGTAATGTGAACCATCAGACCCACGCGAGCCAGACTGCTGCGTCCATCCAACCAGCCCACCAAATCATCCGCAATTTTGATCCTCTCCCGGGTCATGCCCAAGGCAAACTCACCCGGATGCAGAAAAAACTGTTCCTGCCCGGCAAGTTCCATCCTCTCCATACATTCTTCCGAGACGCCATAGAGGCTCTCCTGGTCCGATAGATCCAAAAAAGGGACCTTGACATGACGAAAGGTCTGAAATACCCCACTCAGACTGACATCCACCGAAAAAGAACCGAAACATTGGCTGGAGGGCATGGGATCAAAAGCGATCCGTCCTTCACGGATGGCCGTGAGAATATCCTGATCTGACAACCGCACCGACTCTCCTCCCCTTAGGTGTTGATCCCTAACCCCATGGTAACACCGACCAAGTGCCTCTGTATTGTCGTACTCGCAAACCCAACCCCCGACAATCCTCCTGACATATTGCAATCCCAACTCCACCAGGATCTGGCCGGAATCCCCCTATATTACGCCACGAAATGTACCACAGATGGTCACTCGGAGGCGAATGGGGCTCAAGGTGACCCTGCCCTGTTGATGATGACAGATGAAAATCATCTTTATGACCCACCCCCACCCTCATACGCTACACGAGTCAGGTATAATCCCCAAGGTGGGGCGGTGGCAGCGGCCTGGGTTCGATCCTTGCCCCGGAAGACATACTCAAATTGCTGGACACTCCAACGTCCCAGGCCCGTTTGTACCAAACTGCCAACCATGTTTCTGACCTGGTGATGCAAAAAGGCGTTACCACCGAAAATCAGATGCACTTCCTGATCCTTTTGAACCATATCTACCCGGAGGAGGGTTCGGATCGGACTTCGAGCTTGACAGGATGCGGCCCTGAATGCCGAAAAATCATGGGTTCCCAGCAAAATTTGCCCCGCCCTGGTCATGGTTGTCAGATCCAGGAAACGCCCCACATGCCACATCCTGTGACGCTGAATCGCTGAAGGCTCAGGGCGCAGATAGAGGCAATAGAGATATTCACGATACCGGGCCGAGTAGCGGGCATGAAATTCGGATGAGACCTCTGTACATTCGAGAATGGTCAGCCCTTCCGGAGTGGTGGCATTCAGCGCTCGGACATAAACCTCGGACTCTCTGGGATGCGCAGTATCAAAATGAGCCACCTGCCCCAGGGCGTGGACCCCCGCATCGGTCCGCCCTGCTCCCGTTACCGTCACTGGGTGCCCGCACAACACACCCAATTGTCGCTCCAAAACGCCTTGAACGGTTTCTCGCAGCGGTTGCCGTTGCCAGCCGGAAAACTGACTGCCATCATACTCCAAAAGCAATCGAAATCGGGGCAAAACAGCTTTCCCTCACTGAAAAAGGTTGGAGGAGAGGTAACGATCTCCCCGATCGGGCAGGATGACCACGATGACGGCGGGTTGGGTCAGAGATTTGGCCATTTCAATAGTGGCCGCTACAGCGCCTCCGGCCGAATGCCCGACAAAAAGGCCTTCCTTGCGCGCCAACCAATGGGTCATTTCCTTCGCTGCCTGGGCACTGACATCGAGAACTCGATCCACCTTGCCGGGATCGTATATCTTGGGCAGATAGGCCTGAGGCCAACGCCGGATTCCCGGAATTTTGGAGTGTTCATCGGGATGGACACCGACGATTTGAATCTGGGGGTTGAGCTGTTTCAACGCTGTGGATACCCCCATGATGGTCCCTGTCGTTCCCATGGAGGAAACAAAATGGGTGACCTTGTTGTTGGTATCACGCCAAATCTCCGGACCGGTGGTGTTCAGATGCGCACGCCAATTGTCGGGATTGGAGAATTGATCGAACATTTTCCCTTCACCGTTGGCGACCATTTCCCGAGCCCGGTCGATGGTGCCTTCCATGCCCTGGGATTCGGGAGTCAACTCCAGATGGGCGCCGTAGGCCGCCATGATAGCCCGACGTTCAATGGTCATGTTTTCCGGCATAACTAATGTTATTTGATAGCCCCGTATCGCGGCGATCATGGCTAAAGCAATGCCCGTATTCCCACTGGTTGGTTCAATGATACGCATCCCCGGACGAATTTCGCCCCGCTGTTCTGCCCCGGTGAACATGCCCAAGGCGGCACGATCCTTGACGGATCCTCCAGGATTGTTGCCTTCAAGCTTGGCAAAAATTTGAACGTGACGCGAAGGGGTCAGGCGCGTCAATTCAACCATCGGCGTGTTGCCAACACAATTTTCCAGAGTTGTCACTCGAATGTCTCCTGATGGTTAAACATTTATTCCAAAAAGAATATGCATGGCCTGGATCGGAAACCGGTTCCTGGAAGCTGCTCCATCTCCTACACTATACATCAATCCTCAGGAGGGCTTCATCTGCCGATTCTTATTCCGTCATCACTGTGCTAAAGTGGATGCCAGATGGTTTTAACCCGGCAACCGTAGAGTAGCCTCATTCATGTCCCTTTGCGACTTGCCACCAACGTGTTGGAACCAACAATGATTACGCCATTATCAATCCATGCGATTCTAGCAAACTTTTGGGTTGGTGGCATGTTCTTCGCCTACTGGGTATTGCGTCCGGCGGTCGAAAACCTGGCCCTTGCCGAAAAAATCAATCTCTGGGCACAAGTTCTCCAAAAATTTTTTTCCTGGGTTTGGCTGATCTCCTTTTCACTACCGGTCACCGGATACTGGATGGTATTTCATGAGCTGGGCGGCTTTCAAAACGTCGGAATCCATATCCATGTCATGCATATCATGGGGTGGATCATGATTCTGCTGTTCTTATATGTATATTTTTCTCCATTTAAAAAATTATTATGGCTGACGAAGGAAAAGTTGTACCCCGAGGCAGGGTTGTATATGGTCAAGATCAGACGAATTGTCTTGATCAATTTGCTTCTGGGAGTTGTAGTCTCCACCCTGGCCACGGTTGGCCCCTTCCTTTGATTTCTGGCCAGGACAACGAAACAAATCCGGGGTAAGTTCATGAAACCACGAAATGCTAAATTTGCCGTGGGGCAAATCATCCAACACAACCTTTTCGATTATCGGGGCGTCATCGTTGACGTGGATCCGGTCTACCTGAAAGATGATGCGTGGTACGAAAGAATGCCTCGAAACCGTCCCCCCAAAGATCAACCCTGGTATCAGATCCTGGTGGATGCCGGTGACGGCGAAACCTATGTGGCTGAAAGAAACCTATGTCTCGATAATTCTTCCAGGCCGGTGGACAACCCCAGGATGGAGGTTTATTTTCATTCCTTCAGCGACGGAAGATACCTTCCCAAAACCACCCTGCATTGATGGCCTTGCCCAGTGTTGAGTTGTAACTGTCAGAGGAAAGGATTGACATGAAAAAGAAAATGGATTTCCTGGGCCGCAAGCCGGGTCCGGCCACTCTGGCGTTGCATTCTGGAATACAGCGTACGGAGCTGCGAGAAAACAGCCTGGCGTTGTTTTTGACGTCCAGTTACATCTTCACCAGTGCCGAGCAGGCTCGCGCCGTATTTGCCGACGAAGAAGCAGGCAACATCTATAGCCGTTTCACCAATCCCACCGTCACCGCGTTCGAAGAAAAGATAGCCGCCCTGGAGGGAGGGGAAAAGGCCATCGCCACCGCCTCCGGCATGGCGGCCATCGCTACGGTCTTCCTTTCCCTGTTGTCCAGCGGCGACCATCTGGTTCTCAGTCGTTCCGTCTTTGGCTCAACCACCAATTTGGCCAATACCTTGCTCTCGCGTCTGGGAATCGGCGTCAGTCGGGTAGAATTGTCCGACCTGAACGCCTGGAAAGACGCCATCCGCAAAGAAACAAAAATATTCTTCGTCGAAACTCCAGCCAATCCAACTCTGGAAATGGTGGATATCGAGGCCCTGGCTCAATTGGCCAAGGAGCATGGCATCTTGCTGGTGGTGGACAACGTCTTTTGCACCCCCTGTCTGCAACAACCACTCGCCCTGGGGGCTCATATCACGGTCCATTCGGCGACAAAATACCTGGATGGTCAAGGACGGGTTTTGGGCGGCGCCATTGTCGGCCCGCAGCAGCTATTGATGGACAAAATATTTCCTTTCCTGCGCAATGCCGGTCCCTCCTTGTCGCCATTCAATGCCTGGGTGCTGTCCAAAGGGTTGGAAACCCTGTCCTTGCGCATGGAAAGACACTGCGATAACGCCGAAAAGGTGGCCCAGGCACTTGGCCACCATCCCAGGCTTGAAAGAAAGGTGCGCTACCCCGGCCTCCCCGACCATCCGCAACATCATCTGGCAAAAAAACAAATGCGCCGCTTTGGCGGTATCCTGTGCCTGGAATTGGCTTCACGCCCTCAGGCGCACCGATTTATCGACAGCCTGAAACTGGCTACCATCACTGCCAATCTGGGCGATACTCGGACCCTCGTGACCCATCCCGCCACTACCACCCATGGAAAATTGACCCCTCAGGACAGAATACAGGCGGGGATCACCGAAGGTCTGGTCCGTCTGTCCATTGGCCTGGAAGATGCGGAAGACATTCTGACTGATATTCTTCAGGCGCTGGAGCCAACTCAAGATATGAATTAACTCCTATACCGCCAGCATCATGCTCCCTTGGACCCAGCCCGGATGTACAACAAAAATACAAGCTTCCTTGAGACAAAGGTCCAACCTGTGTCCAATAACCACATTATCAACCTCAGCAAGGGATGGGTCGGTCATTGAATGCGTGACCTGGTTCTGACTTTATTCATCTTTGGATGCCTGCCACTGATCTTCCTCAGACCCACCTACGGGGTCTACATGTGGACATGGCTGACTTATATGACCCCTCATCGGCTGACCTGGGGGTTCGCCTATAATTTCAGGTTTAACTATATCGTCGCCATTGTCACCCTGATTGCCATTATGCGGTCGAAGGACATCAAATTCCGTATACCGCTTACCCCGGCCACCGTGTTCTGGATCATCTTTTGTATCTGGGTGACCATCTCCTCCTTTCAAGCGTTGGAGCAACACTCGGCATGGGAAGAATGGGACCGATTCACCAAGATCCAAATCATGGTCATCGTCACCTACGTGCTGGTCAAAGAAAAACAGGAGCTGATCTACTTAATCTCTGTCATTGCATTTTCCATCGGCTTCTTCGGCTTCAAGGGCGGCCTTTTCACTTTGACCAAGGG
>JADFZF010000152.1 GCA_015232645.1 Magnetococcales bacterium | reverse complement strand
CAGTTCGTGCAGCGACAATAAGCCGCAATACAACCGATTCAGGTCCTGCACCACCCGCCACACTCCCTGATGAAATGGAATTCTTTCCAACAGATGCCAGTCCAGGCTCACCAGATGATTCCACTGCTGCCCCTGGGCGAACTCATCGCCCATGAACAACAATTTTTTTCCCGGATAGGTGAACATGAAGGTGTAATAGCATCGCAGGTTGGCAAATTTTTGCCAGGCATCCCCCGTCATCTGATCCAAGAGCGAACCTTTGCCGTGAACAACCTCGTCATGGGACAACGGCAGGATGAAATTTTCATGAAAACAATAAAGCATGCCGAAGGTCAGATGGTTATGATGGTGCGAACGATGAATCGGCTCCTTATGCATGTATTCCAGGGTGTCGTTCATCCACCCCATGTTCCATTTGAAACCAAACCCCAGCCCGCCCTCGCTGACCGGACGTGAAACCTGAGGCCAGGCGGTCGATTCTTCGGCGATGGTAATGGCTCCTTGCCCCTCTTCATACACCTTGGTGTTGAGGGTGCGGATGAAATCAATGGCTTCGAGATTTTCCTTGCCGCCGTACTGGTTGGGAATCCATTCACCGTTCTGTCGGGCGTAGTCGTTATACAGCATGGACGCCACCGCATCGACCCGCAGGGCGTCGAGGTGGAACTGTTCGATCCAGTAAAGGGCATTGGCAATCAAAAAATTGCTGACCTCCTTGCGCCCGAAATTATACACCAGAGTGTTCCAATCGGGATGGAAACCACGCCTAGGATCATCGTGTTCGTAGAGGGCGGTACCATCAAATTTTCCCAAACCATGACCATCGGTTGGGAAATGGCCGACAACCCAGTCCATGATCACCCCAATACCGGCCTGATGCAGGCGATCGATCAGATAGCGCAGGTCATCGGGCTGACCATATCGGCAAGTGGGGGCATACAACCCGGTGGGTTGGTATCCCCAGGAACCCTCGAAAGGAAATTCCGAAAGGGGAAGAAATTCCACATGGGTAAACCCCAGATCCTTGATATAGGGGACCAGCTCATCCGCTATTTCGCGGTAGGAAAGACTACGATTGCCCTCTTCCGGCTTGCGACGCCACGAGCCCACATGGAGTTCGTAGATGCTCATGGGGTTGTTATAATAATTATGCGTCTTTCTCGCCTCCATCCAACCTCCATCACCCCACTCGTAGGTACTGGGAGCCTGGACGATGGAAGCGTTGCCTGGGGGAAGTTCCGACGCCAGAGCCAATGGATCCGACTTGTTCGGCTGCAGTTCTCCTTGGGGGCCTTTGATCTCAAACTTATAAAGCTCGCCGGCATGGAGGTGAGGGATGAAAAGCTCCCATACTCCACACTCCTGCCGCAGACGCATGGGATGGCGCCGACCGTCCCAGTTGTTAAAATTGCCGATCACACTGACCCTCTGGGCGTTGGGGGCCCACACGGCAAAGCTGGTCCCCGACACTCCCCCCAGAGTCGTCGGATGAGCGCCAAGGCGTTCATAGAGCCGCCAATGCCGTCCTTCGGAAAACAGATAGACATCCATTTCACCCAGGACCGGTGGCATCCGATAAGGGTCTTCCAGAGGGATGGGACCGGCGCCAAAATCGACGGTAAAGCGATGAGTGAACGCTTGCACGGGTGGACGCAATTGAATGGCGTACAGACCCCAATCGTGAATCAGTTCCATCCTGCCCATGTTCTTGTCGGCATCCCTATCCACCAATTCCACATACAGGGCGCCTGGGAGAAAGGTACGTACGACGATGGAACCATCCTCCAGAATGTGCATTCCCAGGAAAGCGAACGGATCCCGGCAATAACCGTTGACAACCTGATCAATAAAATAATGTGGGTGAACAACGAATCCCGATTCCTGGTTGTGATGTGTCATGGTGCCCCTTTTCTTGGACGAGGTCCACTCGTGAGATCAATTAGGCCTTCAGAAGCCACTCTTCCACCTTCAACCGACGCGGCGATCGGATCTTGAGTCGATCGCCCTCCCCTCCTGTGGTCGCCTCTACTGTCAACGGGCCAAACTATACCATCGGCATGCTGACGTTGGCCATGTTTTTTTCAGATTTAACGGTCCTTACACGGCTTGGAGGATCGAGAGCGGCAGGCCTGAGGGGCACAATGGACCGGACCAAGGTGATCGGGGAGGCCACGGCTCCCGTCCCGGACCCATCCCACCCATCCCCGACCCCACCCGACACCCACGACGAATTCCAGCGTTGACACGGCACCGCAAGACCGTCAGCGATTTTTCGAAAGCCGGTTGCAGGCTACCCATGATCCATCGACGATGGTTGATCGGGGCTGCGATCAAGGAAAAAGGTGGCGCAGACTGGCATCCAACTGCATCATCGCCCAGAGGGGTTGACCAAAATCGCTCCGTTTATGCAGATGTTCGTCGATCATCCGGTTCAAAAATGCCAAATTCACCCCCCCCAGAGAGGCCAGACGCTCCGACTGCCCCAGCGCCTTCAAAGGTGCCGCCAAAGGTTGGCGCAACCATTGGGCAACGGGAGCGATGAAACCCATCTTGGGCCGATATAATAATTCTTTTCCCAAAATCGTTGTCAATCCTTCCTTGAGCAGCGCCTTGCCCTCGCCACGATCGATCTTGAATTCGGGTGGCAGGCGAACCATCCATTGCACCAGCTCGTGATCCAACAGTGGAACCCGGACCTCCAAGCCATGCGCCATGCTGGCCCGGTCCACCTTGACCAATACCCTGCCGGCCAGAAAGGTTTTGAAATCCAGGTATTGCATCTTCTCCAAGGGATGTGCCGGGGCACTCCGGTTCAGTGCCCGGAACACTTCCTCCCCACGATAGCCCTGAAGGGCGGTCTGCAAGGATGGAGAATAAAGATTTTTTCTCCATTCCCAAGGTGTGATGGCGACCGCCTGGAAATATCCATCGACGCTATCGGTGGCCAGGGATTGGAACGTCGATTTGGCCCGCAACCAGCGCGGAAGCCGGTCCCCTTTGGGATAATACCGACCCAAGGGTCCGAAAAGCATCCGCCGCCAGGAAAGGGGGAAGAGATTCTTGATTCTTTCCTCGGCCAGAACAAAACGATAGCGTTCATATCCCGCCATGGACTCATCACCCCCATCCCCGGACAGGACAACCTTGACATGCTTGCGCGCCAGGGCGCATACGACCCAGGTGGGAATGGAAGAATGGTCGGCAAAAGGTTCGTCGTGATGGACGGCCAGGCGGTCCAGCAGATGAAAATGGTGCGCCCGTGCCCGCTCCACCACATGGCGCAAATGATAACGACGGGCCGTCTGGCTCGCCCATGGCGTCTCATCGAAGGTGGGATCATCGAAGGCCACGGTACAGGCAGTCACCCTGGCCTCCTGGGTCCGAGCCATGAGGGCCGATACGGCGCTGGAATCGACCCCCCCCGACAGGAAGGTCGCCACTTCCACATCGGCCACCGTATGACTGCGCACCGATTCTTCCAGGCGCACCATCAATTCGTCCCGCGCTTGGCTTCTATTGAACGTATGATTGGGGGAAAAACTCAAGTCCCAATAGCACTCAGGCCCCTTGACCGGACGACCAGAAGCCACCTCCAACCGATACCCCGGAGGCAACTTATGGGCCTGGGCGTGAATGGTCAAAGGATCGGGGATGTAGCCCAAGGCAAAAAAACATTCGATGGCTTGAGGGTTCAACTGCCGATCAAAATCGGGATGCGCTGCAATCCCCTTCAATTCCGAAGAAAACACCAACCAGCCATTGTTAAGGATGGCATAATGCAAGGGTTTGATTCCGAACCGATCGCGGGCCAAGAACAGGGTCTGGGCCTTGCGGTCGTGGATGGCCAAGGCAAACATGCCGCGCAGTCGATCGATTACCCCATGACGCCATTCTTCCCAGCCGTGAACCAAAATTTCGGTATCGGATCGACTGCCAAAGCGATGCCCCAAGGCCTGCAGCTCTTTGGTCAATTCCTGATAATTGTAGATTTCACCATTGAAAACAACGGCCACATCCCCCTGTTCATTGAACAGGGGTTGTTTACCCCCTTCCAAGTCGATGATGGACAGACGCCGATGACCCAAACCAATCCCGGCAGCGGTATACAGACCCGCGCCATCGGGACCGCGATGACTCTGGCTCTGGTTCATTCGCTCCAAAATCACACGATCGGGATCACGCCCCCCTTGAAGGTCAAACAACCCTACGATTCCGCACATCGAAACGCCATCTTCGCAACCCCTTTCGGGTCAGGTGGACAACAAGCATGCCCGGAGGCATGCGCAACCAGTGAGAACGAATGTACAAAAAACTCCAGGCGAACCAGGATGACCATTCCAGGTGATCAGGATCCCCCGGGGTCATGATACGGTCAACGAGTTGGTTCATCACCATACGCGCAGCGGTGCCTGGGACCTGCGGCTGAACGGCAATGGTGGCCAGTACGTCATCCGGAACGACAGTATCCAGCCAACGACGGCAAAAATGAAGGGCATAATACAAGGGGCGGATCAGACCGAGTGTTTGGGCACGTGGAAGCAACCGGGTCCAAAACAAGGGATCCTCAGCCCCCCAGTCGAGCAATCCGTCGAGATCCAACAGACCCCGCAACCCCTTGTCGAAATCGCTATCCTGAAACAGATGGACCGCCGCATGGAGAACCATATCGACCGGGGATAACGTTTTCAGGTTCGGATGACCGGGAACGTCCCTGGCCGAGGCCAACAAAAGCTGCGGATCGGGGCGTAGACGGCTTACCGGTGGCAGAATGGTGTGGTGAATATCCAACTCGGTCAGGCGATGACGATGGGTCAAGGGGGGGAGTTCATGCATCCATTCCCGATAATACCGTTGGTCATAGGGATGCAATTTGGCGGGCAACCACCCATGCCGGGCCATGCAGGCTTCGATGAGAGGAAAATCCTGTTGCCGCATCAAGAGGTCCAAATCGGCCACATGGCGCCCTTGTGCCACGGGGAGGTCGAGAAATACATAAGCCCCCCCCTTGAGAAGAGTGATGGCCAGACCACTTTGCCAGAGGGCCCGTTGTACCCGGTTGACCTCCCAAACCAACATCCGCTGATCCTCTTCAACCAGCCTGCGGGCGCTTTGCAAATGGTTGTTTACCCTCGGACTGAGCGGTTCCAACAGCCCCTGTCGCCGCAAGACGAATTCCAGCCGGCCCAGTAGGCTGGCCCGGCGGGCCTGACGCAACAATAAATCCTGAACGGCTACAGGCTGCCGGGAAAACAATTCCGGTTGTTTCAAAACCCTGATCAACAGTCTTGAATCAGACGGTAGCGCGGCTGCCAATGGATGGGCTCCAACCTCTTCGTCATAAGTGTTGTCCACCATCGATACACAGCATTTGCCCGGTCACATAATCGTTTCCGAGGAGGAACAAGAGGGCATCGGTGATTTCCGTCAATCGGCCTGGACGCTGCATGGGCAGCGAACGTACCAGGGCCGCATAAGTAAATTCATCATCTTGAGCTGCCGGCAGGATCACACCGGGTCCTATGGCATTGACCTGAACCCTGGGAGCCAGTTCCACGGCGGCCAAGCGGGTCAGAGACCATAAGGCACTTTTGGCGGCGGTGTAGGAAGCGTGGCCAGGGCCAGGGCGCAAAACCCTTTGATCAATCAGGTTGATCACCTTTCCCGCCCCCTCCGGAGAAATTTGACGGACGAAGTGGCTCATGAGGAAAAAAGGAGCGCTCAGGTTGATGGCCAGATGCCGGTTCCAATTATCCCAGGTCGCCCCCGGGATGGAACAAGGTTCGAAAATGGCAGCATTGTTGACCAGAATGTGAAGTGGCCCCCAATCCGTAACGATACGGGAAATCAAGGCGTCCACCACCCCGGGGTCGCTCAGATCGGCCACCAGCGGCCAGGCCTGCCCGCCGGCAGAACGAATATCGTCGCACAGAGCCGATGCGGGCGTGGCGGCACGGTGACAATGAACCACCACCCGAGCCCCGGCCCGACTCAAGGCACGGACGCAGGCTGCGCCAATGCGGGCGCTGCCTCCGGTCACCAATGCCAGCTTTCCCTGGATTTCCAAGGTGCACTCTTCCGGTTAAGGATCAGGAGTGTGAAAAAATATCTTCGTTTTCCCAACCACCCAGGTCCAGATTGACGCGCATGGGCAAAGCGGCCATCACTTCCCGGGCGAGTCCCATACGGTTTTCCCGCATCAATATGGCATCCAATCGTTCGCGCATGCCGACGAGATACATGACATCACCAGCGGTGTACGCCAACTGCTGGTCCGTCAACATATCAGCGCCCCAGTCGGAGGATTGCTGTTCCTTATCCATTTCGACCCCCAGCAGTTCCCGAACCAAATTTTTCAGCCCATGATTTCCCGAATAGGTCCGGGTCAATTTGGAGGCGATCTTGGTGCAGTGGGCCGGTTGCACCTTGCAGGCGCGCGCATGCTTCGAGGCGGCCATATCT
>JADFZF010000151.1 GCA_015232645.1 Magnetococcales bacterium | reverse complement strand
GGTTGCACTCTACCCCTGAGTTACTCCCGCGTGACAACTCAACGATCTTGCCAGTAACAATATGCTGCGATTTCGTATCCTATCGTTCGCCGATAATTTAATATTCGCTTGGCGGTTAGTCAAGCAGATTTATTTTGTTGTTTTAATTATTCTTTTGAATCACAGGCCATGCTTTGGTAAAATATTGAAACCCAGAGACAATGGATAAAACGGTTGATAAATAAAGAAAAATAAGTCCGAGATGTTGCATCGGTATGTCCAGGAGGCCGTTCTGAAGCAAGAGCATCAGGATGGCGGTCATTTGGAATCCCGTCTTCCATTTGGCGCCCCGGGAGACGTGAATCTGGCGCCCCTGCCCCGCCATCCGCTCCCGTAATGCCATAACCATGACCTCCCTGGCAAGGATTATCATCACCAAAAATAACGGCGCCCGCTGCAGGCCCAGCAACAGAACCAGAGCCGAAATCACCAGCAGCTTGTCAGCCACCGGATCGAAAAATCGACCAAAACTCGTGGCCAGACCATGTTGCCGGGCAAAGTAACCGTCGGCCCAGTCGGTGAATGCCGCCAGTCCGAAAAAAGCGGTGGAGAGGATCAGACCCCATCGACCGGGAATATAGGCGCATCCCACAAAAAACGGAATCAATGCAACCCGCAGTACCGTCAAGGAATTAGGAAGATTCCAAACCATCATTCACCTGAAAACTCATTTTTTCAAATGCTGTTCGATACGGTGCGCCAGTTCACTGGAAATCCCTTGAACCGTCATCAGGGTGTCGATATCGGCCTCCTGGATGGCCGCCACCGATCTGAATCGACGCAACAGGGCCCGTTTTTTTTTCAATCCGATCCCGGGGATATCATCCAATATGCTCCGGCGTTGCAGTTTTTGTCTCCGGACCCGATGAAAGCCAACAGCAAAGCGATGCGCCTCATCCCGAATTTTTTGCAACAGCATCAGGACCGGCGAATCGTGGGGCAGTATAATCGGAGTATCCTTTCCCGGCAAGAAAAGTCTTTCTCTTCCTGCATTTCTTTGCGGTCCCTTGGCGATGGCGCAGAAGACGATACCGTCGGTCTGCAACTCGGCGGCGATCTCCAGGACCGCATTGAGTTGCCCCATCCCGCCATCCAGCAGGATGAGGTCGGGCCATGGCTCGGTCAGCTCCGATTCCTGCGCCCCCTGACTTTCCTTCAGGGCCAACAGCCGTCGGTGCAGGACTTCCGCCATCCGCGCCGTATCATCCGTCAGGTTGGCCTCCTTGATGGCGTAACGTCTGTAGGCCCCTTTCTGAAATCCTTCCGAGGTGTAGACTACCTGCGATCCCGATGGCTCGGCGTCCTGAAAATGGGAAATATCATAGGCCTCGATCCGTTCCGGTGCCTGCTCCAACTCCAGAACCCGCGCCAGTTGCAACAACTCCCGACCTGCGGAGCCGCGGGATTCCAGACGACGCAACAACACCTCCAGGGCGTTTTTCCTTCCCAATTCCAGCAACCCCCGTTTCTCCCCGCGCTGCGGTCGCACCACTCGCACCATCGACCCCCGCAGGCGCGTCAACACCGCTTCCAACCAGGACACGTCCGGCAGATCCACATCCACCAGGATCTCCCCAGGTGGCCAAGTCCCCTGCCCGACCCCGGAGCCCTGCTCAAAACAATGCGCAGGATCGGAATAATATTGCGACACAAACGAACCCGTCACCTCCTCGATCCCCATATCGGCAGCGTTTTCCGGGAAAAAACTGCGACTCCCCAACAAAAGCCCATGCCGAACGAACAACAACAAGGCCACCACCACATCTTCCTGCTGGACCACCACCACCACGTCCAGATCCGCTTCCTGCGACAAATTGAGTCGTCTTTTGTCCTGGACCTGGGTCAGACAATGCAGCCGGTCCCGCAATCGGCCGGCCTCTTCGAATTCCAGTGCCTCGGCTGCGGCCCACATCGCCTTTTTCAGTTCCCGTTCGGTGGTTTTATCCCGCCCTCCCAGAAATGCGGCCAGATCCTCCACCCGCCGCGCATACTCCTCCTGGCTGTCCCGAGCGCAACACGGCCCGGTACAACGCTTGATCTGATACTGAAGGCATGGACGGCTGCGACTGGAAAACTGCAAATCGGTACACTGACGGATGGGAAACACCTTTTGTAACCACTTCAACGTATCCCGAACCGCATGCACTGAGGGATAGGGGCCAAAATAACGTCCCTCCTGGCGGCGCTGGCCGCGAAACAGCGATAACCGGGGAAACGGATGCCGGGTGCTCAGATGAAGATAGGGGTGGGATTTGTCATCCTTCAACAGGACATTGTATGGAGGTTTATAGAGCTTGATCAGATTGGCTTCGAGGATCAGGGCCTCGTTTTCGGTCTCGGTGACGGTGAATTCCAGGTTGACCGCCTGACGCAGCATCGCCTGAGTCCGAGGGGCCGGGGTGCCGGTAAAATAGGAGCTGGTCCGTTTTTTCAGACTTTTGCCCTTGCCGACATACACCACCCGACCATCGGCGCCCAAAAACCGATACACCCCGGGTCCATCCGGCAGCGATTGCGCCACCAGCCTCAGATCGACCGCTTCCGTCATCGTCAGGGGACCCGGCGACGGGCCAGGACGATCAGGGTCAGCCCCACCAGCATCATGGGCAGACACAACCATTGCCCCATGCTCAATCCCAGAGACAGCAATCCCAATTGCGGATCGGGTTCCCGAAAAAATTCGATCATGAAACGGACCACCCCATAACCCAGCAGAAAAATGCCGAATAATTCCCCTCTGCCGCGCCGGCTTCGTCCCAGCCACCACAGCAGAATGAAGAGAAACACCCCTTCCAGGGCCGCCTCATAAAGTTGACTCGGATGCCGCGGCAACGGCCCTCCCCCATGGGGAAACACCATGCCCCAGGGGACATCGGTCGCTCGTCCCCACAACTCCCCATTGATGAAATTACCCAAACGGCCCAAAAACAATCCCAGCGGTACCACCGGTGACACCAGGTCCCCCAGCGACAGGCAATGCACTTTCTTGACCCGGGCAAAATGACAGATCGCCACCGCCACACCGATCAGACCGCCATGGAACGCCATGCCCCCTTCCCAGACCCGAAATACCGCCCACGGGTTGTCCAGATAATATGAAAATTGGTAGAAGAGGATATAACCCAAACGGCCTCCAATAATGACCCCGGCTAGGATCCAGACGGTAAAATCCCCCAACTCCTCCTTGGAAAGAGGCAGTTCCATCCTCCGTGCCTGAATTTTCAGCAATGGCCAGCCCAAAATGAACGCCAGACTGTACATGACCCCATACCAGCGGATCGCCACCGGACCTAGGGCCACAACGACGGGATCAATCTCCGGATGGACAAGCATCGGCCTGGACCTCCTGGGTATCGGGACTTTCGGGATAACATCCGAGAATCTTGTAGTTGCTGGTAAAGAATCCCAGTTCCTCCAGCGCCAGTTTGCAGTGGGGATCGGTGGGGCTCCCCTGAAAATCTAGGTGAAAATGATAACTCCAATGCTTGCCGGGAATGGGGCGCGACTCCAGGCGGGTCAGGTTGACGTTGTTGGTGGCAAACCCTCCCAAACATTTGTACAGGGCCGCCGGAATATTTCTCACTTCGAAAAACAAACTGGTTTTGTGTGGCACCTCGGACGTCGGCGTCGGACGCTGTCGTGATATAACCAGAAAACGGGTGGTATTCATGGTATTTCCCTGAATACCGCGCATCAGGATCTTCAGGCCATACAATTCGGCGCATAATTCCGAGGCAATGGCCGCTTCGTGGACATCCTGTCGCAACATCAGCTCATGGGCCGCCCCGGCGGTATCGTACACCGATTGCCGGTTCCAACCCCGTTTACGAATAAAGGCCCGGCATTGTGCCAACGCCTGCGGATGCGAGGAGACCGTGTGGATATCCTCAATGCTCGACCCTTCCACCCCCAGCAGACAATGGCTCACCTTGAGATAATATTCCCCGACGATAAACAACTGATGCGCCGCCAAAAGGTCGCAACTGTCGCTGATTCCTCCCGCCATGCTGTTTTCCACCGGCACCATTCCCAGGTCGATCTGCCCTTCCTCCACCAGGGAAAACACATCCTCGAACGTCTTGCACGATACATAGTCCTCCCCAGGGAACCGTTCCCGGCACGCCTGTTCACTGTAGGCCCCCGGGATCCCCTGAAAAGCTATTTGACGTCTCTTCCCCATCGGCGACTCCAAACGAATGCTACTAACATTTCGATAATGATGAAACAAAGTTACAATAATGACGTTAACGGCGACATCCACCATGAGGGTGGTCCTTCTCCCCTCCCTCTTATGGTTTGATGATGACCGGAGAGGTCCCATCTTTGGGCATGGCGACCATGGCCGCCTTGGCGTCGGTCAGAGAGGGATACGGTCCTGATCGCACCCGGTACATGAGTCCGGTCGGCCCCTCACTCTGCACCAGTTGCGCCGCTTGACCTTTATTTTGTAGCTGCAGGAGCAACTGCATGGCCCGTTCGTGACTGGAAAAAACCCCGAGTTGCAACATATAAGCGCCACTCCCACCGGCCACATTGGCTTTGGCCGGCGGTTTGGCGGTTTCTTTATTCTTTTTGTCCCCCTGGGGTCGGGGGGGGGCGGTTGTATGCGCGGCTGCCCCCGCCTGGGTCGTGGCGGGATGCTTGGCCGCAGCGCCATGACCCGGTCCATTGGCCGTCGGTGGCGGCGTATCCGGCGGCAGAATGACTTTACGATTGGCCAGAGCATCATAAAATGTCAACTCGACATCGGGTGGTTTGGTCTTGGGCGCCAAACCTTTGGGCAATGGAGGGATATCTTCCGCTGCCACCCCCTCGACCGGTGCCGCCGATGCCGGGCCGGAGTTTGCCGGTCCTCCCGGGGGGGCGACCGCTCCAACCAATGCTTTTTTCACCCCGGCACCACGATTGCCACCAAGCGCCGAACCATTATCCGCCCCCTTGACATTTTTTTTGCCTGCCTGCGATATATCCTTCGTCGGCAGTACGATGGCGTCCGAGACCTTCAATGTCAGGGGTTGCCTCTTTTCTTCCTGCGTCAACGCCGGTTCCGCCGTCTCCTTCTTCTTGTCCTTGAGAGTGGCTGTGTCGGAAGTTTTCTTATCCTTGGGAGCCACGGTCTCCGCGGCCTTTCTGTCCTTGGCGCTCGGCAGCCGGCTTTCCATCTGCGGTTGAATGACGCTGCTCTTTTCGTTCACCACCTCCGTGGTCCGCTTCTCCATGACCTCCTGGACCGGTGGCGAGATCACCGTCGTTGTCCCCTTCTTGCCGGTGCCAAAAAGCAAATACCCTCCTCCCCCGGCCACCAGGCCAAGCAAAATAACCCCCAGCGGCGATTTCCTGCTTCGCCGACGGAGACGTTTATTGGAAGGATAACGCGGTGTCACATCCGTTCGGGCGCTTGGACGCCCATCAGTTCGAGACCATTGGCAATCACTTGACGTACCGCTTGACATAATGCCAAACGGCTCCCTCGTACCTGTGGATTGTCATCCAATACCCGTGTTGAGTTGTAATAGGTATGAAACATCGCTGCCAACTCCTGAAGGTAGAAAGCCAGGCGATGGGGTTCCGATTGCAGGGCCGCCATCTCTACGGTTTCTGGAAATACATTGAGATAGCGGACCAGATCAAACTCCGCCTCCGTCTGTAACCATTGGACATCCTTGATCGAACCATCCAGCCCCTTTTCCGCCAACGTGCGCCGGATGGAACAGATCCTGGCATGGGCATATTGGACATAATACACCGGATTGTCATTGCTTCTGGCCATGGCCAGATCCAGATCAAAATCCAACTGACTGGCCGAGGCCCGGGTCAAAAACCAGAATCGTACCGCGTCTCCGCCGACCTGGTCGACGATATCTCGTAGCGTTACAAAATTTCCGGCCCGTTTCGACATGCGTACCGGCTGTCCGTCACGAGTCAAATTGACCATCTGCACCAGCAATACCTTCAATACCCCCTTCTTTCCGGTCAATCCTTCCAGAGCCGCCTCGACCCTTTTGACATAGCCTCCGTGATCGGCCCCCCAGACATTCACCAGACTGTCAAAGCCCCGTTCCACCTTGTTGAGATGGTAGGCTATATCCGCTGCAAAATAGGTGTACTGCCCATCCGGCTTTTGCAGCGGCCGGTCCACGTCATCGCCAAAAAGTGTTGCCCGAAACAGGGGTTGCCGACGGGTTCCCCAGGAGTCCCGCGCCTGATCCCCTCCGCCCTTGGGCTTTTCCAGCTCCCCGTCCTGGATCCAACCTCTGGCTCTCAATATCTCCAATGCATGTTCTATGCCGCCTTCCTCATGCAAACGTCGTTCGCTGAACCACTGATCAAACCGAATGCCAAGCGCTTGTAAATCTTTGCGAATATCCGCCAACACCCAATCCACCGCAAAACGGGTGAGCGCTACCGGAACCCCTCCGCTTCCGGCCTGAGCATCCGCTATCCAGTTGTGCATCTCCTTGTGCAACGGCTCCGGCAGATCGTTCAGAATATCC
>JADFZF010000150.1 GCA_015232645.1 Magnetococcales bacterium | reverse complement strand
CATTGGTTGTCCATGTGGAACAGCCAGTCTCGCACCCTTCTCCTGAACCGTTTTCGCAATCGTTTTCCAACATGATCAACGAAATTGAGGCGTGGAAGCAACGTGCCCTGCAGGCAGAGGATGAATCCATCAATCTTCATCATCAACTAGATGATATTAAACATAACGGACCCATTGTTCTATCCAATCGTGGAGCGGCCCTGCGCAACCTTCTCGACGATATGGAGACCGGATTGAACCTCAGTCCAGGTGATTTCCAACCAGAAACACTGACCGGGTTCCGACACCGCTTCCTGCGCATGATTACCGCTATCGATGAGGCTATGCGCCAGATCAACCAACCAATTCCCCAGGAAGGATAATGAAGATGGCAAACACCGTCACCATCAATCAATTGCAACAAATACCCTTGGGCGAAATTGCGGCCCTACCAGTCCGAGAACTAGCCCGACTTCAACACGATGCAGCTGAAGCTACGTCTTGGGCCAGAGCCATCAACGATCTGCTGAATAGCGCAATGACCCGCCGTTTTGGCGATCAGGCCGCAGCTATCCGCCGGGTAAATGGCAAGGAGTTCGGAGTAATCCGTTTCCAGGATGGAGACGCCGAAATTGTTGCTGATCAGGGGAAAAAAGTGAACTGGGATCAACAAAAGTTGACAGCGATTGCAGCCCGCATCGTTGAGAGCGGCAAAAACCCAGACGAGTACATCAAAACGACCCGCGCCGTTGATGAAAGAAAGTTTTCCGCATGGCCGTCAGACCTGAAGGAGGCTTTCTTGGATGCCAGAACAGTTCGGTGCGAAAAACAAACGTTTAAGATTGAAATAACAGAATAATTCTGTTGGGCAAAATGCTCCTTGGTGGAGCACGGTCTAACCGGGTTTGACGAAACGATGGTTCTGGGCGAGGCAGGGCGTGGCCAAGCAGTGCTCGGCGATGCGCTGCGTGGCAAGGCAAGGCAAGGCAAGGCAAGGCAAGGCAAGGATTTAACAAATTGATTGTTTGGCATGGCGGGGCTAGGCGGGGCAAAGCGGAGCTAGGCGTGGATTGGAGTGGCAAGGCAAGGATTTCATTAAAAACATTTATGGGGCACGGCGCGGCATTGCACTGCTTGGCGTTGCTCTGCAAGGCGCAGTACGGCAAGGATTTTTATCAAATTTAATCAACCTTTCAACTGTCAACCAACCAGGAGAACTCTCATGAAGAGAATCAATATCACTATCAACGGTACAACTCCACTTTTATGTAACCGGTTCACAGATCAGGCACAACTGACAGCCAGCAGTGGTTCGCGTGCCAGCCTTTTGGGCAACCAAGGGACTCCACGCGAAATCGCGGAAAGCAAACTCTACATCGGTCACGATGGTAAACCGATGATCCCAGCCCCCAATCTGTTCCGGGCCATTATTGACGGTGGACGGTTTTTCAAAGCGGGGAAAAGCCTCATCACCACACAGAAATCGTCTCTGATTCCGGCCTGTATTGCCATTGAAGAGATTGAGCTTCCCTTGGAAAACAATGAGCCGTGGACAGTAGACATTCGGGCTGTACGCATCCCTTCAACCGGGGGACGTATCCTTGCGTATCGCCCCCTATTCAACGACTGGTCGCTCCAATTCACCGCCGCTGTTGACGACAACCTGATTGCGGAGAGGCTGTTCCGTGAAATTGTGGACGCCGCCGGCTCCAGGATCGGTCTCGGCGATTTCAGACCCTCATGCAAAGGGCCATTTGGCAAGTTCGTCGTGACCCAATGGGCAGTCGAAGGGTCGGGTCAGAAGGAGGCAGCATGATGAACAAATTGCCCATTATCACTGCCGACCAGCGCATGGTCGAACGGCGCGGCATCAAGGGCGTCATTGCGGGAGCGGTCGGCATTGGAAAAACTTCACAGCTTTGGACATTGGACCCGACAAATACCCTGTTTTTCGATTTGGAAGCGGGTGACCTAGCTGTCGAGGGATGGCCAGGCGATACAATTCGTCCTCGTACATGGGATGAATGCAGAGATTTTGCGGTCTTCATCGGTGGTCCAAATCCAGCTCTGCGTAACGATCAATACTACAGCACCGCGCATCATCAGGCCGTGGTTGCCCGGTTTGGCGATCCTACCGTACTCGACAAGTATGACACGATATTTTTGGACAGCATTACCGTTGCAGGGAGGCTTTGCTTTCAGTGGTGCAAGGGGCAGCCACAGGCCTTCAGCGAAAAAAGCGGTAAACCCGATCTTCGCGGGGCTTACGGTCTACTGGGCCAAGAAATGATCGGGTGGTTGACCCATCTCCAGCACACCCGGAACAAAAACATCTTTTTCGTGGGCATTTTGAACAAGCTGCTGGACGACTTCAATCGCCCCTATTTCTCCCTTCAACTGGAAGGGTCCAAAACCGGGTTGGAACTGCCCGGTATCGTAGACCAAGTCATCACCATGGCAGAACTGCCAACTGAGACTGGCCAGCTTTTCCGTGCCTTTATTTGTCACACCCTGAACCCATGGGGCTATCCAGCCAAGGACCGATCCGGTCGTCTCGCCATGGTGGAGGAACCACACCTGGGCCGCCTCATGGCCAAGATCAGTGGCCCAGTGCGCCCTATCCACGAACGACTCGAATACGGTCAACCGGCACCTGTCGAAACCACAATATCTGTTTCCAACTAACTAAATCAAAGGAGATTTTTCCATGAACAACACCGCTGCCTGGCAAGATTTCAACGATGCCGAAGCCCAGAATAATTTCACCCTTCTGCCGAAAGGCCTGATCGTGCCGGTGCGTATGACCATCAAGCCAGGGGGAATCGACGATTTGAGTCGGGGCTGGACCGGAGGCTACGCCACTCGGGCCAAGGAAAGTGACTCGGTCTACCTTAACTGCGAGTTTGTCATCACCGCCGGAGAACATGCCAAGCGTAAGGTATGGAGCCTCATTGGCCTGTACAGCTCCAAGGGGTCGGAGTGGAGCAACATGGGCCGATCTTTCATCCGCGCCATTCTCAACTCCGCCCGTGGGTTATCAGAGAAGGATACGTCTCCCCGGGCCGTTGAGGCCCGCCGCATTCGCGGATTTATCGATCTGGATGGAATCGAATTTGTGGCCAGAATCGACGTAGAAAAGGACTCCAACGGTGATCCAAAGAACGTGATCAAGTTTGCGGTTACCCCGGACCATAAGGAATACCAGGGATTGCAGGCACCCGCTGCGCCAGGGGCTTCTGCCGGGTTTCAACACACCTCCGCTTTTCAACCTGCGGCTGCATTTCAGCCACCTGCGACCGCTCCTGCAGCAAATAACTGGCGTCATCCTCAACAACAAGCTGCTCCTGGCCAAGGTTATCAGCAAAATGTTGTTCCTGCGCAAAGTCAGCAACAGACCACACCAGCTCAAGGTCAGCAAAATGGTGCTGGTGCCTTCGCCCGCCCGGCTTGGGCGCAATAATCAGGGGGACAGGAGATGATTCTCAGGCCCAGACAACATATGTTCGTGGAGCGGTCGGTGGCGGCCCTCCACGAGCATGGCAATACTCTGGCAGTGGCCAGTACCGGCTTTGGCAAAACCATCGCCCTTTCGGCTGTTGTGGGCCGAATACTGGCCGACGGATGTAGCAAAGCTTGCGTTCTGGCTCACAGGGATGAATTAACTCGTCAAAACGTGCAGAAATTTTCCAAGGTCAACCTGGGCCTCTCCACCTCAGTGGTGGATGCTCGTGGCAAATCGTGGCGCGGTCGCGCCACCTTTGCCATGGTGCCCACCCTGGCGCGGCAGAAGAACCTGGACACAATGCCTGAACTGGACCTGCTGGTGATCGACGAAGCGCACCATGCCGCTGCAGACAGTTACCTGAAGATCATTGCAAAAGTAAAAGAATTAAATCCCGGTTGTTTCATTTACGGCCTCACTGCCACGGCCAACAGAGGTGACCGAAAGGCTTTACGTCCTATTTTCTCCAACGTGGCAGATCAAGTCCGACTGGGTGAATTAATCAAGTCTGGTCACTTGGTTCCGCCACGAACTTTTGTCCTTGACATTGGAACCCAGGAAGCTCTGCGAAACGTTAAAAAGACGGTGTCCGACTTCGACATGGATGAAGTCAGCCGGATTATGAACCAAGCACCGGTTACCGAGGCAGTCATCCAACACTGGAAGGAAAAAGCCAGCGACCGCAAAACAGTCGTTTTCTGCTCAACGGTAGATCATGCCAAAAACGTCACCGAAGCGTTCAACGCCGCAGATGTTGATGCGGTCATGGTTCACGGAGAACTCGCTGACGGTGAACGCAGAGCTACCCTGGCTCGATTCGAAAAAGGTTCCGCCACGGTAGTGGTAAATGTCGCTGTACTCACTGAGGGGTGGGACTACCAACCCACCTCTTGCGTGGTTCTCCTTCGCCCAAGTTCCTACAAAAGCACAATGATCCAGATGGTGGGACGAGGATTGCGCACGGTGGACCCTGCCTTGTTCCCAGGAGTGGTCAAAACAGACTGCATCGTTTTGGACTTTGGAATTTCATCCCTGCTGCACGGATCCTTGGAACAGGATGTCAACCTGGACGGAAAAGAGTTTCAGGGGGAAGCTCCTACCAAGAAATGTCCCGAATGCGAGGCCATCGTTCCCCTGTCCGTTCGGGAATGCCCGCTCTGCGGCTACGTCTGGGAGCGTGAAGAACGGGAGGATGTCAGTTCCGAACCCCTGTCCGACTTCGTCATGTTGGAAATCGACCTGCTCAATCGCTCCAACTTCCTCTGGTGTGACCTGTTCGGTGATGACGCAGCCTTGATGGCCAACGGCTTCAACGCCTGGGGTGGGGTCTTCTTCCTCAATGGTCGCTGGCACGGGGTTGGGGGAGGAAAGAATTTGCCTGCCAAACTCCTTGCTGTCGGCGAACGCACTATTTGTCTCGCCGCAGCCGATGACTGGCTCAATGAGAACGAAAGTGAAGACGCCGCCCACAAAACCAAGCGGTGGCTTCGGGAAGCGCCAACTGACAGACAACTCCAGTATCTTCCTGTGGAATACCGCCATGACCACGGGCTGAATCGATACAAGGCGTCGACTTTAATCACTTTCAAATTCAACAAGAGAGACATTCAGGGATTGGTTTTTGGTGCAACGACTCAACCTGAACGGTTGATCGCATGATTCTGAACAACCCGGCATGGCAAGCAAGGTACACAGCTTGGCGTGGCATGGCGAGGTGTGGCGGGGCACTGCATGGCTCGGCAAGGCACGGTTTTCAATAAGGTGATTACGGTCATGAGCATCTGTTGGACCACGGCACGCACCAACTGGCACGACCCCCGGCTGGGATGGATCACGCTCCCCCCAGGGTTGCGAACACGGCGAATCAGTTTGGGAGCGCTTCCCAAAAAGGACCGGCATGTTTTCAGGGAAATTCTCAAACGAAATCCCTACCACGTCCTGGTGTGGCTCGCAAACCGCGCCCGAACAATACCACAAGAAATGTTAATGGAGGTGAATAACATGGTGGATGCAACGAATCTTGAAAAAGCGGCAATGGCCGCCGCTTTGAAACCCTTGGGCGAATATGTGGGCAGTATCGGCATGAACCGCCCGTTGGCGGATTACAACCGGGAAGAGGTGTTGACCATGGTGGAGGTGGTAATCACCGCCTACCAGGACCACATGGCCAAGGCAGATTCCAATGAGGTTCCGTTTTGAAGGAGACCGGTCATGACAGAAACAGGAGTTGATTAAAGACCAGTTGAAGGAGACTCCAGAAAAGTCAGACCGGCAGATTGCTAAGGGACTTGGTGTAGATCACGAAACGGTGGGCAGCATTCGGAACCAGAGTGCGAGCATTGGGGAAATTCCCCAATGCGACCGCCACACCGCCCAAGAACACATGGCCAAGGCAGATCCCAATGAAATCCCGTTTTGAAGGAGACCGGTCATGAACAATTTTCAAATTATGTCAGACTCAATCCGGAAGAATCCCAGAGGTTAAAACAAGATATTACCCAACGCGGTGTACTCGTCCGGGGGGGGCTGTTCGGAAAGATGCAGAACAAACCGGTGACGTGTCCAAAGTGGACACGTCTGTCGACAGCATGGCCCAGAACTTATCTCCCTTCTGTACGAGATGCGAGGCCTAAACATTCCACCAAATCTGGCGAAGAGTACCTTCTGTGGAGATAAAATCATGTTGGACTTCAATCACCAAGCAGGTGGAATCGCCCCCACCATCAACTACCTCATCGACACGGTGCTGGAAACCGAGGATCGCACCAAAGAGCCCCGCAGCTACCTGGGTGCATCCCGCCTCGGGGTGTCCTGTGAACGGGCTTTGCAGTTTGAATACGCCCATGCGCCCAAGGACACTGGCCGGGATTTCAGCGGCCAGCTCCTGCGCATCTTCGCCGCCGGACACCTCTTTGAAAATTTGGCCAGCAAATGGCTTCGAATGGCCGGATTTGAGCTCTTCACCACCAAAGGCAACCGCCCCAACGGAGAACAGTTCGGTTTCGAGGCCGCCCGTGGACGCATCCAGGGACATGTCGATGGCATCCTCACCGCCGGACCCGATGGCTTC
>JADFZF010000014.1 GCA_015232645.1 Magnetococcales bacterium | reverse complement strand
GCATCAAGCATCGCCTGGGGCGGAATTCGGTAAAAATGTACGACAAGCAGGGCAGTGTCCTTCGGGTGGAAACCGCCATCAACGATCCAGCGGGGTTCAAGGCGTTCCGAACTCCAGAGGGAACCCCTGACGCCCCCCGGGCGTGGCTTCCCATGCGCAAGGGAATCGCTGATCTGCATCGCCGGGCCGAGGTCTCGCAAGCGGCCAACAACCGTTACCTGCAAGCCATTGCCTCGGTAGAGGATACCACCTCCCTCGGAGAACTGGCGGATCGGGTGTGTCGTCCAGTGATTTCGAACGGCAGACGGACAAGGGCAATCAACCCCTATCCTTTGGATGATGCTCGTTGGCTCACAGCGGTCAGCCGTGGCGAGTTCACCATACAGGGCTTTCGCAATCGCGATCTCCGTCCGCTCGCAGAGTTTTGCAAGAGATCAATGTGCGGACAGTGGACGAGGTGATCGGGCAATGGCTGTTCTCCCTGGCCGATCCCTCTGACCCGGTTGCCATCGACGGCAAAACCCTCCGGGGTGCCACGCAGGAAACGTGATGTCACTTTCGACGAGGATCGTTCCCAAATCCGTACCGGCCATGGTCCTCAAATGATGGCGTGCCAGCGCAATCTCGCCATGAGCCTTCTCAGGTTGGCAGGATGCCAGGATATCGCCTCTGCCAACAGAGAACTTGTCGCCAAACCATGGCAATCCCTGCGCCTCTTGGGAGTGTGACGCATGCGCCAACCGACTTTGACGAGTCCCTGCCCCAGATATACACGAAGATCGGCAAGTAGGTCAGGGATGATGCTCTACCGTATCATATCAATAGGTTTTCAACAGGCTTGACGTGGCCCTGGGTTACGAACGACTACGGCCATACTTCATCAATTAATTGATAAATGGCATTGCTAACTAAATCAACATCGGATTCGTTATACAGTAGAACATCAATAAAGTAATACGGTATATGGTTGTTGTTTATTCTTGAAATACGACAATAATCGGTAAGTTGTTTAAGTAGATTAGGATCAGTATGTGCAAGAATTGGAGAGCCAAAATTATCAAAGGCAACAAAATATCCCCATCCATGGTTCATTAGATTCTTAACCGCATCCATATATTTTCCCCCCCTTACCTTTCTCTCTTCATTCGACATTTCTTCACCCTCTAAGTAGGTAATAAATTCAAAAAAGATCGGGGGACAGGGTTTGCTTGAGTGATTGATATGAAAATCAGCAATACTATTTAGAACTTTGTAATCATAACCATCGGTATCGATTTTAACAAATCGCGGCGAAATAACGTTAACTTTTTCCAACAAATCTGTATATGTCAAAGTTTTTTCTTGGGGTGGGGGGGCAAAATTAGAACTTGAACTGGCATGACCTGACGAACGCTCTTTGTTATACACCATGAAAAGTTCAGAATTTTTGTTAGAGATAAAAGCATTGACAAGCTTCACTTGTTTGCCAAGTTCCCTTAAGTTTTTCATGTTCATGTCTAGTATAGCAAAGAAGTCTACACTTGGTTCAACACATATAACCTCTAAGTTAGGTCGAGCGGAAAGCATATGAAAGGCAGAATCACCAATATTCGCGCCTATATCAATAATAACATCTCCATCACGGAAAAGTGAACAAAGACACCCAAGAAAATTATCATAATAGTTGAAATTTTTTTTATAATATTGTAAGGGATGGTTTGTTGTTGCCTGAATATAAAAATCATTGATTTTTAATTGTCGTGACGGGAAAATACTTCGGTAGATACGATCCAAAGCATAAATAATATAATTTTTTGTCATTTTGTTCTCCTCAGAGGGACTTGCCAAATTCCAGGAACGTATCGAATTATCGGTAGTGCCTTACATTAACCTAGCCGGTCGAGATGGAAACGAAATCCATTCATGAACCGTCCAGACATGGTCGGCAAGGCCAGCAACCATGGCCGGTGTTCGGGGGTTCCATTTCCCATGGTTTCCGTTGATACGTAATGTCCGCACGGGCCGGCAAAAATTGTAGCTGAACGCTACATAATACGTCATTGCATTGTGTCTCGACTTTGGCCATTCCTATATTTTGATAACTTGGCAGCGAGGGACATGATATCCTGAAAGGCACCGAAACCTTTTTCAGGAAGAATACCATGCCCTCCCTGCCGGATATCATCGTAACCGTTTTGACCCCGTTTGCGAAACTGTTTTCCAGGCCCGTCTGGAATCACGCTCGGGTTCTGCTTGCCGGCGCCATCCTTTGCCATGGTCCACGAACGGTCGTATCCGCTCTACGTATCATGGGACTTGGCGAAGACAAGAGGTTTGAGAAATACCGTCGGGTGCTCAATCGAGCCAAGTGGTACGGCTTGCAGGGTGCGAAGATCCTGTTTGGCCTCCTGATTGCGTTATTGCCGCCCTTTCCGCCGATCCTGATTGGCGTGGATGATACCATTGAGCGACGAAAAGGTCTGCGCATTCGGGACATTGGAGCCTGGCGGGATCCTGTCCGGTCGTCAGAAAAGTATGTCGTAGAATGCTTGGGGCCGATGTCGTTTTCAATGGTGCTGTTGGTACCGTTGCCATGGAGTCGTCGACCATGGGCTTTGCCGTTTTTGACGATTTCGGCATCATCGGAAAAGGCGGCACAAAAAAGAGGACGCCGGCATAAAACGGTCATCGACCGGACAAAAATCATGGTGTGGATGATTGCCAGATGGTGCCGTGGCAGGCGATGGTTTCTGACCGGAGACGGTGTATTTGCCAGTGTATCCCTCGGTTTGGCGGTACAAAAAAAGGGGGGTGTTGATTTCTCGATTGCGTATGGATATGCGACTGTTTGAATTTCCAGAACCGGTTCCCTTCGGACGCGGTGGACGCAAACCCAAAAAAGGAGTAAGCGCCGAATGAACGCCGTTCTCAAGGTGTCTTGCTTTTCTCCGAATTTTTTTTAACATTCCAGGGGAGAAGTGTCTCGAAGTCTTCAACTGTGGCTGCGTTTGGGATCTCACTGAAGACTTTTTTGCTGGTCTTCAATAGTCCATTTTTCCGAAACCAGCTTCGCCAACGATAGAGATCCTGGGGCTCCAGGCCATTCTTCAGGGCGTACTCTTTGACCGTTCCACCGGACAACTCCTCGCATTGCCGGGCATGCTTGATCCAAAAATTTTGCAGGGTTGTCAATCCAACCCCATCCAGCGTTCTCGCATCCATATCTTCCTCCCTTGTGTTGGAAATATGGAACGAGAATCGTGGATTTGGAAAATCTTTGGAACCCTGGGGTTCGTTCGGCGCTTACGAATCAATTGAGCGAATAGTCAGAAAAAATCCACTCAATGACCTGCTTTCCCGACATCGCTAAAATTACCCATTAGATTGCTAATTGGTATAAGAAGGGAAGGCCGTCATTCTGGGGTGTTTGGGGACGAAGGCCGAAGGCTGAATGATTTTTTTCTTTATTCCAGGAAGCAATTATTGTCTGGAGCAGGAAAAAATGGGCCTCGTGAGAGGGAGTGAGGAAAATCGGGAGCTTTTAGTTTTCGTTCCCACCCTTGCACCCTCTCGGACCCAGCGGCAGTATTTTTTTACGGGAACACCGCACGGATAGGCGCGGCAAAACTTGGCGGACACATTGGGTAGCCGATTAAGTATGATGGTGGTTTTGGGAGAGCGGATTTTGAATTTGGTCCATCATTGTTTCCACGCTTTCTCTGGCCAGCTCGAGCACTTTTTTTCGATCCTTTTTCTCCAAGCCTTTGGTTGGGATGGCGGGTCCGATACGGATTTGGATGACCCCGGGATGGATCATGAACGACCGCCGGCCCCAAAAGGTGCCGCCATTATGGGCTACCGGGACCACGGGAACCCCCGCTTCGATAGCCAGCAAAACACCACCGGCGTTATATTTTCCAACCTGACCCGGAGCCACTCGGGTTCCTTCTGGGAACACCAGAACAGACACGCCGCGGTGGAACTCTTCCAGGCCACGATGATGAACGAGGTGCATGGCTTGGATACCCAGATCGCGATCAATGGCGATTTGCCTGGTGGCACGTAGCGACCAGCCAAAAAACGGAATATGCAGAAGGCTTTTTTTCAATACCAGGACAAAGACGGGAAACATGGCATGCATGGTCAAGGTTTCCCAGGTCGATTGGTGTTTGACGAAAAGGAGGTACGGGGGATTGGGCAGGTGTTCTCTGCCCTGAACATGGTCGGTCAAACCGCAAGTCCAACGTAGAATGAGACGGTTGTAGCCGGCCCACTTTCTGGCGATCTCCCGCCGGTGACCGAGTGTTGTCACGGGCCAGATCAAAAGAATCCCCAGGGTAAAAAGGATGATGCCGATCACCAGGAACAGAAAAAATAAGGTTGATCCGAGGTATCTTCTGACTAAGGCCATCATAACAAGCCTCCGAGCCCATATGCCCAAGAAACGCAGGGGGTAGAACTTGTAGCGTTGGCAAACAAGGTCGAAATCTGCGCCGACGGTTTAATAAAGACCATCACCCATCCCGGGCAGCGTGCCACTACCGGACCCGCCGCCGGACCCGCCGCCGAAACTGCCACTGGACCCACCGCCGAAACCTCCGGTGCTACTACCATTGGTCATGCCCGAACTTCCGGAACCGCCAATGGCGGCGCCCCCGTTCATTCCGATCCCTTCGCTATCATCACTGCCAAAGGGAAGACTGCGACTCTCGGGGGTCAAAGGAGACTGACCGGGCTTGAAGGCCTCCATGACCATGCCTTTGCTGTCGGGCTGGGCGATTTCACCCGTTTCGGCATAGACCGGTTCCAGTTGGATGCCAGGAGGAACGGTGAAGTCGGTCGCAGGCTGTTCCTTCAGGGCCTCACGCATGAAATCCATCCAGATGGGCAAAGCTGCCATGGCACCCGTCTCGGTATTGCCCAGCATGCCATAATCGTCGAAGCCGACCCAAACCCCAGCGACCAGGGCGGGGCTGAAACCGATGAACCAGGCATCGCGCATGTCATTGGTGGTCCCGGTCTTGCCTGCCAAAGGCCGTCCCAATGACAACGCCTTGCGCGCTGTTCCATGGGTGATCACTCCCTTGAGCAGGCTGGTGATCTGATAGGCGGTAGGGGGGTCTAAAACCCTTTTTCCAAAGATGGTCGGTTGTTTTTCCGATTCGTCAGTGGAGTCGGCGGATTTAAGAACAATGGCCTTGGCCTCCTGATGGCACAAAAGGCAGTCACCGCCCCGATGGCGGTAGACGGTACGTCCATACCGATCCTGAATGCGAGCAATGTACACGGGTTCCACCAGCTTGCCACCGTTGGCAAAAGCGCAAAATCCGGTCACCATTTGCAGCGGGGTGAATTCGTAGGTTCCCAGGGAAATGGACAGGTTTCTCCGTTCTGGAGGAATATCCAGACCAAAGCGGCGTAACATGGGGATAATCTTGAAGAGGCCGATTTTTTTCACCAAACGGATAGTGACCAAGTTACGGGAGTGGGCCAGGGCGGCACGCAGCGTCGTCGGGCCATAAAACTTATGCTCATAATTTTCTGGACGCCATTCTTTCAACTCCCCGGTCACCGGATCGGTATAGGCCATGGGCAGAGGGCTATCGTCAATCCTCGTGGTGGGACTGTAGCCACGGTCCAAAGCTGCGGCATAGAGGAAAGGTTTAAACGCTGATCCTGGTTGCCGGCGGCCCTGAGTCGCCCGATTGAATTCGCTTTTGCCAAAATCGCGCCCCCCCACCATGGCCAACAGTTGTCCGGTATGAGGATCCATGACCACCATGGCGGCTTCGGCCTGGGCTTCCTGAGCCAGTTTCCAGGATTGTCCCTTTTCATCCCGTTCCACCCAAATAACATCACCGACCGCCAATACATCTTCCATTTTGGTGACCGGAGGACCTAAAGCCTTTTTGTCCCCGACCTGCCTTCTGGCCCATTGCACGCCATCCATGGTCAGGGTGATTTCCCGCGCGTCTTCCACTAGAGTGACCGCGGCGCCGGCATTTTTTTTGGCTACAGCCGTCACCACTCCCTTGATGTAACCATTCACGTTACGATTGTCCTCGCGATGTTGGGCCACCCAGGCCAATAACGCTTCGCGTCGGGGATTCGGTAGATGCTCGATGGGTCCCCGGTACCCATGGCGGCGATCATACGCCGACAACCCGTCCAGGATGGCTTTGTAGGCGGAGCGCTGCAGCCCAGGATCCAGGGCGGTATAGACATCAAGCCCCCCCCGATACAACTGTCCATTACCCCAATCGTTCTGGATGGTTCGACGAACATGTTCCAGATAATGGGGGGCCACCTGTTCCAGAGGCCGTTCCGGACGGGCAAGGCCAAAATCTCGTTCCGCCCATAAATCGGCCTGTTCCTGGGTGATCAGTCCGACTTCAACCATCCGCCCCAGAACCAGTTTTTGTCTGGCCCGTGCCCGGTCGGGGTAGCGCCATGGGCTGTATCGGCTGGGGGCTTTGGGAAGTCCGGCCAGCAAAGCCATCTGACCGATATTGAGTTCGGAAACATCTTTATCAAAATAAATCCGCGACGCCGATCCCACACCGTAGGCCCCGGCCCCCAAATAGATCTGGTTGACATAAAGTTCCAGAATTTCGTCCTTGGTGAATTTTTTCTCGATTCTCAAAGCGAGGATCATTTCCTTGACCTTGCGATCAAAAGTACGGATGGAACTCAGTAGGAAGGTGCGGGCGACTTGTTGGGTAATGGTGGAAGCCCCCTGAGTGACTCTCCCCGCGGCGAGGTTGGCGAAGGCGGCTCGGGCGATGCCCACCGGATCGATACCGAAATGTTCGTAGAAGCGGGAATCTTCCACTGCTAAAAATGCCTTGACCAACATCGGAGGAACATCTTTCATGGGGACGAATTGTCGCCTCTGGATGTAGAATTCTCCCAACAATTGGTAATCTCGGGCAAAAATACGGGTGACGAGACTGGGTTGATAATTAGTCAGGTCGTCGAGAGATGGCAGTCCCCGGGCAAAGTGACGAAAAACCAGTAACCCCACGACCCCACTGGCCAGCGATAACAACAGCAGCAAGGCAAACAGGTTGAACAGACAACCCAAAAACCGCCCCTTTTTCTTTTTTGTCGGGGCTTTGTTGCTGGGTTGTTTGGCAGGAACCGCGGCTGGCGGTCGGGCCGACTGTTTGACGGGTGCTTTGGCCTGTTTCTTGTATTTGTTTGTTCTGGAAACCATCCCGGACTCTATGAAAATGGAACCAACCTCACCGATGAAACTTGTTCCCCTGTTTCCAAATCGGTTATAGTTGCAGGTTGCCGTGAATAACCCGAACCATCCTTAGTCTGCTCGCGGAACTCTATATACCATGTCCCTGTTTGGCCCAAAATATAAACCCATTGTCGGCCTGGATATAGGGACAGCGACAATACGGGCCATGGAACTTCGCCCTTCGGGAAATCAGTGGCGACTCCACCGCTGGCATCAGGCCTTGCTGCCGCCAACCCTTCTGAGTGATGGCAAACTGAAAGCATCCGATGAAGCCTCTCAGTTCGTCAGAAACTTCCACAAGGAAGGAAAATTCTCAACCAACAGGATTGCCCTTTCCGTGGGTGGCCCTTCGGTGATCTGCAAAAAAATTTTTGTCGATCAGATGACCGAGATGGAGCTTGAGGACCAGATTGCGCTCGAAGCCGAAGAGTATATCCCTTTCGATATCGATGAAGTCTATATTGATTTCCAGATCATCGGCGACTTTGACGACAAGATGGCCGTACTGTTGACCGCCTGCAAGAAAGATTTCGTTAATGATAAATTGGAAATTTGTCGGCAGGCCGGCCTCCTGCCTTTGATCCTGGACCTGGATGTCTTCTCCCTGGCCAACGCCTACGTCGAATTCGATCAAACCCCGAAGGGAAAATCAAAGAAAAAGGTCTTCTCTTGGAAGGCGTTGTTTTCTGGTCGCAAGAACAAGCCACCATCGGAGGCCACGAAAACAGGCCTGGTCACTTCATCGTCAATGCCAGTCTCGAAACCCGATGCCGTCAAAAGTTCGACCGATCCCATCATCGCCATCGTCAATATCGGCAGTCAAAATCTCAATACCATCGTTTTGGTCGGCGGTAACGCCGATTATACCCGGGAAGTCGCCTTTGGTTGCCGATCCATGGTCAACGATGTCATGGACCAAACCGGATTGACCTTGGATGAGGTACAAAACACCCTTCACCTCTCTCCCGATCAGGCCGATTCGCCCCAGATTCAAGAGGCTTGGCAGACTATCATCCTCCCGTTCGAGGAAAAATTGGCGCAACAGATTCGCCAATCCTTGGATATGTTCCAATCGTCTCGGGTTCAAAGAGATCAGGTGCAAGCGGTCCAGTTGACCGGCGGCGGTGCCGCCATCGCCGGGATCGATCAACGTATCGGACAAAACCTCGGCCTTCCGGTGACCATCTTCAATCCCAGCCGGCTGCTGAAACGTACTCTGAATGCCAAAGGGCCTTCCATTGATCTGACCACCAACTATACCATCAGTCTGGGTTTGGCACTGCGCGGGATGTCGCCGTGATCGTCACCATCAATCTCCTCCCCTATCGTCAGGCCCGCCGACTGAAAAAGGCCCACCTCATTCTGGCCTCATGGGTCGGAACGACGGTCGCCATGCTGGGTATCCTCCTGCTGGTCCACCTGCGGGTGACCGGTATTCTGAACGAAAAAATGGCCCAGGAACAAAATAATGAACGAACCATCGCTAATCTGGATAAACAACTGGGTGAAGTCAAGGATATACGCGATCTCAAATCGTTGATCGAGACCAAACTGAAAATCATCTCCGAACTCAAGCAACTTCGTAATCTTCCCGTCCGTCTCATCGACACCATCATCCACTCCCTGCCGGACAAGGCTTGGCTCAAGGAGGTGCAGACTCAAGGGCAGACGGTGAAAATCAACGGAATGGCCCAGTCCAATGCCGTGGTGGCGGTGTTCATGAACAACCTGAACGCTTCGCCGCTGATCAACAATGTCAAATTGGGCCAGGTGGCTCTCAATTCTGGAACGGCGGCGATCAAAGCGTTTTCCCTGGAGGCTGGCTTTGGTCCAAAAAAGGAGGCCGAGACCAACTCCAAAGCCGGCTTTACCCCTTCCCGAGGCGGGGTTCAGAAACCGGCTGACAACCAAAAGAAAGGGGCCCGGTGATGGAGCTTGGATTCGATCCGATCGAAATCCTCAGAATGCCAGCCAAGAAAAAGGCCGCCGTAGTCGCCGGAATCGTCGTTGTGCTGACTGCTGGATATTGGTATTTTTTCCTTCAGGAGGTGCTGGACACCATAGAATCGGTCGACAAAAAAATCATGGAGCAGGAAGAGAAGATCAATTCCAAAAAGGCCATGTTGGCCAACCTTCCCAAGTTGCGTCAAGAATTGGCTGAATTGAAAAAACAGGAAAGAAAAGCTGCACGTAATTTGCCGTCGAAGCAGGAGATTCCGTCGCTATTGACCACCATCTCCGAAGCTGGGCACGAAGAAGGATTGGAGTTCGTCCTTTTTGCCCCCAGACAGGAGTTGGCAGTCGACATCCATGCCGAGGTCCCGGTCGACGTCAATGTTCGCGGCAATTTTCAAGCCATCGTCGTGTTCATGGATAAGGTCACCCGCATGAACCGGATAGCCACCTTCACCAATCTGACCATGACCCCCGATCCCAAAGGCCCGTTGATGACCACCACCGCACGCCTGACCACCTACCGTTTCCTGGACGCCACCGACACCGGGTTCAGGTCACCCATGGACAAGAAGAAATAATGGCATGCCCCTTATTTTGATTCTGCTTCTGTCCTTGTCAACCATCGTCCAACCCGCCAGGGCCGAAGACCAGGCGGCACCGGCGGGAACCGTTCGATCCTCTCCGACGGAAACGAAGGAGTTGCTCGAAGGTCTCTCCGTTTTGGATGCCCCACCCAATTGGCACTATGATAAAACCGGTAAACGCAATCCTTTCCAACCTCCACCGGAACTGGCCAACATTGAGGTGGTCCCGACCGCTCAAGCGATTGTCGTAACCAAACCAAAACGGACCAAGGAGTATCTCGAATCCTTCCAGTTGGACAGCTTGAAACTGGTGGCCACCGTGTTCCGAATCGAAGGCCATGGTCCGGTCGCCATGGTCGAAGACCCCATGGGGGTCGGTCATATGGTCCAACCCGGACAATACCTAGGAACCAACGAAGGACGTATCAAGACCATCACCGATGGCACCGTCGTTATCGAAGAGCAACAACCCGACCAGGGCGGAGCCGTGCCCACACGCACCGTCACCCTCCGACTGCCCAGTGAGGTCAAAAAATGAATTGGATGCGAACAGTCCGCCATCTTCTCTGTTTCATACTATTGTGGGTAGTCATCACCTCGACAACCGGGGCGCTGCTCGCGATTTCACATGCCGCCGACGCTGTGGCCGTCGATTCGTCCGAAATCGGCTTGATTGAGCGTGTCGAGTCCAGTTCCACCTCCAACGGCACCACGTTCCAGATCATTGGCAACCGCCCCCTGCGTTATAGAATATTCAACCTGACCGATCCCCCAAGGTTGCTGTTGCTCATTGCCAAAGCTCATCTGGGCCCTATGGTGCAACCCATGCTCATGGATTCGACCGACGTCGCCAGCATGTTCCCATCGCCCATGGAGAATGGTGAAGCCCGTCTGGAAATTAATTTGAAAAGAAACCTATCCCACGATGTCGTCGCTGACGGCAATCGAATCCTTCTCACCGTCCTGTCGCCCACCCGAGTCTCCGCGCCCCAACCCGAGGCCCAGGACCTGGAAATCGCCGTCATGGATCGGAATACCATCGTCCAACTCAAAGGGGTCGGTTCAGGACCCGCGCCCAAAGTGTTCAAATGGTTGACCCCCCCGCGGGTGGTCATGGATCTGGATGGGTTCAAGGGGCCAAGCGTCAACAAAACTCAAACCGTCTCTTCTCCCGAGGTCGAATCGGCCACCCTGGTGGCCAATGCCGATAAGGCCCGCCTCATCGTCACCTTGAAAAGCCCCGACATCCGTTATGAACTGGTCTCCCGCAATGGTCTGCCGGCCTTGACCTTTTCTCAACCTTTGCTGAACCTCGGCCAAACCTCGGGTCAACCACCTCAGGTGGAAGATATCAGCTTTGAACGTGATGGGGAAAACGCTGTCATTCGCATCGTCACTTCGCCCCGAAATTCAGGACTCCAATCCAGCCGCATCGATGCCAATCTTAAGCTGGCATTACCTAATATCCAGCTGCCTCAGCGCCTGGTACGCCGGATGGATGTGACCCAATTTGCCAGCCCCGTCAATGCCATCGACACCACCGCCAAAAACAATATCGTTCACATGGTGGTACGACTGAACCATCCCGCCGCACTCCACGAAATCGTGGAAACACCCAAGGAAATTTTAATCCGCGTGCGCCCGCACAAGACCGCCACAAGCGACGGCGGCAACCAGAAGTTTGACTATACCGGCAAGAAGATATCCATGGATTTCAAGGATATCAATATTCACAATGCCCTCAAGCTCATCGCTGATGTCAGCCAGCTCAACATCATCCTCGCCGACAGTGTCACCGGAACCCTGACCATGCGCCTGGTGGATGTCCCCTGGGACCAGGCCTTGGATTTGATCCTGGCCGCCAAGGGATTGGGCAAGGAGGTCCAGGGCAATGTCGTCCGCATCGCCCCTCTGGCCGAGATTCAGGCCTCGGCAGAGGCCCAGCGTAAGGCCTTGGCCAGTCAACAACAACTGGAACCCTTCGTCACGGAACTGATCCCGGTCAGCTTCGCCAATGCCGCCGATATTGCCAATCTCCTCAAGGAAGGTGTCAATAACGACAAACAGGGAACCCGTATCCTGTCCGCTGGGGGAGCCATTTCCCTCGATACCCGAACCAGTACATTGATTATCAAGGACATCGCCAGCAATATTGCCGCCATCCGCGAACTGATCGCCAAGCTCGATAAACCGACCGCTCAGGTTCTTATCGAAGCCCGCATCGTCGAGGTCAAACGCTCCATCCAGGATAAACTGGGCATCAATTGGGGGGTGACCTACAAACCTTTCAAGTCCCGAGATTTCATCATCTCCGATACCGCCGCCAACGCCATCGCCGCTCCCACGGCCACCACCCCCAACATACCGCAAATGGTGTCATTGGGGCTCTCCTCCGGTTCCACCGGCAAGGTTGGTTTGCATCTCGGAACCCTGTCGCCCCTCCTGGACCTGGACATCGAACTCTCCTCCCTGGAATTGACCGGCAAAGCCAAAACCATTTCCTCGCCACGGGTCCTGACCATGGACAATCAGCAAGCCAGCATTACCCAAGGCGACCAGATTCCTTACTCCACGGAATCTTCCAGCGGCGGGACGACCATCTCTTTCATTGAGGCTTCTCTGAAGCTCCAGGTGACTCCCCATGTGACCCCCAACGGCTATATCGCCCTCAAGGTTTCGGTCTCTAACAACTCCATCGGCTCCAGCAGCTCACCCCCACCCATCAATACCAAGGAGGTCTCGACCCAGGCCTTGGTGCGAAACGATGAAACCATCGTCCTGGGCGGGATCTTCACCAAGAGCCAGGCCAGTGACATCTCTGCCGTTCCAGGATTGAATAAAATACCCCTGATCGGCGAACTGTTGTTCAGCAATTCCAGCGATCTTTCCACCCAGAACGAACTGCTGATCTTCATCACTCCTCGTGTTGTTCAAACGGGGGCATCATGATGCAAAATCATCTTACCGTTGATTTGGGATCCCGTTCCTATCCTATTGATTTCGGTCAGAAACTCATATCCACCCTGGGGCAGCGTCTGCGCAGCCTAGCCCTGCGGGGGCAGACGGTGGTCATTACCAATGAGACCATCGCCCCATTGTTTCTGGCCCAAGTGGAAACCTCTCTGCGCGACGCCGGCTACCCGATTCTGCCCATCCTTCTTCCAGACGGGGAAATTTATAAAAATAACAATACATTACAGCAAATCTACGATCGTCTTCTGGAACATCGCATGGAGCGTTCCACTATCCTGATTGCCCTGGGGGGGGGGGTCATCGGCGATATGACCGGCTATGCCGCCGCCACTTTTCTTCGTGGCGTCGATTTTGTACAAATTCCCACCACCCTGCTCGCCCAGGTCGATTCCAGTGTCGGGGGGAAAACCGGCATCAACCATCCTTTGGGAAAAAATTTGATCGGGGCATTTTATCAGCCTCGGCTGGTGGTCTGCGATCTCGACTCGCTTGCAACTCTGCCCAGACGGGAATTTGTCGCTGGCATGGCAGAGGTCGTCAAGTATGGACTGATCCATGACCGGGATTTCTTCTACTATATCCGCGACCATCTGGAGGCCATCAACCGATTGACTCCGGAACCGCTACTCACGGTGTTGCACACCTGCTGCGCTATCAAGGGAAGGATCGTCAGCGCCGATGAACGCGAAAGCGGTCAGCGGGCCTTGCTTAATTTTGGTCATACCTTTGGTCATGCCATCGAAACCCTGACCGGTTACGATCAATATCTGCACGGAGAGGCGGTGGGGATGGGAATAGTCATGGCGGCGGATCTGTCACGTCGCCTGGGCTGGTTGGGCCAGGAGGAATGGCTCGATATAACCCAAATAATACGTCGTGTTGGTCTGCCCGACAAGATTCCACCCTTGTCCATCGATGCCGTCCTGGAAGCCTTTTCGCGTGACAAGAAAGTCCATGGAGGACGTCCGCGTTTTGTCTTGTTGCAAGGGATTGGCCGTGCTGTCGTCACCGCCGATGTCCCGGAGTCGCTATTGATCGAAGTGATCCGCGATCATGCCTCGGGATGACTACCACGGCCCCCTGATTTCATGGGATCAGCGTTGGCAGAAACTGTAAGTGTGCATCCGTTCATGGGATGGGTCTGAGAAGGGATTCTTCCTTCACAGACCCATCCGCCCCATGTCCAGCGGCAGGGGGAGAATGGTTACCTGCGAGGCGGCCAATAGGGAAGAGTATGATGCCGTCATTCGGCGATGTCGGTCAAGCGTAGCCCTCGGCGCAAGACGACGGACTCAGGGTTTGAAACCATCCATGTAGAAGAAGAACTCCACATAGAACGGTCCGATACCACACTTGAAATATTGTTTGATACTGTTAAAGTTGGTCTTGTACTGCATTTTGTAATCGGTACCGGCGATCAAAGTCGGTGGCGTCAGGTTGATCTCGCCGAAACGTTTTGAAAGTTGAGTCTGCAAGCCTCCGGCGATGATGTTGTTGAGTTCTCCGAAACCATCTCCGGCCTCGCCGAACAATTCTTTATACTGCTCTCCGGAAAACGCCGAGGTCAGCTCCATGGCGGTGTGCTTGGGACTCGCCAAGTGTACCCCCCCCTGCAGACCGCCAGAAAAATTGATTATGGCGGTCACTTCGGTATCGGGTGGACGATAGGGGTCGGCATCCTTCTTGGAAACCGTTGGCCCAGGTATGACCTCCATGCCCAAAAAGGCTTCAAACAGGTCACGAACCGAATTTCTGATCATCAATGCAAATTCATCCTTCATACGGTCTCATCCCATATGGACGGTTGTTGCCGTTGCGCCGCATTCCCATCCATTCAGACGGCCTTTCTTCGAAATTCCAGCGATGACCTCGGGATGAATCGATTTTTTCTCTTTCGGCGTAGCGGGATCAAGACTCCATGGTATTGACTCCTCCTCACCTGGGAGATCAAATGCTTAAGACGTCATTGGGAAATCACGATGGCTGTGACACCGCGCCCAATGTTATCCCTGAATCATGCCAGACACCCTTTCGATTTGAAAAACGGACTGAATGCCTGTATTCCGCCGTATTGATACCGGCCCGCAGCATTTGATAGAAGATTTATCGTCCAGAACCGTGGCGCAACGCAACCTTTTTTTGTTCGAAACCTGACGAATTATTTTTTAAATTCAATAATATAACATTAACGCGATCCAGAGTCATCCTTGACCACCTCAACCCACAGTTCTCCCCAACGAATTTCCATATAGCGGATGGTCAACCCAGCGGAATGGATCTCCTTGGCAAAGGATTCTTGGGTATATTCGATCTCGTGGGTCGGATCCAGTCGCCATTCGACCCCCAGCTCCTGCTTCAATGGTACCCGCCAATCCCGTTCGTACAACGGTACCCGCACCAGCAACAAGGTGGGTTGATATTGACTCGAGACCGTGCGCAGAAAGCTGATCCGTTGATCCAGATGTTCGAGGACATTGGATAAGACAACAACGTCAAATGTTTCAGTGACAAAATCCCGCAGGGCATCGCCCTGACGGAAAATCAGGTTGGGAAGCGAATAATTTTGTTGTGCCCGATCGATATTGGCTTGTGAAATATCGATGCCTGACACGTTGGCCCCCTTGCGGGCCAATTTGAAGGCCAGCAAGCCGCCACCACAACCAATATCGATCACCTTTTGGCCCTTCTGGATCCGGTCCACAAAAAAATCGTGATAGCGGGTATGGCGATATTTGGTATGCAGGCCGTTATCATAACGGATCGCCTGATGCCCCTGAAGGCGGTACAGAAAGGCATCCAGGCGTAACAAGAATCGCAGGGCTTCAGCCGCTGACAGAGATCCAACCTGATCCCGAACCATTGGTTGCATAACTTCATACATCTGTTCCGATGACAAGCCGCGGCCCAGCTCTTGGATGAGACGCTTGCGAAGTGACGAAGGGAGCTGCTGGAATATCGATCCCAAGATTTTTCTGAGCATGATTTTTCCTCGATTTCTGGTAGTATCCAACTTGTCCACCCGCCATCGTACCCGTCCTCCCCCTTCCTCAACAAAGCGATATCCGGGTGCTGTCCGGGTGGTCCTGAACGGATAAATTTTCGGACACGAGGCACCTTCCATGGCTCACGGAGAATACCAGTGCCTCCAAAATCATCGTTGCCCCAACCGTCATGATCTATCTCCTCCCCTCAGCCGATTATGAATTCTACCTGGGCCGCAACCTGCTGACGGAAGAGCAGGTTCTGATCGAGCCGACCTGGCAACTTTTGGATTTGTTTGAATCCCTGGGGTTGAAGACGACCCTGTTTTGTGATGTCGCCAGCCTATGGCGCTATCGTGAATGGGGCCAGGAAAGGATCGCTTCCCTGATGGAACAGCAAATGACCGCTGCCGTGAGCCGTGGTCACGACGTCCAGGCCCACCTCCACCCGCATTGGTTGCGTACCGAATGGGGCGATAACGGTTATGTATTCAAAGCCAATGATTTTTTACTGGGCTCGCTTATGGAGGACGAGGAAGAATGTCGTTTGTACGTCAAACATCTCCTGGACAGGACAGTATCGTATCTTCATCAGCTGCTGCAACCAGTGGATCCAGAATATCGTTGCATTGCCTTTCGCGCCGGGGGCTACGGCCTGCAGCCACGAGAGCACATGATCCTGGCCTGCCTGATCGAGGCGGGATTCAGTATCGACTCAAGTATCATCCCCGGATACCATCAGCGCTCGGCGACCCATCGGGTCGATTTTTCCCGAGTACCCAAAGCAGCTAATTATTGGCTCGATCCCCAGGGGGGGATTGACCATCCCGCCCCAGCCGGACAAGGAATTTTTGAAATTCCCGTTGCCTCCTACCACCTGACACCGATGCAGTCCTGGCTCGTCAATTTTCCCGAGGCCTTGCGCCAAGGGTTGGCCATCCTTGCCGGCGGCAAGACGGCGGAAAAACCTCGCGGCGAACCGTGTGGGGTCGTGGTGCGCGATCTCGCTCCGTCCCGATGGCCTCGCCTGCGCCAAGCCTATTGGAGGATGCTTGCCGCCATGAACACCCGTTTCCTGCGCCTGGAAGCGGGTCCCAATCTGGCGGCCCTGCAAGCCACCCTGAATGGCTATCTCAACAGCCTGCCCGGAGCGGAAGTAACGGTTTACCTTTCCCTGAACTGCCACCCCAAAGGGATGACCCGACGTCATTTCATGGTATTGAAACGTTTTCTCCATTCCCTCGCCCGGTGCCACGGACCCTCCCTCCAGTGCATCACATTCCAGGAGGCGGGACGACATGTGGCAGTGAAAAAAAAATGGGGACCATCGAGAATTTCTTTCGATGCCTGATTTATGGCATACTCGCCCCTGAGCTGCTCCGGGTTGATGCCGGAGCCCTCATGCATGACACGGTATGGAACGAAGCTTTGGGTTTCAGTCTCGAATCGGGATCGTGTTGGGGACTTGGCCCTCCTCCCCGTCCGGGTCAGGCAGCCGTCCCCTTTTCACTCTCCTCCATCCACCTGATTCCGGGTCGCCAGACACTGAGGGTGAATTCCGGGCGAACAAAATAGGTAGAATCCATGGAATTGTCAGCGGCTGCCGATGGCTTTCTCGGGTTGACGGGAGAATACGAAAAAAAGGGTCAGGAGATGGAAAAACGCGCCTTGATCATCCCTTTCGGGATGGAGGCGAGCGTTACTTACGGACACGGGACGGCCCGCGGGCCTGAAGCCATTCTGACCGCTTCCCGGGAGGTGGAAACCTTCGATTGCGAACTTTGGCTGGAACCATGCGACCACTTCGGCGTCTTTACCCGGCAGCCTTCCCCCATTCCCGAAGATCCCTCGGAGGCGTTGACTTCCCTGCAACACCAGGTCGAGCAGGCATTGACCGACCATTTCTTTCCGCTGATCCTGGGAGGCGAACATGGCTTGACACCTGGAGCCATCCGCCCCCTGGTGGCCCGAGATCCCAATTTGTGCCTCGTCCATTTTGATGCCCACGCCGATCTGCGCGACGGTTACCTCGGACAGCACTACTCCCATGCCTCTGCCATGCGCCGTTGTTTGGACCATCCCGGTGTCGAACTCGTCAGCCTGGGAATTCGCAATATATCCCGCCTGGAAGCTCGATGGGTGGATGAGAATCCCGCCAGAGTTTCCATTTTTTGGGCGCATGACAAGAACAATTGGTCCATGGACCGCATCCGCAACCTGGTTGCGGGAAAACGCGTCTACCTCTCCTTCGACGTGGATGCCTTCGATTCAAGCCTGATGCCGGCTACAGGAACCCCCGAACCCGGTGGACTGTTCTGGGACGATGTCATGCCCATACTTCGGATGGTCATGGAACATTCGCATGTTTTAGGTGCTGATATTACCGAACTTGCTCCGATGGCCGGCCTGCATTCCTGCGATTTTCTGGCCGCACGATTGGCCTATAAAATATTGTCATACCGTTTCATCGCTGGGCTTTAGCCGCGCTCCCCTCCCATTCTCAAGCGACATCACCACAAAAGAGTGACGACCCCCTGTTCCACCGATGGTCATGGCCGCCGCGCCGATATTGGCGGGAGAACCTTCCTCTCGCCAATATCGGGCAGCATCGGCCTATTTGCCCAAAAGCGCCAAGGCAATGGTCGGCTGTTGATTGGCTTGCGCCAGGATCGCCACACCCGCCTGCTGCAAAATCGTGTATTTGGTCAGATTGGCGGTTTCCAGGGCGATATCGGCATCCTGGATGCGTGAACGGGAGGCGTCGGTATTCTCCACAATGTTCTGCAAACTGGAAATAACGGCTTGAAACCGGCTCTGTAACGCCCCCAGGGTGGCCCGGAAACTGGAAACCTTGTCCAGGGCCGAGTCAATGAATCCCAAGGCCGAATTGGCCTTGATCGCCACGCCGATGCTGACCTGGGCACTGGCTGCAATGGCCGAGGCCACTGTCGTCTTGACGTGCAGCTTCACCAACCCCAGAGCGGAAAGGTTCATCACACTGAACTTGACGGTAATCGTCTGGCCACCATTGGCCCCCACTGCAAACGTTCCCTGGAACGACGTACCATACATGCCATTGGTGCTGCCTCCGAGGAGAATGACATTATTAAAGGTCGTCGTTGAAGAAATACGTTGAACCTCTGAAAGCATCTGGGAAAATTCAGACTGCAAGTTGGCCCGGTCGCTGGATGAATAGGTGGAGTTGGCCGCCTGAATGGCCAGTTCCCGCATCCTTTGCAGGGCATTTTGTGTTTCGCTCAACGCCCCTTCCGCCACCTGAGACAATGAAATACCGTCGTTGGCATTGCGGATGGCCACGTTCATGCCACGAACCTGAGCCACCATGCGATTGACGATGGCCATTCCCGCCGCATCATCCTTCGAAGTGTTGATGCGCAACCCCGAGGACAACCTTTGCATGGTTTGAGTCAACGCGAGGGTGTGCTTTTCGAGCTGCCTTTGGGCGTTGATGGAAGCAATACTGCTTGTGATTGTAAGTGCCATTTTCGTTTTCCTGATTGAGCTGTGTCAAACAACTTCCCAAGTCAGCCATCCTTTGCGACTGATGGACCAATCATCGAATTCGGGCCGGTCCGACCCTTTTTTTCACTCGCGTCCAGCGATGAGATGCGTTCCTATTTTCCCAGCAACGCCAAGGCAATGGTCGGCTGCTGATTGGCCTGGGCCAGGATCGCCACCCCCGCTTGCTGCAAAATCGTGTATTTGGTCAGATTGGCGGTTTCCAGGGCGATATCGGCATCCTGGATGCGTGAACGGGCGGCATCGGTATTCTCCACCACGTTTTGCAGGCTGGAGATGACGGTTTGAAACCGGCTCTGCAATGCCCCCAGGGTGGCCCGGAAACTGGAAACTTTGTCCAGGGCCGAGTCAATGAACCCCAAGGCCGAGTTGGCTTTGATCGCTACGCCGATGCTGACCTGGGCACTGGCAGCGATGGCCGAGGCCACTGTCGTTTTGACATGCAGCTTCACCAATCCCAGGGCGGAAAGGTTCATCACACTGAATTTTACGGTAATCGTCTGGCCACCATTGGCTCCCACTGCAAACGTACCCTGGAACGACGTGCCATACATGCCATTGGTGCTGCCTCCGAGGAGAATGACATTATTGAAGGTCGTCGTTGAGGAGATACGCTGAATCTCCGAAAGCATCTGGGAGAATTCAGACTGCAAGTTGGCTCGGTCGGTGGACGAATAGGTGGAGTTGGCCGCCTGAATGGCCAATTCCCGCATCCTTTGCAGGGCATTTTGCGTCTCGCTCAACGCCCCCTCCGCCACCTGAGACAATGAAATACCGTCGTTGGCATTGCGGATGGCGACGTTCATGCCGCGAACCTGGGCGATCATGCGGTTGACGATGGCCATCCCTGCGGCATCATCCTTGGAGGTATTGATACGCAACCCTGAGGACAGTCGCTGCATGGTTTGGGTCAGGGCCAGAGAATGTTTCTCAAGCTGACGGCGGGCGTTGATGGAAGCGATACTACTGGTAATTGTAAGGGCCATGTTCGTTTTCCCGATATGTTCTGGAAATATTTTTTTCCGAGTCACCCATCCTTTGCGACTGGTGGACCGATCATCGAATACGGGCCGGTCCGACCCTTTTTTCATTCAACCCCGTTTCAACTCCGGGGATTATCTTCCAAGCAACGCCAGAGCGATGGTCGGCTGTTGATTGGCTTGCGCCAAGATCGCCACCCCCGCCTGCTGCAAGATCGTGTATTTGGTCAGATTGGCGGTTTCCAGGGCAATGTCGGCATCCTGGATGCGCGAACGGGCCGAGTCGGTATTCTCCACCACGTTTTGCAGGCTGGAGATGACGGTTTGAAACCGGCTCTGCAGTGCTCCCAAGGTGGCGCGGAAACTGGAAACCTTGTCCAGTGCCGAATCGATGAATCCCAAGGCCGAGTTGGCTTTGATCGCCACTCCGATACTGATCTGGGCGCTCTTGGTAATGGCGGATGCCACCGTGTTGGTCCCGTGAAGCTTGACCAGTCCCAGGGCGGACAGGTTCATGAGACTGAACTTGACTGTGATCGTCTGACCACCATTGGCCCCGACCGCGAACGTCCCCTGAAACGACGTCCCATAACGACCATTGGTACTGCCACCAAGGAGGATCACATTATTGAATGTCGTTGTTGCGGAAATGCGCTGCACCTCCGAAAGCATCTGAGCAAATTCCGATTGCAGGTTGGCCCGGTCGGTGGACGAATAGGTGGAGTTGGCCGCTTGAATGGCCAATTCCCGCATCCTTTGCAGGGCATTTTGCGTTTCGCTCAACGCCCCCTCCGCCACTTGGGACAACGAAATACCGTCGTTGGCATTGCGGATGGCCACGTTCATGCCGCGAACCTGAGCCACCATGCGATTGACGATCGCCATGCCTGCCGCATCGTCTTTCGAAGTATTGATACGCAATCCCGAGGACAACCTCTGCATGGTCTGGGTGAGTGCAAGTTGATGTTTTTCCAACTGCCTTTGGGCATTGATGGAAGCGATACTGCTGGTGATGGTGAGTGCCATGACTAATATCCCTTGTCTTATGTTATCCTCTTCTTGAGATTGCAGTCCCCGGGACTGCAATCCAGATTCGCATCAAAACTATAGATAAATAAAATTTTTCCAATGGACCTATTCGGTCGAGGCAGTGCCGACTCTGGACCACTTCCTCCTGGAACACGATCGCCGGGCCATCATTTTTTGATTCTTCACCCACCTTCGTGGGTATCGGTCGACCCTGCTTCATGGATTGGAAAGGACTATCTGAATCGTTTTTAAAAACCACCTTTTCAATTTATCGGTTGATTGAGAATCTTCTTGAACCTTTTTTTACATGGCTGCTGGCTAAGCGCTCCTGCCATCGTTCATCCATCCACCCGCAGCAAGTTACTAATAATTAAACATCCTCTTTTCAATTTATCGGATGAAACTCCACACCCTTTAGAAAAAATTGCTTTGTCCTCCCATTTTCAAACAAATCGGCGAGCGACTCATCCTTGGCCATCGGTCTACCCATCCCGTCACCCCGAGACTCAGATGCCGCCTCATCCATGGCAAAGAGCCAAAATAACCTTGTTTCCCATGGACAAAAGCAAAACGATGACATACTCTTCGCTCAACTGGAGGAGCTGAAAGCTTGGGTCGACTGGAAAATTTTGGAGGCCTCGTCTTTCAGACTTTGCCCATCGGTTCGTATGGTCGAGCAGAACAAGAAAGTCAGCACACCGATGGAGAATCCAACTTCATTTTCATCCTGGTTAGGCCATGACAAATAAAAAAATCAAGGTGTTGATCGTCGATGACTCGGCCGTGGTACGCCAGACATTGGCCAAGGTCTTGGAATCGGATTCCGATATCCAGGTGGTGGGGATGGCCCAGGATCCTTTTGTTGCCGCTGAACGTATCAAGTCCCTGGTTCCCGACGTCATCACCCTGGACGTTGAAATGCCGCGCATGGATGGCATCACCTTTTTGCAAAAAATCATGACTCAACATCCCATACCCGTGGTCATGTGCTCCACACTGACCACCAAAGGTTCCGAAACCGCCCTCAAGGCCATGGAATATGGCGCTGTGGAGATCATCACCAAGCCAAGAATGGGAACCAAGGATTTTCTCGAGGAATCGAGGATTCGCATCTGTGACGCAGTCAAGGCCGCCGCCATGTGCAACATCGGACGGCTCAAGACCCGATCAACCACCCGATCAGCTGCCCTCGCCCAAGGCAAGGTGGAGCCCAAACTGACCGCCGATGCTGTTCTCCCACCTCCCACCCGATCCCAGGCCATGAGTCAGACGACTGAAAAAGTCGTCATCGTGGGGGCGTCCACGGGGGGGACCGAAGCTCTGCGGGTTTTTTTGGAAGCCATGCCGGTCAACGCCCCCGGCATCGTCATCGTTCAGCATATGCCGGAACACTTTACCAAGGCCTTCTCGGAACGTTTGAATACCCTATGCCGTATTTCGGTCAAAGAGGCTGAAAACAATGATTCGGTTGTTCGGGGCCGCGCCTTGATCGCCCCTGGAAGCAAACATGCCCTTCTCAAACGTAGTGGCGCCCGTTATTTTGTGGAAGTGAAAGATGGCCCCCTGGTCAGCCGCCACCGACCGTCCGTTGACGTCCTGTTCCGGTCCGCGGCCCGTTACGCCGGGGCTAATGCCGTCGGGGTCATCATGACCGGCATGGGTGACGATGGCGCCCGGGGGATGAAGGAAATGAAAGAGGCCGGGGCTTATAACCTGGCTCAAGACGAAAAATCATGTATTGTCTTCGGAATGCCCAAGGAGGCCATCAAGCATGGCGGGGTCGATACCGTTCTGCCTCTGGAAAGGTTGGCGAGCGAAGTCATCCGCATTTGTGGCTGTTAGGACCTGGACTGTCGAGCCCTCATGCGTCGCCGTCGGTTCATCCGATCCGACATTCGGCAGCTGATCGGTAGGGTGCCCACGAGACATGGTTTCGCACGATCCCTTCACCACCGCGCATGACCTCCTTGATGATACGTTTCTCAAACGTCTCAGCACCGAGATCCATGGCCGTTTTGGCATCCGCCTCCCCATTACCAAAAAGGGGCTTTTGGCTACCGGATTGCGCCGGCGCATGCACAGCCTCGGCATCATGAGTCTGTCTGAATACAACGACATCCTCTTTGGACAGGAAGACAACGACGAACGGGAATTCGTGTTGTTGCTGGACGCCATGACCAGCTACACCACCAAATTTTTTCGCCATGCGCAACAATTCGAGTTTTTGGCCCAGACGGCATTGCCGGAACTGATCAAAATCCATGGCGCCGGCATCAGCCGTACCCTGAACCTGTGGAGCGCCGGCTGCGCCACCGGCGAGGATCCCTACACTCTGGCCATGGTGCTGTGCGAATTTGCCCTGCACTACCCCGGCATCTCCTTCAAATCTCAGATCCTGGCCACTGATGTCAGCCCGAAAATACTCGATTTTGCCAAAAACGCCATTTACGAAATGGAAAAAACCCAGCCCATCCCCGACTTTCTGAAAAAAAAATATCTTCTCAAGAGCAAGGATCGTCGTAAAAGTCTCGCCCGGGTGGTCCCATCGCTGCGTGCCATGGTCAATTTCAGGCAACTGGATTTCATGGATCCATCCTTCGCCTTGCGCGAACGGATGGATGCCATTTTCTGCCGCAACATACTGAGTTATTTTGACCGCGATACCCAGGAACGTCTGGTCAACAAACTGTGCCGACATCTGGTCCCGGGCGGCTATTTATTTTCCGGTCCTTCCGAATCCCTGCAAAGCCTTGCTACACCCCTCATCCCTCTGGCCTCTTCGATTTACCAACTGCCTAATATCTAAAGGCATCAATACGATCACCCCGGTTGGACAGCCGTCAATTGGCGACTGTCTTGAGAAAGACCATCTCGCTGACCTCGTCACGTTCTCTGACAGCGCGGTCGATCTGTTGCAATATGGAGTTCACCGCCTGACTGGCACTTTCAATTTCTGTGCGAACCTGAAGTATCTTGCCTGAAAGCGTTTCAATTTTTTTTCTGTTCTTGGAGTTGCGGGCCTCGTGGGCCTTCTTCGCCTTGACAACCGCCCGTCGCTGTGTTTCAGTGGAGAGCATCGGGTCGATCAGGGATAGCTCCTGTGCCTTGCGATATTTGTTCATCAATTCGGCTGCCGAACCCTCCTCGACCATCAAAGACCTTTGCGCCGCGGCAAGTTGTGCTTCCAGACCTGCCAATGTCTTCTGGGCGGTCTGCATACGTTGCTGCTGCTGGATGTGCGCCACGCTCAACTTGTTCAGTAATCCGCTCAACTCCTGAATATTGCGCATCCTTGCAGATGAGTTCTCCGGATAGGTCCAGGCTCCGGTCCCGAAGGCTTCGGAGGGGGGGGCCACGATCCAGGTGGCTGCGGCCAGTACAACGCAGGATGCCACGGCACGCCTGCCCGAGATATATCGTTTTGTTTTCATATGCTCCTCTCCAACCGCATCAGGACCTTTTCACCCCCGGATTCGGCGCTTTTCTGCCGCGAACCCACCACCACCTTCAACCATCATCCTCCCGTCATGCTCGATTCCAATCATCCACAACCGGATGTCGTCCACCAGCCCCAACCTCATCAACAGGGGTTTCTGCTGCTGCTGATACTACTGGCCAGCGCCGGGCTCCTATGGCTGTTCGTTCCTTTTATCCCCGGTCTGTTCCTCGCCGTGCTGCTGGCCACCGCAACCTTCCCGTTGTATCGGCGCCTTTCCCTGCGCTTTTCATTAGAATCGGATAAAGCAGCCCTGCTCATGACTGTTTTGATCTTCTTCCTCGTCATTTCCCCTATTCTCTATCTGCTCTCCGCCAGCGCCCTCCTGGCCAGCGATTTTGTTGTCCGCATGCGCGATTGGGTTTCCGGTTTTGAAAACAATGCCGCCATGGTCGAATCGGGAAAAAATATCGTTTATTCTCTGCCCATCCCCGATTTTTTGCAAAATTTCCTTCTCGACGAAGTGGCCAAGAACCAGGAGTCTCTGGTCAAAACCTTGACCAATGGCATGTTGTCTCTTTTCCAAGGGATCACCAACAACAGTCTGGCTTTCATTTATTCGTTGATACTCGTGGTGTTTTCTCTGTTTTTTTTCTACCGCGACGGACCCGCTTTGGTTCATAAACTGCGCCTGTTGACCCCACTGCCCAATCTCTATGACGATTTCCTCCTGAACCGCTTTGCTGGATTGGCCACCGTGCTGACCATGAGCACCGTCGCCATCTCTCTGATCCAGGGTATCTCCTTTGCCACCATTGCGGCATTCCTGGGTCTGCAATGGTTTTTTTTCGGCGTCAGCCTGGCCGTCACCTCCTTCATTCCCGTCATCGGCGGCCCCATCATCTGGGGCCCGCTGGCCTACTACCTGTTCGCCAGTGGACGCGAAGGATCGGGGTTGTTTGTATTGCTTTGGGGCGCCATCGTTAACGGCTTCCTCATCGATAACGTCCTGCGGCCCATTCTTATTCGCCACCTTTCCACCTGGCACGCCTCAGAAGATCCTGATAACGATCTTTCCAGTCTCGGACATACCTTCCTCACCACCCTGGCCACCTTCGGCGGTATTATTGATTTCGGCATCCTGGGACTGTTCTTCGGCCCAGTCATCGCCGCCATGGCCATCGCCATCTTCGAGCTTTACGAAAAAATCTACCACGACCAACTCGATCATTCCTGACTTTCATAATCCTGACAAGATACTGCTACATCTGGGAATTATTTGGATGATAAATTATTTTTCATGGACAAGTCCAAACCCTCCTGTATAATCCCCACATCTTTAACGAGTCCAGATCCGTTCCACCACCTTCATCTCATAACACTCCGAAGGAAGGCTCATGCCCACCGAAACTGTCCTGCAACTCGTCGTTGATGCCCTCAAAACGGCCCTGCTGGTCTCTGCCCCCATGCTTCTGACCGCGTTGGTGGTGGGTATCGTCATTTCGTTGTTCCAATCGGTGACCCAAATTCAGGAAATGACCCTCACCTTCATCCCAAAAATCCTCGCCACCTTCCTTGTGCTTTCCTTGACCCTGCCATGGATGATGCAAACCATCATGGATTATTTCAAACGGCTCTTCGATTCCATCCCCAGCATCGTCAACTGACACCCACGGAGGCGCACATTGGATCCCTATGCCCTCATCGACTTCCTCGGCCTTTCCGTCGGTGAAGTGGAACGGGCCGCTCTTATCCTGGCGAGACTCTCTGGATTGTTCCTTTCCGCACCATTCTTCTCCCGTGCCATCGGCCCCAATCGTATCAAAGCCGCCCTGCTCCTGGCCCTCACCGTGGTCATCTTTCCCCTGGTTTCCCCCTGGTCCGGCGAAGGCAAAGGACACGTTCCCGCCATGTTCGCCGCCGCCATCACCGAAATCATCATCGGTGCCGTCATCGGCATGCTCGTCCATTGGGTACTCATTTCAGTCCAGGTCGCCGGATCGGTCATCGGTTTTCAGATGGGACTCTCCATGGCCATGGTCATGGACCCTACCTCGGGTATCCAGGAAGGTGTCCTCTCCAACCTACTCTATATGACCGTGCTTATCCTGTTCCTCTCCATCGGTGGTCATTACCTCCTCATCGAAGGCATCGCCCGATCCTTCAACACCATCCCCCTCGGGGCAGGATTGCCTCATACCGGCAACATGCTGAAGTCCGCCATGAAAGCCCTGTCCTCCATGTTTCATCTTGCCCTGCTCGTGTCCGCCCCCATCGTCGTCGCCACCACCCTGCTCTATGTCGGCCTGGGACTCATCAATCGCGCCTCGCCTCAAATCCAGGTCTTCTTCCTCTCTATGCCATTGGCGCAAATGATGGGCTTCATCATCCTCGGTCTCACCATGATCCTGTTTGCCAAAGTCATGATCCGCGAGATCGATACCTTCTTCACCTTGGCTTTCCGATCCATTGGTTTTTAAAGGAAACCTTCCATGGCTGAGGATATCGACCAGGAGTCCCGTACCGAAGACCCCACCGCAAAAAGAATGCAGGATGCCCGTAATAAGGGCCAGGTCACCACCTCCAGGGAAATCGGAACCGCCTTGTTGCTGTTGGCCACCACCGCGCTGTTCTACTTCCAGGGGGATAAATTATGGATTTCCCTCCAGTCCAGAATGCGCGTGTTCTTCAGTGGCTTCGTCAGCGACGGCATTCAACCACAGGGTATTGCTGCCTTGATCCAGGATCTGATCATCAATCTCGTTCTGGACCTTGCTCCGCTGTTCATCCTTCTCCTCATTGTCTCCATCCTGAGTTCCATCGTCCAACACGGGTTTCTGATCACCCTTGAACCCATCATGCCCTCCTTCTCCAGAATCAACCCTATTCAGGGCATCGGCAGGTTATTTTCCTTCAAGTCCGTCATCGAACTGGTCAAATCCATCATTAAACTAACTGTGATCTCCGTTGCCGTCTATCTATCTCTGAAAAACAGCGCCCAGGAAATTTTTGCTCTGTCCGACACTAATTTGGACCACATCATCCGGGTCCTGGGCAACGATATATTCCGTCTTCTGGTATTGGTGACCATCGCCTTCCTGACCTTGGGAATTTTCGACTTTGTTTATCAAAAGCACGAATATATCAAAGGGTTGCGTATGACAAAGCAGGAGGTGAAGGACGAACAGAAACAGATGGAAGGTGACCCGCTGATCAAGGGGCGCATCCGTCAGTTGCAACGGGAAATGGCGCAGCGACGTATGATGGAGGAGGTGCCCAAGGCGGATGTCGTTATCACCAACCCGACGCATTATGCGGCCGCCTTGATGTACAAACAGGGGGAAATGATGGCCCCCAAGCTGGTGGCCAAGGGACGTGGGCGCATCGCTGAGAAAATTCGCGAAATCGCCAGGGAAAACAGGATCGTTCTTGTGGAGAACCCCCCTCTCGCCCGTTCCCTGTATACCGATGTTCCTCTCGACGCCGTCATCCCGCCGCAACTGTTCAAGGCGGTCGCCCAGGTGTTGGCCTACGTCTACAGTCTGCGGCGCAACAGACGTTGATGGGAGGCTGACTCGACGATCGACATCTGATCAACACCTGAAGGCGGCCCGATTGAAGATGCTTGACCAACGGATGCAAGAGGTCAAGGAAGGGGGGGGGAGCCACTTCCCTGCCTCCTCTCATCCATGGGTCCATACGGAAAGAAATGCTGACCGCCTCCCTCACTGTCCTGGTTTCTGAATTTTGCCAGGGGGGACTTCCGCTTCAAACACGACGGCGCCGCTCATGCCTGGAATCAGATCACCTTTCTCTCCGGTCATGCCAGCCACCACTAATATCGTTTGGCCTGCGGGGTTGACTCGTCCACCCATCCGAATGACTCGGGCTTGGTAGCATCCCTTGGTCTCATCCACCATCATGATGACCGGGGTGCCGACCTTTATCTCCGACAGCAGATTGGAGGGGAGAATGATGTGGATCTCGAAAGGCGCATCGCCGACGATATCCAACAAGGGTTGCCCCGCATTGACGCTTTCAAAGGATTTGACCAACCGTTCGGCAACTGTTCCGGCAAAGGGGGCATTGACGACACATTTTTCCACCTCTGCCTGCTGAATCGCCACTTCGGCCACGGCGCCCAGACGTTCCGCCTCCAGGAGTTCCACGTCCAAGGTACTCGTTGATCGCAATTCCACCAACTTGCGATGGACGGCAAGGCGTTGATTGATTCCTTCCAGCTGTGCCTTAGCTTTTTTCAGCCGCGCTTCTCGATCGGGGCAATGAAAACGGACCAACACCTCTCCCGCTTTGAAACTTTGTCGAACCTCCCGACGAATCTCCAAAATTCTCCCGGCCAATTCGCTGGAGAGGATCGCCTCTTGAGAAGCCACCACCAGTCCCCGCAAGGGCCCGGTTCCACCGTTGTCATCCAAAGCCAGGGGCGTGGGGATACATGGAGATTTCATCCCTTCGGCTTGGGCCCCACCCAACCCCGATAGAAAAAACAGCCCCATCACCAGCCATCCAATCGTTTTCATCCCTCAACACCCTGCCTGCGATTATTCGCCAATGAGCCCATTTCGACCTCTCCCGTCTGCCAACGGTTGATGACCCCCTTGAAGGTGACCGTCAATGCCTCCATATCCCCTGATTCCAGCTTCTCCGGCAGCGGATCCAATCCCATGGACACGTAGACCTGTCCGGCGGCATTTTGAAGTTCCGCATACGACAAACCCATCTGCAAACGTCTGTAGATCGCACGCGCCTGGGCCTGAATAACATCCAAACCCGTCATGGTCTGGCGCGATTCGTTGGAATAATGTTGAATCTTGTCGGCGGTTTCACTCATGGTTTTGACGAGTTCATACTCTTCCAGCGTTTGATTGTAACGCACCATCGCCACATGGACCTGGGTCAGTATGGCCATTCCCAAAGAAAGACGACGCATGTCTCCCGCCCTCTCCCGGGTGTGTGCGACATCGGCGGTATCACGTCCAGCCGCCAGGTTGATCAGGTTCCAGGCCATCTTTAGACCACCATCGGCCCACTGTTTGTTGAAGAGGAAACTGTTGTTCGATCCATGGGCTCCTGCTTGTAGACTTAACCCGGGAAGAGCCTGCAACAATGTCAACTTGGTTTCGGCAACGTCGATCCTTTTCTGATAATCCTCCTCGCGCAATTCTGGACGTAGGAACAGGGCCATCTTTTCCACAAGATCCATGTCATATGGAATCTTCGGTACCGTCATTGTCTCACGTCCCGGGATCTCCAAGCGAAATTCTTCCTTGAGGTCTATATTCATCAACGCCGCCAATTGTGTCTTGGCCACCGATAGATCTCGTTGCAGGGTGACGATTTGATAGACCGTTTCCAGCAATCCCATGCGGTATTTCAGCGCGTCCAACGGTGGCTGCAATAGGTTCTCGCCCGCTTTCGTGGCATCTTCCAGTGCCAGATTGGCTTCTTTCAGGAAGGTTTCAATGTCCGGCAGCAATTCCTGAGCAACCACCGCCCGCCAGTACGCCTGCCTGACTTCCTGAATGATGTTTTGAATCACTTTGCGCCGCCGTTGCTCCGTCACCAGATAGCGGTCTGCCTGTTGTCTGGCCTTGAAATAGCTGACGCCAAAATCAAGAATATTCCAGGTCATGGTCAAGTCGATGTCGCTATAAGCCCTGTCGGAAGACGTGGAATATTGTAGGCTGGTTTCCCCAGTAAGCAACGAACGGCTGGACGAACCCAGACTGTTGCTGCGCCCTGAATATCCGGCCTGAAGGGCAACCTGGGGAAGTAGTTGATAACCGGTCAATTGGCTCTGCCCCATGGCCAGGGCGGCTTCCATGATTTTCAAGCGGTGGTCCAGATTGTAACTGATGGATCGTGCCATGGCCTCTGCCAGTGAGATGGCCCGTACCACCCGTTTCATATCCTTGTGATAGTTTGCCGTGTCGTCTTGAACCCGTCGCATGGTGACCGACGGCGGTATCGGTTCGGGGGTGACGGCGCAGGAAGTTAACAACAAAGATAAACACAGCAACCAATAGCGATAACCTGGGAGCATGGTCAATGTCACTTCCCCTCAATCAATAGAGTGGTCTTTTATCCGGGGTATGGTATCGGTTGCCCCGCGGCAAAAGATAACTCCAATTTCAAGGAAGACCCAGCCCAGCCCGGGAATTTCAAGAGTTAAAGTTGTTCATGTTGATGCAGATGCCAAGTCCTGACGCGAATTGAGAGGGGGTGGGTGGATCGATCAGTGGACAAAATAGGCCGATTGACCAATAGGTTGGGGCTAGAATAGGACCTGTCCCATCCCCCCATGGATAGAGTTCGTCTTTTTGTATCCCTTAGTTTAGAATGCTTGTTTTCCAAATGCGCCAGCTCGCCAAGTAACGGAATGGATAGAGTCTCCCATTATTGAAACAGATCTGGTTTGGGCATGAAGTGTTTGGGATCAATCTTCCATTTATCATTCGGTTCCGGACGAATGATGCGAAAGCCGCCGCCAGTATCGGCAGAATGATCCATCAGGTTGATGTCTCGAGGGTTGAGTCGTTTTCCCGATCTGGCGTCAAGAATCACCTTGATGACTGGATAAAGGAGGCTTTCACTGTTGGAATGTATAACGACACCTACCAGTTGGTTTTCCAGACGCACCAGGGTTCCAATGGGATAAATGCCGACGCATTGAACAAATTTTTGGTAAAGTCCGGGATTGAAATGGTTTGTTGACCAGTCGAGCATCCGTTTTAATGCGACGTGGGGAGGGTTACCTTTGTGGTAGATACGATCTGACGTGATGGCATCATAGACATCCACAATGGCCGCCATCTGGCCAAATTCGTTGATTTCCTCTCCGCGCATCCCGGAGGGATAACCCGTGCCGTCAAAGCGTTCGTGGTGCTGGGCGGCAACATAGATGCTGATGTCTGGTATTCCTGGTGTTTGTTCAAGAATTTGCCTGCTGAATACAACATGTTGTTTCATGATCAGGAATTCTTCATCCGTCAATTTTCCCGGCTTGTTGAGGATGTTTTCGGGGGTTTTCATTTTGCCGATATCATGAAGCATGCCACCCACACCCACTTTGATGATGGTCTCTTCCGGCATGTCCAGGGCGCGGCAGAAGGACATGAGGAAAACTCCCACATTGACAGAATGCATGAAAGTATATTCATCGCGTTTTTTGATCAGGCTCAGACTGAGGATGGCGTCAGGGTTGCGGAACATCGATTCGGCCATCCCCCGGACGGCATCTTGTACTGGCGCCAGAGTGACCTGTTTACCCAAACGGGCGTCCGCCAAAACATGACCCACGATCTTGCGTGCCTTGGACTTGACTTCGGCGGCGGCTGAAAGTTCCTCGGAAAACGGCTTGATGGGGTTGGATTGATTGGAGATTTCTTCGTCATCATCCAGTTCCAACAATTGCTGCGAAAGTTTTTGCTCGACTTCATCCAACGATTGCCCATCTGTCTCTTTGCCTAGAGCGATGTCGATGAAGAGTTCCTTGATGCCATGGTCAATAATTTTCTGAATTTCAGCTTCGGTTCGGATGAGTCGTGGACCCCGGAAAGCATTCGGATCTTTGTCCTGACAGCAGGGATTACGCCAATCATGATTAAAATCAGTTATAAACATTCCAACTCTAAGATTATTAACTTCTATCTTTTTTATAGTGCCTCTTGTCATTTAAGTTGTCCTTGCGACAGCGGAGAGCGGAGGGAGGGAGAAGACCTAATATTCCTTATGATCGGTGCCCGTTTTATATCGATGACAGTGGCAACTCGTCGTCGTTTTTCAATATACCCCTACATGTTTGTGTATTTTTTTTGTTGTGATTCATGCTGTTTGGCGAAAATTAACATATTGCGTCGGAGGATGTCAGGTGAAATCTGGCAGTGTTCATGCTAGTTGCCTGAAGAAGCCGCAATCGAAGTGGATCTTTCATGGTGATGAAAATGACCTGATTTTCATGGCCACCCCTTCCCGCGGAGGGAAACATGATTTGGAATGGCCATTCCGATGGTGTATACTATCAATTTAAAGTGATATTCTTCATTCCCGGACCACACTGGAGGTGCATGACCATGAAGGTGACCACTGACCACCGACTGGTAATCGCTGCCGTATTGATCCTCGCGTCTTGGCTTTCAGCCTGTGCCATTCCCAAGGTTGGGGTCCAGGAAAAGCTGGATGTAGAATTAATGGCCATCGAACCAGAAAAGATCGCCTTGTCGCATCAAACTTTTCAAATCAAGTTGCGAGTCAGCAATCCCAATTCCGATCCTCTTCCCATTTCCGCTTTGAAGGCCTCCATTTCACTGGAAGGAAATTATTTTGCCAGTGTTCATCTCCAAAAACCCATGACCGTCAAAGCCCATGGCAATACCGAGGTCCAGGTCACCGCCAATACGACGCTCCTCGAATCATCCCAGGAATTAAAGAAAATTATAAAAAATTGTTCCCAAAAACTGAACTATCATCTGGATGGGGCGATTCGCATTGACCGACCTTTGATTGGCGATATTCCTTTCAAGAAATCGGGTCAGGTGGACCTGGGGCAAAAACGTGGTGCGGCCCAGGGGGCCTAGATATACAAGAATTTCATAATGCATGACGGTCACCGGGTACCCAGGTAGTCAGTGTACCACAAGCCTCCGAGTGGTAACTCGGCCTTCACCATGTTTTCAATCATAGGGTCAGTGCAGGCCCGCCGTATGGCGGAAAAACCATCCGCCCCCTTTTCAAGAATCCAGACCGGAATGTGTCAATGAAAATGAGACACTTTCTGTTCAAAAATTACTGTAGCACCCAAGGTTCGTCAACCCCAGTTTCCGCCCTTCGGGCGGGAGTTTTTTAGGCATGACAGGAT
>JADFZF010000149.1 GCA_015232645.1 Magnetococcales bacterium | reverse complement strand
ATTATGTCTCCGCCCTTCCCGATATCGTCGCCCGTTGGGTACCCCATGATTGGGCCAGCCTGGGGACCGATGGCTTCGGCCGCAGTGACGGGCGGACGGCCTTGCGGGAATTTTTCGAGGTTGATCGGCGTGCCATCGTCTTGACGGCACTGCATGTTTTGGGTCATCGAGAGCTGGGGATGCGTGCCATGAAGGATTTCGGGATCGACCCCGATGGTCCCAACCCCATCACCGTGCCTGGGGATTATTGGCGTGAGCGCAGATGACCCCGGGATCACCGGGCATTGGAACAGGCTGGGCAGGGGCCCCTCCCCCTGCCCGAAATCTACCTGTCCCTCCCTCCATGGGCCTGCGGAAGGCCGTGGTGTTATTTCAGTTGTTTATAATAATTGATCAAGCCATTGGTTGAGGCGTCGTGCGAGGTGACGGCTCCGGATGAGGTCAATTCGGGCAAAATCTGTTTGGCGAGTTGTTTGCCCAACTCGACGCCCCATTGATCATAGGAGTTGATTCCCCAGATGATTCCCTGCACATGAATGGTATGTTCGTACAGGGCAATGATCATGCCCAAGGTCCGGGGATCGAACTGTTTGACCAGGATGGAGTTGGTTGGCCGGTTGCCTGGGAAGACCTTATGGCGGCTCAGAAGTTCCAGTTCCTCCCCTTTGAGCCCTTGTTTTTCAAGTTCGGAGCGGGCTTCACCATAAGTTTTACCCCGCATCAGGGCCTCGGTCTGGGCGAAAAAGTTGGAAAGCAGAATGGGATGGTGTTCGCCGATGGGATTGTGGGTATGCACCGCCGCCAGAAAATCGGCGGGAACCACACGGGTGCTCTGATGCATCAGTTGATAGAAAGAATGCTGGCCGTTGGTCCCCGGTTCGCCGAACAGGATCGGGCCACTGGCGCAGGTCAAATTTTCACCCTCCCGGGTCACGCATTTGCCATTGGATTCCATGTCGGCCTGCTGCAGATAGGCGGGCAGACGATGCAGATATTGGTCATAGGGGAGGACGGCAAAGCTTTCGGCACCGAGGAAGTTATGGTTCCATACCCCAAGCATCGCCTTGATGACGGGCATGTTTTTTTCCAGTGGTGCGGTACGGAAATGCTGATCCATGGCAAAGCCGCCGGCATGCAAGGCCATGAAATTGTCGAACCCGACCGCCAGGGCGATGGAGAGGCCGATGGCCGACCAGAGGCTGTAGCGTCCGCCGACCCAGTCCCAGAAGCCGAACATGTTTTCGGTGTTGATGCCGAACTTCGATACCTCCTGGGCGTTGGTGGACAAGGCGATAAAATGTTTGGCCACAGCCGCTTCCCCGAAACGTTCGACGATCCATGACCGCGCCGAAAGGGCATTGGTGATGGTTTCCTGGGTAGTGAAGGTTTTCGAGGCGACGATGAACAAGGTGGTTTCCGGGTTCAGGCGACGCAAAGTTTCGGCGATATGGGTCCCATCGACGTTGGAGACGAAGTGGACCTGAAGGCTTTTATTGGCGTAGGGGCGGAGGGCTTCGCAGACCATCACCGGCCCCAGATCGGAACCGCCGATGCCGATGTTGACCACATCGGTCATCGCCTTGCCGGTATGGCCCTTGAAAGCGCCGCGATGGACTTCATGGCAAAATTGTTTCATGTGAGCGAGGACGGCGCGGACTTCGGGCATGACGTCCTTGCCGTCCACGACGAAAGGCTGATCGGAGGTGTTGCGCAGGGCGACGTGACCGACAGCCCGTTTTTCGGTGTTGTTGATGATGGCGCCTTTAAACATGCGATCCCGCCATCCCTCCACGTCGCAGGCCCGAGCCAAATCCATGAGGAGTTTCATGGTTTCTTGATTGACGCCATTTTTGGAATAGTCAAACAGCACATCCTCCAGACGCAAAGAAAAGTTCTGGAAGCGCCCCGGGTCGCCTGCAAACAGCTCCCGCATGGTTACCTGGGCATTCCGATCACGATGAAGTTCAAGAGCCTTCCATTGAGGCAAACCGTTCACCAAAGCCATGGCTGTAGGCCTTCCTGTCGCTTGAGGGTTGAAAACTGAATCAGCACGCGGTGATGCAGTCAGCACTCTACCACATGCGGACAAGTCCGGGCCAGGAGAGGAACATAAAAACAGCGGTTGCCCGGGTCGGTTATTGAGGCCCAGGGATTTGTAACCAGTTCAGATCCCACCCTGCTTGTGGAAACGATCAAGGAAAAAATGGATTGGAGGAATGGCCTCCAGCCCTTTTTTTTCTTAATCATCCATGCCAATACCCCTGAAAAAAGGAGGACATGAACGATTATGGGGATTCTCAATTCTACTTTCTTACATTCATCAACTTGAGCAAACCATTGACAATGTACTGATCTATATAATAAATAGCCATCCATTCCAATTAATGAATATGACATGGTAGAATCAGACTAAGGAGTTGCGCAGCTAGCTGTGTCTGGTTAACGAATGTAACAAAATAGAATTAGTGGCTGACATATTCTGACAAGGCATGAGCGACTTTTTCCGACCCTTTTTTGGATAGATGGCAACACAAGTCGATAAAGTCATCGTCTTCGGTCAATATTTGTCTTGTATCAAAAAATTTATATTTATATTTCTCGGCCCCGTCAAGCATTATTTTATTGATTATATTGATTGCTCTCCGATGGGCATGGGAACGAATGTCCAACGCCGATGCATTCCTTGGGATAGTCACCGGGGCAACGATCAGTATGGCGTTTGAACGATGAGAAATTTCGGCTGCCTCGTGCAATTGTTTTCTCAGATAAGACCTGTAACGCTGGTCCGATTCCACGCCTGGGGCGATGGGGCACCTTTGAAACAAAATGTTTGCAACTTTGAAAAAATTTGAAAAATAAAAAAACGATGTGCCTGGAATATAGCATAAATTTGTATATCTTATCATCATTGTGGTCCAGTTATCATTTTCCTCCCATCTGGAACCAAACAGTCCATATTGACTGGCAGGATCATAAATTTGCAGATAAATATAGGATAGATGGGTCAGGTTCACAAATTCGGATCGAAGTCGAGCCACCGCCTGCCCCAGTGAATACGATGGGATGGATGCGTTCAATACGATCAATTCTTTACGTTTCTCGCTAAAGAGAAATGGCAAAGAATTTTCCGCATTGACACCCCATCCAAATGGTACCGAGTCCCCAATGAATATGAATTTCGGTTGATTTGACCGTATATCATGAAGTGTATTCCCTGGAGGGATTCTCAATCTTTCCCCATCCGTCTGGATCGTCCAATTTTCTTTAATCAATTCAACATAATGATTTTGTTTCATCGTAATGATTCTATCGTCATTTACCCTTTCGGTGAATCCGCGGATGGAGAAGGTCTCCTTAGGTACATATCCAGAAAACAGTCCGCTTGGCAATATATATTTAACAACCAAATAAGACATCAGCTCAACTGAAGATGCCAATAGCACCATCAGTATGATCATGAACGCGAAATATTTGACTCGATGATACGGATGGGAAGGCATGACATTTAACATATATTCATTGTTTTTTCATGGCCCGAAGACACGACCGTCCGTTTCGAAACCACGTATCGGGGGCATCTTGTCCAAGTCATCGACACAATCCGCCACCCAAACGAAACGCTCCACACTACCATGAAGCGACGAGACTTCGTAACCCATCCTGACAGCGCTCCCATCCCCCATGTGTCTTTTATACTACGATTTCAGACAGGGACCCGGTATAATGCCGACCAACGCCCGGTGATGTTGCCGATTCGGTCCGTCACCAAAACTCATGCGATCCGTTGGGCAAGGAATGGGGATGACCATCACACCCAGGCTGGCACGCCTTGGCATTTTGACATTACTTCTGCTGGCCATGTTGGCCATTTACAACTCGTCGCTTCCCAACCCTCATGGGCTCCTTGGGCGTCATTTTGCCGTTACCCTGCCGCAACTCATGGATGGCCACCTGTGGTTGCACGTCAACGGTATCTTCACCCCCCCCTGGTTCTCACCCTCCTTTTGCGGCGGCCTGCCCCTCCTGGCCCACCCTGGCAATCTGTTTTATTCCTTCCCCCAATGGCTGACTTTATTCCTCGACCCCCTCGCCAGCGTCCGATGGACCTTCTACCTCTTCGCCGTGTCGGGTGGCCTCGGCTTCTTTCTCCTGCTGCACCGTTCCTTCAATGTCTCCAACCCCACCTCCTGGGTGGGCGCGGCCTTGTTCATGGGCAACGGCTATTACGTCAACCACATGCTCGTGGGCCAACTGCAATGCCACGTCATCATGCTTATCCCCTGGATGGCCCTGCTTCTGACACGCCCACGGCAATCATTCCCCTCCTCCTTCCCCAACATCGCCGGAACCGCCATGCTCCTGGCCTACGTCGTCTGGAGCGGCGCCGTATTCCTTTTCCTGCCGATCCTCATCGCCCTCATTCTCATCGGGCTGACCTGGGGCATGCACAATCATGTAAGCAACCACCGATTCTTCCGGCGCCTGGCCGGAAGCCTCATCCTGGCGTTGCTGCTGTCGGCAGCCAAATGGTGGCCTGGCCTCCTGTTCCTCGACCATCTGGGACCCGCCCCCGTCCCTTTGGCCTTCCTGCGGGGGGTGGATGATGCACTTCTTTTGCTGATCAAAAGCTTGTTCTTCGGACCTCCCGGACGTGAAACCGTCCTGGCCGCCTGGCAAGATCCCCATTTTCCCCTGGAATCCACCGTCGACTACGCCGTCGAAATCACCCTCGTCCCCCTGATTCTGCTCGCGGTCGCAGGTTTCGCCTGGATGCATCGACGTCGCGGATGCCAGAGTCCATGGACCCTTTCCAAAACCCAAATCAAATGCTTGACCATCATCGCCGCGGTAGCGACCCTTCCTGTTGCTCTGAGCGCCTACTCACCCTTGTGGAATACCTTCCAACGCCATGCCATCCTCTGGCGGGAAGGGATGCCGCTGGTCCATACCTGGTCCGCACTGGTCATCCCAGTCATCCTCTGGAGCATTCTCTCGTATGAAGGGATCGATTGGAGTCCCAGTCATCTCAAGGAACAAGCCTGGGCCATTATTTTCTTCGTTCTAGCCCTCCAGGCCTTGGCCAACCAGGCCCCACTCCGGTCCGAAACCTACGATCCCAATCCCATCCTGTCCTATTATCACCAGATTCGCTCCGGCGCCACCATGCCATCCATCCATGACCTGGGGGCCAGCGTCGATCCGCAAACTCAAAATGTTTCCCTACCCCTGGATCGAAACAATTTCATGGTCGCCGGAATTTCGCCACTCTTTTGTAACGATCCCCTGTTCGGGGACCACCTGCAACGGTTTCCCTACCAACCGCTGGTACTGGGATCGGTATGGACCCTGACCGATGGCCGATTTAATATGAAAAATCCCGCCTGCTACGTGGCTCCGGAGGAAAATCAATGTCGTCCAGGGGACCATTTCTTCAAGGGCCAGGAAACGGCCCTGAAACAATTGACTCATTACCAGCCCTATTCCTTTCAAAAGCCCCACCTGCAAACAGTCATGGAGTGGATCGGTGCCATCAGCTTTATTTTACTGGTCTCAGGGGTAGTCTGGGCTACAATGGATTTTCGAAACACCCTGACATCGCTTTCAAAATAACGAACGGTACCCTCCTCCCCTTTCAAAGGTCGAAGCCAGTGCACCCGGATCGCATGCGCATGATAGATCGATGGTTGGGGACTCTTCTGTGTTTTCTGGCCTCCTTGCTGGCCACTGTGGCACGATGGATCATTCCATCCCCCCCGATGGACACCGAACCACGTCGTATTCTTTTTATCGGCATCGCCGAAGCGGGTGCTCTGGTCCTGGCCTACCCCGCGTTGCAGTGGGTACGGCGCCGTTACCCTTCCGCCGAGCTTTTCTTTTTGTCCTTTACCACTGGTCGAGGGGTTCTGACCCTCATGGGGTTGGACCCCGACAGTCAACAAATCATCCTGCGACCTTCCCCATGGTACCATTTGTTCCTGGATACCCTCCGTGTCATCGTCAAGCTGTGGCGTTTACGTCTGGATGCCACCATCAATCTGGAAGTCTATACGCGCTTCAGTACCTTGTTGGCCTTTTTGAGTGGTGCTCCGCGACGGGTCGGATTTCATCGCTTTTTCGAAGAAGGTCATTACTCGGGACGCCTGTTGACCCACGAAGTCATCTACAACCCCCATCATGCCATCGGTTATTCCTATCTGGCCTTGGCGCGAGCCCTCGAAGAACAACCTCAGGGCGAACCCCTGGCCAAAATCGTTCTCGGATCGGAACCTCTCGAGCGTTTGACCGTGACCCGCACGGACCAGGACAAGCAACGGATGCGCCTGCAGCTCCAACGCCTGTATCCACCGCTATCGCAGCGACATCGGTTGATCATTCTCAACGCCAATGCCAGCGATTTGATTCCAGTGCGACGCTGGTCCGCCGATAACTTCGCTGCCCTGGCCACCCGAGTACTCACCGAGGTGGGGCCGGAGGTGGTGATTCTCCTCACCGGAGCGCCAGCGGAGCGGCCGGCGCTCGAACGGCTGCGGATGGCCATCAACGATCCCAGGGTCATCAACATGGCGGGAGAAACCTCCCTGGAATCCTTGATCGACCTA
>JADFZF010000148.1 GCA_015232645.1 Magnetococcales bacterium | reverse complement strand
TGTGGACGATATTCTCATCAATGGCCAAAAGGAGTGGTTCCGGCCCCTTTGTCTGGGCATGATCCTGATCCTGGTGGTCCGAAGCCTGTTGACGGTTCTGCAACAGCACTACCTGTTGCGTCTGGAAACCAAACTGGCGGTCACCCTGTCCAGCCGTTTTCTGGATCGGGTGCTACGTCTTCCCTTGAGTTTCTTCACCCAGCGGCAGCCCGGTGACGTCGCCACTCGTGTAGCCGCCAACGAGCGCATAGCGCAACTTCTTTCGGGGCAATTGGCCACCAACCTGTTCAACCTGATTTCGGTCTTTTTCTACGGGCTGCTGATGCTGATCTACGATCCTCCTTTGGGATTGGCGGGTCTGTTTCTGGTCAGCCTCAACGGAGTGGCCCTGCAAGTATTGAAGCGCCGCCGTGAGGACCTGAGCCGCAGGCTGCAGAACGATCTGGGCAAACTTGGTGCGGCGACGGTGGCAAGCATTCATTCCATCGAGACCCTCAAGGCCAGTGGAACCGGCGATCAAGCCTTTGCCCGCTGGGCCGGTCATCAAGCCTCCAGCCTGCTGTCCCAACAGGAATTGGGCGGACAGAGCGCCCTGTTGACCGTCATCCCCTCCTTGTTGACCGGATTGACCAACGTGGTGGTGTTGGGCATGGGCGGGTTTCGGGTCATGCAGGGTGTGTTGACCATCGGCGACCTGGTGGCTTTTCAGGCCTTGATGACCGGTTTTACCACCCCTGTGACACGGTTGGTAGCTTTGGCCGGCGATCTGCAAACCATCAAGGGACTTTTCACTCGCCTGGAGGATGTTTTCAACTATCCTTTGCCACCCACACGTTGGGAGAACCGTCCCGAGGATTTGGAAACGGCCCGGCGGCTGAATGGAACCCTGACGTTGCGGGATGTCGATTTCGGTTTCAGTCCCGTGGAGCCTCCGTTCATCAAAGGGTTTTCCCTGACTTTGGAGCCGGGCGCACGGGTTGCGCTGGTGGGGGGGTCGGGCAGTGGCAAATCCACACTTGGGCGGCTGATGTGTGGACTGTTGCAACCCAGCTCGGGGGAAATCCTTCTGGATGGCCTTCCCCTGGAAACCATTCCTCCACGATTGCGGGCCACTGCATTGGCCTATGTGGACCAGGAATTGTTTTTGTTCGAAGGCCGCCTGCGTGACAACCTGACCCTTTGGGATGACGGAGTTCCCGACGATACCCTGATTCAAGCCCTTGAGGATGCATGTATTCTGCGAGAGGTGGGACAACGATCGAATGGTCTGAACTGCCATGTGGAGGAAGGGGGCCTCAATTTCAGCGGCGGCGAACGCCAGCGGTTGGAGATTGCCCGTGCCCTGGTCACTCAGCCGGCTCTGATGGTGTTGGACGAAGCCACATCGGCCCTGGATCCGGTCACGGAGAACGACATCGATGCCAACATCCGTCGCCGGGGTACCGGCTGTGTCATCATCGCCCACCGACTGTCTACCATCCGCGACTGTGATGAAATCATCGTGTTGAAAAAGGGGCAGGCGGTGGAGCGGGGAACCCATGATCAACTTCTGGCCCTGGGTGGAGAGTACGCCACTCTGGTACAGACGATTTAGTTTCGGGAGGTGTAGAAATGACCATCGATCCCGAGCCGTGGTTGGCTTTGACCGCAGGTGAAGGAGTCCGCCGCCTGACGCTGAATGGTCGGCAAACTTTGGAGATTTCGGGCCGGGACACCATTTTTCTGGTCCTTTCCGGAACCGTGAACTTGTTTACCACCCCCTATCGACGGGAAGGGTTGACAGGGCGGCGCCGTAGCTTGTGCGCCATCAATGCGGGAGGCCTGTTCCTGGGAATGCCGCCCATCCCCGGGGAAGGGGGAAAGGTCGGAATCATTGCGGCAGGCGGGTTGAACGTGGAGGTGTTGGAAATTGCCCATCGAAACTTTCTGGAGACCCTGCCGGTCGCGGAAGTGGCGGATCGGTTGGACCGCTGGATCATTACCCTGGCCCGGGGGCAGAACGATACGGTATTGACCTATTCGGATCATCCCTCCTCCCTGGAGGGAATCGTCCGGCTGAAGCCAGGGGTGCGCATGGTAGGATCGAGCCATGGGGTCGGTTGGTTTCCTCTTCAAGGAGAAAAAACGGCCTTTTTGGACCAGCCGGTCGAGGAAGGTCACGTTCCACTATGTGCAGACACCTGGTTGGAGATTTTGGGGGATACGCCGGTGGAACGGGTGACCCGAAGTACGGCAGACCTGTTGGAGGAAGGGGCATTATGGCCCAATCTCGCCGCATTCCACACTCTGGTGACCATCCGTCTGGGGGGACTCTTGGTGCAGCACGGGCAACGGGATTCCAGGAATTTGGAACGCCGTTGGCGGGGGGAGGAAAGGTCGCTGACGGATGGGTTTGCTGCTCTGGCGGGAACCGTGCGCCCCTTGAAGAAGGACCAGATCTCCACCCGGGTCGACCCCGAACAGGCACTTCTGGCCGCCTGCCGGTTGGTGGCCGAACCCCTGGGGCATGTGGTCAGTGCCCCGCCGGAGCGGGAACGTCCCGATCTTGATGAGATCCTGGGGGCCTCGGGCCTGCGTAGCCGGACGGTGTTGCTGCGGGACGAATGGTGGCTCCGGGATAATGGTCCATTGCTGGGCACTCGAAACGATGAAGTTCCGGTGGCCTTGCTGCCGGTTCGTGGCGGCGGTGGTTATGTTCAGGTGGATCCCATCAGCGGGCAAAGACTCCCGGTGGACCGGAAAATTGCACAGTCCCTGGGCGGCCAAGCGGTTTCCCTGTACCGGCGCCTGCCGGATTTCCCCGTGAGTTTCCGGCAGTTGGTCGCATTCGGCCTGCACGATTCCCGGACCGATCTGTTCCGGATTCCCCTGTTGGGATTGGCGGTCGCCCTGTTGGGGATCGTGACGCCCATTGCCACCGGGATCCTGATTGAATCGGTCATTCCCAGGGCGGCCTTGAGCCAACACGAGCAATTGGTGGCGATTCTGGCCGCCGCAGCCTTCGGGGCGGCTGGTTTCGAAGCAGTCAAGTCCTTCGCCATCCTGCGTGTCGAGGGCCGTCTGGACTGGAGTCTCCAGGCCGGAGTTTTCGACCGCCTGCTGCGGCTGCCTTCCGGTTTTTTCCGGAGTTTTACCTCGGGAGACTTGGCGGATCGGACGTTGGGTATCCAGACCATCCGCGAAACTCTCTCGGGGACGATCATTGTTTCAATGTTTTCCTTCCTGTTTTCCTTCATCAGTCTTGTGGTGATGTTCTTCTATAGTTGGCAATTGGCTTTGATTGGTCTGGGTGTGGTGTTGGTGTTTTTGGTGGTGACCGCGTTTCTTGCTCGCGCCCAGATGCGCCACGAACGGGAATACGTACGCCATCAGGGGGGAGTGGAAGGATTGGTCCTGCAATTCATCATCGGGGTGAGCAAACTGCATGTGGCGGGAGCCCACCCACGGGCCATGGGAACCTGGGCGCGGCTCTACCAAAAGCAGAAGGGTCGTTTCGTTGCAGCCCGTGCCCTGGCCAGCGTTCAGGAGTTCTTTCAGGCCACCGTACCCCTGGGGGCCAATCTGTTGGTTTTCATGGGGGTGATCTGGTTGCTGAAGGATTCAGCCCATGACGTCCGTCTTTTCGCCTTGACGGGTTCCGGTCCTGATCTGACCGGAAACGCTGATCCGGCTCCAGAAGTTTTTTCGGTGGGATCGCTTCTTGCTTTCAACGCCGCTTTCGGCCAGTTTCTACAATCCATGACCGGTATGACCCTGGCCCTGAGTCAGGCCCTGGGGGTGCGTCCTCTTTTTGAACGTTTCCATCCGATCATAGAGGCGGTTCCGGAAAACGGCGGCGGCCGCCGGGCACCGGGCCGTCTGCGTGGCGGCATGATCTTCAATGGGGTCAGTTTTCGATATTCCTCCCAGGGCCCGACGATCCTCGACGATTTCTCATTGGCCATCAAGCCTGGGGAATTCATCGCCATCGTCGGCCCCTCGGGCAGCGGAAAATCCACCCTCCTGCGGTTGATCCTGGGGTTTGAGAGCCCGCAGCAGGGTGAGATCTACTTCGACCGCAAGCCTTTGAGGGGTCTGGATCTGGATGCCGTGCGCCGGCAGATGGGGGTGGTCCTGCAGAACGGCCGCATTGCCGCCGGATCCATCTTCAGCAACATCGCCGGATCCAGACGCATCAGCCAGGAGCAGGCCATGCGGGCGGCTCGCCGGGTGGGATTGGCAGAGGATATTGCCGCCATGCCCATGGGGTTGCACACGGTCCTGCAGGAGGGGGGGGGCAGCCTCTCCGGGGGACAACGGCAGCGGTTGCTTTTGGCCCGGGCCTTGGCGGGACGCCCGGCCATCCTGCTTCTGGACGAGGCCACCAGCGCTCTGGACAATCAAACCCAGGCCACGGTCATGGAAGGCGTCAAGAGCCTGGACATCACCCGCGTGGTCATCGCCCACCGGCTGAGCACCATCGTCCATGCTGACCGTATCCTGGTGATGCAGGACGGTCGCGTCGTGGAAAGTGGTGATTATGAGACGCTGATGGCGAAAAATAGAATCTTCGCCGGATTGGTGCAGCGTCAACTTCTTTAAACAATCGATTGTGACCGAGGAAGAAAACAGTGCGCAAAGTTCTTTTCATATTCGGACTTCTGAACGACGAGGATGTAGAATGGATGGCCAGGGTCGGGAGTTTGAAGGAGTTGGGCAGGGGGGCGGTACTGATCCACCAGGGCACCCGCCTGGAACAACTGTTCATCGTGGTCTCGGGACACATGCAGGTCACCGTCAAGGGATTGGGTTCGGTGGCCGAACTGGGCTCCGGGGAAATGTTGGGGGAGATGTCCTTCGTGGACAGCGCCCCCACATCGGCCACGGTGACGGCGTTGGACGAGGTTGTCTATCTGCAACTGGAAAAAAAGGTTCTGGAAGCTCGATTCGTCTCCGACCCCGGCTTCGCTGGGCGTTTTTTCAAGGCGCTTGCGGTGTTTCTGGCCGACCGTCTGCGGGGTACGGTTCAGCGCATGGGCTATGGCAAGGGGGGCAAACTGGATTCCGATGAGATCCTGGAGGACGAACTGGATGAAACCGCGCTGGACAACGTCTCCATCGCCGGAGATCGATTCGATCGCATGATAAGGATCCTGGCGGGAGCCCGGTTGGAACACTGACCGGGGCGACCCAGGCCACGATTCCGTTCCGCCCCGACCATCGCAGGATACGGTTTTGAAAATTCTTCTGATCTACCCCAGCGTCCTGGATGCCTATGGCCTTGCGAAAAAATTCAGAAGGGCCTACATGCCACCGCTATCTCTGGCGATTCTGCAATCCCTGACGCCCAGGCACCATGAGGTGCGGATCGTCAATGACGTTGTCGAACCGGTGGATTTCGACATCGACGTGGATCTGGTAGGCATTACCGCCATGACCACCCAGATTGGCCGCGCCTATCAAATTGCCGATGCCTTTCGGCGGCGTCATGTGCAGGTGGTCATCGGAGGCATCCATGCGACATTGTTGCCGGAGGAAGCGGGCAGGCATGCCGATGCCGTGGTGGTGGGTGAGGCGGAGGATGTATGGGAGACGGTTTTGCACCACGCCGGGCAAAACCGATTGCAACCGCTCTACCAATGCAACCATCGACCCGATTTGTCACGACGGGTTGCACCCGACTGGCGTGGCATGGATCTGGGGATTTACATGTTGGGGCGTGATGGTTTGCCCGTGATGCCCATTTTTACCACACGAGGGTGCCCCATCGGCTGCGATTTTTGTTCGGTCACGACTTCTTCGGGTACCGCCATTCGCTCGAAACCGGTGGATCATGTCATCGAGGAAATCAATGCCTTGCCCAAGGCGCAGAACTATTTTTTCGTCGATGACACCATCGACATGCGCCCCGACTATGCGCGGGAATTGTTCAAAGGTCTTCAGTGGAATCGGCGGCAGAAAGAGATCGATTGGATGTCTCAGGCGACAACCACCATTTACCGCAAGCCCGACCTGTTGAATCTGGCTTTCGCGTCTGGCTGCAACCAGCTTTTCATCGGAATGGAATCCATCGGCGCCCAGGCACTGGACTCCGTGGGCAAGAGTTGCAACAATGTCGAGCATTACGATGAATTATTCACGGCATTGAACACGTTCAAGATCCTGGGAACGGCATCCTTGATTTTCGGATTCGATGAGGATACGGAATCGACCGTCAGGGAAACGATCGCCTACTTCAGCCATCGACCCACGATGAATGTGATCTGTTGGCTGTTGACCCCCTTGCCGGGAACCGTACTTTTTCAACGCATGCTCTCCCAGGGACGCCTTTTCCACCAGGATTGGTCTCGGTACGATTTGAATCACGTCGTTTTTCAACCGCGCCATTTTTCCCCGGAGGCCTTGGAGACATTGTATTGGAATCTTTTCGCGGAACTTTTTTCACCGGACATGATCCGGAAAAGGACCGCGACCTTGAAAAGCATCGGCTATCGGAATGTGGAGGCCTTTCATTTCCTCCAGCGTTACAACGTCACCCTGGTCAAGCAACGGATGCATCCCTATTCGGCCGGTTTTCTTCCGCTGCGTATCATTAATTCGAGAAAACCATTGACGGTATGCTGAT
>JADFZF010000147.1 GCA_015232645.1 Magnetococcales bacterium | reverse complement strand
CTGTCAATGGTTGTCTCAAATTAATGAAAGTAACAAAGTGGAAATAAACAGTTTAAAGTAAATTAACGCTTATGGGGAAATCCCCCAGACCCCTTTTCTTTTTTAAAATCATTCCGAACCAGGGCGATCTGCATAGTGACGTCCCGTTTGTCAATCCAACGCCGGTAAACGAATGGTCACAATCGTTCCCGTCCGGGCGTCGGTCTCCATGGTAATATCCCCACCAAACAGACGGGCGATCAACCGCGCCGAATAGGTGCCGATACCCGATCCCTTGCGCTTGCCATAAGTGACAAATTTATCAAAAAAACGATCACGAATCACCTCAGGCACCATTTCGGGGTTGGCCAATGCAATCAAAATCCATTGCTGCGTCCGCCCCATGGTGATGGTGACGGTTCCTCCCTTTGGGGTGGCCTCCATGGCATTGTCCAACAAGTTGGCTAACATGGAATAACCCAACAACTCCTCTGCCGAAACATAATACCTTTCCTCGCCATCCACCAATTCCTCGCGAAGAATCCGCACATCGTGTCTTCGGGCAGCAATGAGCCGCTCCCCAACCACTCGATCAAGCAAATGAATGAGATTGACACGCGTCGGATGATAGGCATAAACCCCCTGCTCAATCCGATACACGTCCAGGGATCCATTGATCATCTCCAACATTTGCAGCCCCGCTTTTTCCATCTGTTCAAGAAAAATCTTGCTGGGCTCCATCTTGTCCCGCAACATCAACTGAATAAATCCCAATATGACCGCCAGAGGACTCTTCAAATCGTGCCGGGTAATGCTCTCCAATTCGTCCCGCAACCGCTGCGACTCGAGCAACTGGAGGTTTTGTTGCGCCAATTGCCTATGATTTTTGACGATTTCATACTGAGTCCTGACCCTGGCCTGCACCACCGGCAGGTTGAACGGCTTGGTCAGATAATCCACTGCCCCTAGCTCCAACCCTGCCACTTCGTGCCGGGAATCGGTCAATGCGGTCAGAAATATAACTGGAATGTGGGCGGTCTCCGGGTCACTTTTCAGACGCCGACAAACCTCAAAGCCATCCATCCCCGGCATCATGACGTCCAGAAGGATGATGTCGGGTTGCGGCTTTTCCTTGGCACGCTCCAGGGCCGTCCAACCATCCCAGGCGGCCAGAACGATAAATTCCTGCCCAAAAGAATGCTCAAGGATTCTTGTGTTGTCATGTTGATCATCGACGATCAACAATCGGGGTCGAGTGTCCATCACTTGACGACTTCCTCTTGGTTTCCTCCGTGCCGTCCACCGCGCCATGGAAGACCAGCCGCCTTCCCCTCTCTCATTCCTGCACGAAACGCCTCAGGGCCCCGACACATTCCGACCCCTCCCCCCCCGACAAGCACAGCCCCAAACGCCACCGATCCAAGGGTCCCCCCACCCCACGGATCAACTCGCCCCCTTGGACACCCAGCCAGGCCACGCTTCAACCCTTTACGACCGCCTGCCCTCAAAATCGGCTTCCTGATCCTTCCATCGCCGCAATTCTTCCATCAACACATCGAAAGTCCGACAGAACGGAATGAATTGATCAATGATCACCGTTTTTTTCCGCGGACTGCATTGCAACACCCCTTCCAAAGCACCCACCTGATCGTGCAATCCAAAGGCCCCCAGCTCGAACAAAACCTCTCTGACCCCCTGAAGCTCACGATTGATACGATCATAGCGTGATTTAACCATCATTTCTTGTAAACGTTTGGTGAGATCGAAATATTTTTCATGAAAACCGGCCAACAGATGACGATAGAGCTGGATATCCCCAGCCACACGCCCCAAACCCGCCACAATATCCAAACCATGAACCTGAGGCCAGGGCCGAACGAACACCGACACCGGGGGCACCTCCCCGCCAAGCGCTTGCGACTCCTCGGGAATCACCTCGGTGGCCACGATGGCCGCCGGTTCGGGTTGCGCAGCCAGCGCTGCCGTGGGCATCTCCCGTCCAGGCTCCCCGACCCGATCCGATCTATCCACCACACCACAGACCATTCGTAACGGTGTCCCCTGCTCATCCCACCGGGTAATCCGCCCGCGCTCCAACACCGTCATCCAGTGCCCATCCTCATGCCGCATCCGGTGTTCCGACATGTAAAATTCCCGCACCCCCGACAGATGAACCTGAATCGCCCCTTCCACAATTTCCCGTTCATCGGGATGAACCCGTTGGTGCCTGTTCTCGCGCCCCTTCCCTGGATCCGGATCCACCCCTTCGATCCCGAACATGAGCAACCAACGTGGACTGAAAATCATCCAGTCCCTGACCAGATCCCATTCCCAAACCCCCTCCTCCGCAAACCGCAACACCGACAGCAGACGCTCCCTGCTTTCGGTCAAATCGCGTTCCATCTCCTTGAAGGCGCTGATATCCTGACTGAGGGAAAAATAGTCTTCAATCCGGCCCTCCTTGTTGGGGATCGGCGCAACCATGGTCAAAACCCGAAGCGTCCATCCATCTTTTCTTGCAACTTCCAGTTCTCCCTGCCACGGTTTTCCCGCTTCACCCACCAAACCGATATTCATTAATTCATGAGGCTTCCCCAGGATGTCCTCGGGATTGATCCCCAGGGCGGTACAAAAACTCGGGCTGACATAACCCACTTCCCCCTTGACATTGGCAATCAATACCAATGGAGTTCCCTGATTGACCACCGACGAAAACCGCCACAACCATTTTTCCATTTCGGCCAGACGGCGGGGTTGTTCCGTCACCATCCTCTCTTCCCGCTTTTCAAAAACCTCCCAATAAACCCCCACCATTCCGGTCACTTCACCCTGATCATCCTTCAGTGGCAACCGGCTGACGATGGCGTTCATGTTCTCCCCCGAAGCCAACCGGATGCTCTCGGCCCGATACAAAGACGGTCGCGCTTCCGCCCACACCGTTTGTTCCAACTCCTGGCACTGAGACACCCGCTCCTGCCATGGCATATCGGTCTCGCGCAAATCGACCACATCCTTGCAACTCGCCAGCCCCGCATCCCGAGCGAATTCGGCATTGCATCCCCGATACATCCCCCCACGATCTTTCCAGAATAGACGCACTGGCAGGGCATCGATCACCGTACGCCACCCCTCGTCAACTTTTTCGAGATCGCGAGTTCGGCACCGGACCAGGTCGTCCATCCCCACCTGTCGAACCTTGACCTCGGCCTCCGACGGTCCATCCTCCTCAGCCGAAGCCCCGTTTTTCGTTGCCACCTGTGGCACGGCCATTCCGCGAAACCGGCCCACGCGCTGGCTCCAATCAAAGGAATTCGCCATCGAAGTACGTATTCCGCCCACCACCCAGGCACTGACGAACCAAACCATCAACCCACTTCCGAGGCCTGCAAATAAAAGAAATCCCAAAACCTTGATGCGTGATGCCCCCCCTTCTCCCAACCCCGCGGAAAAATGAACCCCCAGACGATACAACAGCGGCGTCTGGTTCGTGGCCTGGCGCGACTGCCATACCCCCGTCCCCTCATCGCCCCCCAGGGACCAGGCCCGCTTCTCCACCGTCAACTTCACTCCGCCACCAGCAACCAGGCTGCGCCTGACGACCGCTTCCAGGTCGAATCCCGCTACAATCACCCCCTGGAGGCTTTTATAATAATGAATCGGTGCCGCAACCACATACATCCCCTGGGACGGATTCAAATAACTCGCCACTTTCCCTGTCGCCACCGCTTCCTTGAGATTGGGTAATTCCTGATCGTCCGGCATGGGGTTCATGTGAGTAAACACCGCTGACCCCACCGGATCGGTCAACACAAAAGATTTCACATGCAATCGATAAGCAAAACCAGCCATCAATTCCGGCAGGGTCTCCTGGCGCAGTCGAATATCCGCCATGGCATTGATCAAAACCGGGTTGGTCGCCAACCGCTCCATCTCGGCCTCCAGGAAAGCCAACTCGCGATCCAGACTCACCATTTCCTGAGCCATGAGTTGCCCGAGAAACTGTCGGGTATCCTGCTTCATCACCATGGCCATGATGAACATCGATGCCAGCGCACCACAAACAACAGGCAACACAACCCATATGGCCGTTTTCCAGCCCAGAACGGCAATACCCGCTTTCAATTTGGCGTAGAGTGTCCTCATGGTCCATCCTCATCCACTGGAATCCGAAGCCTCTGCCAGTGAACAACATTGACTCATTATCGAAACTTCTTCCAGGGAACCCGTACCCCATCGACATTATACTGCACCATCATCAAGTCGGCCGGGGTCAATCCTTCATGACGCATGCGGGAAAAAGGCCAGGAATAATACTTGATCGCGCCACGATAACCATCCAACCTCTCCATGGCTACGCTCAGACTCTCCAGGCCGCGCTCAGACGAACGTTTCAACCCCTGCGCCAACAGCATGATCAGATCATAAGCCTGCGCCGATACCGATGGATCGGGAACATGATCCGCCATTGGCGTCTCGAAAAGATTCCAATAACGCCGACGAAAAGAGTCTCCCCCCGCGGTCCGCCCCCGCGACAATTCAAGGGAAAACGTTTCGATATACCGGTAATCGGGATCCGGAATGGAACTTTTTCCATCCGACCTGAGCAAACCTCCGTAATCATCACGAAATCCAAATATCTTGGCCTGGAAGGACAGGATGTCCATGGCCGAGCGAATCCTCCGGGTCTCTTCCGCACCGGCCAATAACACAAACGCCGTCACTCCAGCTTTTTGCATCTGCCGCAAGGGATCCAGATAGACCTGCTGACCCACATTGAACCAGACGACCATGGGTTTGGCTTTGCCCTGATCCCAAAACATCTGCGTCATGAAGGTGCGCAGTTTGCGACCATTGGTGGTGTTTTCCAGCATCAAGGCCACCTTGCCGTGAATTCCGGCCAACTCATCAAAAAACACCATGGCCTTCTGATACTCGTTGGCGGCAACACGAAATACATGTCTGTCGTCCTCCCGACCATCCTGGCCGGGGTTCCCCCACCCCACCGCTGCTGCATGAGGGACCAACATGAGCATTTTTTCCTGTTTTGCTGCCGGAATCTGTTCGCCGACGATCGTATCCCCCCCCCCGGCCACCACCGCGACTGCCCCCCAACGTTGGCCCAGGCGGTGGACATTGCCCACGCCCACCGACGCCGATCCCCAATTATCCGTGGCAATCATCGTCACGGGCTTATCCAAAATCCCTCCGGCTTCATTGATCTCATCGACCGCAATACGGACTCCGCGTTTGATGGCCATCGCCACCGGCGAAGAGGTATTGGAATAATCGGCATCCACCCCGATGATCCACCCCTTTCCGGACGACACTCCTGCGGAGGCCTGCATCTCGCTCTCGTCGATCTCCGCCAACAGCCCCGCTCCCCATTTTTCTTCATAGCCCTGGGAAAAACGTCTCGACTTGCGAAACCAGGCATGACGCACCGGCTCGGTATACTGAACAACCGACACCTTGGCATCGTTCAGGAGTTGTTCCATCCGTTTTTGCTCCGCCCCGCTACGTTGGCGCGCCCATTGCCCGGCTTCCAGCGCCGCCTCCCTGAGCACCGACAAAATATCGTTCGGCAATCCCCGATAACTCGGCCATCCCATGGCCAAAACCATCCCTCGCCAACCATGATGGCTCAAAGTGACATGAAACGGCCCCTTTTCCAGGCTCTCCACCACCCCTTGGGTCAACAGGGTTTCCCAGCCGTCCACCTTCTCCGAACCCCCCTGGTCGCCATCCGGCCCCGAAGGTCTCTCGACCAGGGTGACGCCATGACTTGCAAACATCTGTCCCCTCAAACCGACGTTTTGCAGGCCAAACCGCATCCGGCGCATGTCTTCGGCCTGATCCACCCTGCGGTTGGTCACCAGATGCAAAAAACCCTCCTCCCAATAGCCCAATCCCTGCAAATCCAATCGGGTCAACTGCCCCAACATTCTCCGGCCTGGCCGGCCATCCAAAAATCGATGCACCGCCTCGGGTGAGAGGAAAAAAAACGGAAAATCCAGAAGCTTAAAGGACGGCAACTGTTCGCTCAGCCTGGACACCGAAACCGCCACCAAATCCCATTCCCCCTCACGGGCCAAGCGCATCCCCTCCGCTTGACCACTGCGACCATCCTGATCGACAATGATCACTTTGATCCGATCGCCACTGCGACGGCTCACCTCCAGAACGAAACGTTCCAGGACCTCACGAATCCTGCCACTCCGAGGTCCCTCATACCCCAGGCGAAGCCGGGTCGTCACCGCTGCCGCCCCCTTGGATCCATCGTCCAACAGCAGGTCATGGGCCAAAAAACCCGCCAGCAGCAGACTGGACAACATCAAACTTGCCAACACCAAGACCGGTACCGTTTTCATTCAACTTCATCCCGTCATCATCCAACCATCGCAGCCATCGCTCAGGCTCCGTTGGCCTGTTGGCCCTGAACGCCTCTCGCCTGCCCCGTCGTGTTCGTGCCCCACTCCCGCGCCTCGACGCGCCGGCAAACGACACTCAAAGGGAATGCCAACCCACCCGCTTCCCACCCGGTCGGTCCGTTGACAAGCGATGAAAAAATTGATAAGGATGGCACCAACACCCGATCCAGCCCCATCTCTCCTGCCCGATGACCAAAAACCTTATGTCTGCCTCCTTTGCCCTTTCCATCGCCCA
>JADFZF010000146.1 GCA_015232645.1 Magnetococcales bacterium | reverse complement strand
CGTAAACACGGATGATTGGACCGGATATCTTCCACTGTCGAGCAATGAGAGACTCCATGTGACCGTTTGCCACTCTCTCAAGAACCCGGTGTGGGCACGAGACCTGGATGGAGACGGTATTCGTGAGGTCCACAACAACACCATGGAGGGCACATGGGCTGGGCTTCGAAACTTTCTTCGCCCGTTTCGTGGAGTCAACAAGAGTTACCTCCAACAATACGTGGCCATGTTTGAATGGGCGCATAACCTCAAAAAAGTGACGCTGGAATTCCTCGGAATTTTATGCGGCGTCACACAATTTGCAACATGAGCGATCGACCGCCATGGTTCGTGCCGCCTTGTTCTTGGGGGATACCTGCAGCATCTCCGGTGGAGTTGCGACCAGCAGGGCCTTAGCAAAGGTTTCCGTGAAAGTGTTGGCCGCCACCATTCGCTCCACCACATCGATTTGCCGTACTGGTTTCATCTGGCGCAGGGAACGGAACACCCCCTGACCGATCTGCAGATCCTTCAACCGCTCCACAACCTCGGGATGAATGCCATCCAACAGATTGCTCCGGTTCCGGATGGTCCGGACATCGATTCCGAGGGCGCGGGACAGCCTTTCCTCGGATACTCCGCGTTCCACGGCCCGCCGAATCATGAGATGCTCCTGTACTGTGGCAAGCCGGTTGACCCGACGGTTGTAGGTGAATGCCTCGTCATCCCTGGCGATCAGACAGAAGACCGCCGTTTTCCCCATCTCCCGCAGGATATCGACACGCACGTGACCGTCCAACAGCAGGTACCATCCCTCCCTCTCTCCATGGGGAAAAACGATGGGCGGTTCGATGATCCCCACTTCCCGGACAGAGGTCGCCATCTGGCGGTATTTTGGGGAACCCCGCACCGTTTTCGGCAACTGACGGGTGAGTTCGATCCGGTCCAGGGGAATCGTCACTCCTTCGGGATGAAAGCTATGTTCGATCATGCTTCAGCGCTCGCTCCTCCCATGCTCCCGCATCCATTCCGACAGGACGTTCGGCATGAAATCCAGGCCTTCGGCACGCAGCAGAGTCACAAAGTGGTCGCTCCTGGTCAGGATGTCGAACATGGACGTGATCATGAGCAACAGATTCCGGATCGTCTCCCCGCGCCGGACGGTCAGTTTCAGGCGTTCGGCCTCTTCCTGAAACACCCTCATGAGGGACTCCGGCGTGTATTGGCGAGTGGGGCCACTCTTCTTGTCGACGCCAGTCATGGCTTTGCCCCAGCGGACTCGCCGTTCGAGTACTCGCTTGACCTTGGCCAGATCGACCTCCTTGCATTCTCCTGCCTCGTAAAGCTGTTGCAAGGCGTTCATTGTCTCTTGTTCGCCGACGGCGGCGATTTTCACCGCGATACCGATGGGAATTTTTCCCAAGGAAACCGCTCCGACCAGTCCGTCTTCCCCACGTTCCAACAGCCTGACCACCCCTCCGACGAAGGTGGGGTCCAGATCCGTCTTCCGGGCAATCTCAGCGTTGGTGTACCCCCGCTCCTTAAGCGCGCCGATCTCCCGCATCAACTCCACAGGCCGGATCTGGCGGCGGTGCAAATTTTCTACCAGGCTCATGATCAGGCAATCCTCTTCGGACGCCTCCAAGACGATGGCGGGAATCTCCTTTTCCCCCAGGGCGATGCAGGCCTCCAGCCGCCCCTGGCCGCAGACGAGGTTGTAGGGCTTTCCGGTTTCCCTGGCCTCCCGACGGCTGACCGTAACCGGCTTCTTCAAACCGATGTGGGCGATGTTCTCGACGATATCCCGTTGAAATATGGCCCGGTTGCGTTCCCGGCTGTTCAGGATCTCGATCTGGTCCACCGGGATCATTTGGATGGTGGGAGAGGCGTTCATGCCGCCTCTTGCAACCGCACCCGGTGCGCCAGGGCGAACAGAAAGGAGAGGTCATCGAAGCGGAAGGCATCCAGAAATGCGCCATTGATATCCTCCAGGCGCAGCGGCTTCCGGTCAAAGAGCAGGGCGGGCAGCAGGTAGTAATCCCGGATCGCCTCGTTGCCGGGAGCCATGCGGGCGACGACGGAGATATCCGGACACAAGCCGGTGTCGAATCGGATGAACCAGCGGGACATACCGGTCAGTGTTTCCCGGTGGCGGGCGATCACCATGGAGACGGTAAATTCCCGGTTAACTGTGAGCAGGTCGGTGACCGGATCGTGTTTCACCGCACCGCCGATCCCCTCGATTCCGGCGACCATTCGGGCCACCGCTTCCGGATGGAGCCGCCGCAATTGGCGGTTGATTTCAATGTAGCGGTAGTCCCTGTCGGGATTGTATCCCACCAGCCGGTAGGCACGGAGCAGACTGCCGAACCGATGCCGAAAGGCCCCACTTGAGGGTAGGGCTTCCGCTTCGTCGATGATCATGCCGGACAGCAGACCCCGTTCCCGCAGCAGCCCTGCCAGGAGGTCCAGCATCTCCTGGTCGGTGAAACGCCGGTCCCGTTCCGCGATGATGGCCTGGGCGGCGCGGAACAGCTCCAGATCGACGATGCCCTGGAACGCCCCTTCGGCCCGAATCCACAGCTCCGGGGGATTGCGTATCCGCTCCTGCTTGAGCTTGAAAGAGGTGCGGTTGAAGACGTTGTTGCCGATGTATTTCTCGTTGGTCAGTACTTGATGTACGGTCCCCCGGGACCAGGGTGCGTTCAGATCGGTCTTGACCCCCTCCCGGTTTAGCTGGGCGGCGATCTCCGACTCGCTTTTGCCGTTCAGAACGAAGAGACGATACATCCGTTGCACGACGGCGACTTCCTCCTCGGGGCCGGGGACAAGGATGACTCGTTCGGTCTGGAGACTTTTCCGCTGGTTGCGTTCCAATCTGCGTTGAGGAACGCGGTGTTCATCGACCAGCATCCGTCGCAACCCGAAGCCCGGCGCGCCCCCCTGACGGAAGCCCAGAGAAATGAGACGGCACTGGCCCAGAAAGACCTTGTTGGACAATTCCCGGCTGTATTCACCTGCCATGACCCGTTTGGCGGTCTTGACGATGGCAGCGCCCATACTGCCGTCGTTGGTGAACTGCTCGGCGCAGTATTCGACGCGCACTCCAGCTTGGCGGATGAGGTATTCAAAGTGGGCGCTTTTGTCTACATCCTGGAACCGGCCCCAGCGACTGACGTCGTAAATCAGGAGTACCTCGTAGTCCGGTTTTCCGCTGGAAACATCACGGAGCAGTTCCTGGAATCCCTCGCGTCCCTCCAAATTCAGGCCGCTCCTGCCGTGGTCGGCGTAGGTCCGAACGATCTCCATTCCCCGCCGGGTGGCGTACTGGGCAATGACGTCCTTCTGGTTCTCGGTGGAGTACTGCTGGTGTTCCGTGGACATGCGCACGTACTGGGCGACACGCACGGGCAGGGTGTCGTCGGAGGACAAACCGGGAAGGGTGGGTTGGTTACGGCGTTTGTCGGGCACAGCGGATTCTCCTCAGCGGAATGATCAGACAAGGATAATTTGCTATTAGGAGATTATCAACTATTTAATTTCCCGATCGGCGATTTTATCCGCGAACACGTCAATCAACGCTGGGGACGACGCGGTTTCAGGATCACGATACGGCCTTGAGCGTCTTCCCCGCAATGCGGTGGGGAAGCCCTGCCGGATCACCAAGGAAAATCCAATCCAGCGTAACACTAAACCGCTTGGCCATGCGGAACATGGCGTGGAGGTTGGGCGAATCTTCCCCGGTTTCCCAGCGGGTCAGGGCCGGGAGTTCGACTTCGATAGCGGCGGCGAAGTCCTCCAGCGACAGGTCCAAGGCCTGCCGGACAGCACTCAGGCGATGGCCAATGGCGATACGCTGTTCCGACGTGTAATGGGCATCAGGAGGCTCCCCGCCCAGAATCCAATCCGTGGAAATGCTATACGTCTTCGAGAAGCGGATGAGGGTCATCAGATCGGGAGAACGCCGCCCCGTTTCCCAATGGTTCCAGGCGCTGGTTCCCACACCCAGAGCGGCGCACACGTCCCGCTGGCTGAGGCCCACCGATTGACGGGCCGCCTTCAGGCGCTGACCGATGGTCTTCAGGAAACTGGGATCGTTAAGGTCGTCGCTCATAACCGGCAAACCCATCAAGGTTTCAACAGCGTCTTCGCCAAGCAGCAGGGCAAACTGGAGGGATCTCCCCTGAAAAACCAGCTGCGGGAGAGTCTAAACTTCTCGGCGAGTACGGACATGGCCTCGATATCAGGCAGAGCGCGACCTCTCTCCCAGGTTTCCAGTGTTTCCGTGCGGATGCCTAACAGCCCGGCCATCTCTTGCAGAGACAGTTTGAGAACGGACCTGGAAGCCTGCAATCGGTGGCCGATTGCCGCCATCTGTCCGGAACTGGAGTTTGGTGCCGTCTGTCATCCGCCGTAAACCCAGTCCAGTGCCAAACTATGGGAATCCATCTGTTCACCCATCACCCGGGCGTCAGCATAGCGTGAAGGATACCCGGTTTGTCCGTCATAGGGAACTCATTTTTCAATTTTCGCATCGGTGAAACCAACTGACGCATTGGTTAGGCGTAACAATCAATGGCACCAGCGGTGTGAGCGAATAACATGCCAGAATTAACGATAATAATTATTTTAAACATCTTTTAAAATTCATTTCCTCGTGATATAATTCTTTTTATCATGAATGCGTTTCATCCGCTGATGTGGCTTGAGCGTGGCATTTTATCTTGTAACTAACTGTTATATTTGAATTTGAACAGAATGGTAGATACTGTTCAGATTGTCAACACTTTTTTGACGCTATGCTTGAAAAACATGAGGAGGATACTACATGTCAATACTGTACGATCATGAAGGTCACCGCAAATATTTGACCGTTACCGAGCGCACCGCCTTTCTCAAAGCTGCGGAACGCATGTCCCAAGATGTGTTCACCCTGTGTTCCGTCCTCGCCTACAGCGGTGCTAGGCTTTCTGAAGTTCTGGCCCTAACGCCCGAACGAATCGACACGAAGGCATGCGTCGTTGTCATTGAGTGTCTTAAAAAAAAACGCCTTGGTGTATTCCGGGCCGTACCGGTTCCAAAGGAGTTGATCATGGGATTGGAACGTGTGCATGATGTCGCTGCTGCTCGACAAGATCCAAGTCGTTCTCGGACTCGCCTTTGGGGATGTTGTCGAACAACTGCATGGAACCACGTAAAATATTGCATGGGAAAAGCAGGTATCTCCGGTTCACAGGCAAGCCCAAAAGGGTTACGGCACGCTTTTGCGGTTGCTGCACTGCAATCGGGTGTGCCCATCAACTTCGTGCGCAAGTGGCTTGGACACTCTCGACTTTCGACCACAGAAATCTACGCTAACGCCTCTGGCGAGGAAGAACAACTGATTGCTGGTCGATTGTGGGGCACATTCTGACAAAAATCTGACGAAAATTGAACAGTATCTACCATTCTGTTCAAAAATGGCTGATGTTACATCATTATGAGGTCTGATCGGCCCAAAGCAGAGAAACACAACAGAGGGGGATGTGACCATGGAGGCTCTAAAACGGCTTGGTGCATGGCTTTGTCGTCGTCCTGAAAAATCGACAGCAAGACAACTTCAGCCCAGAACGAAACCTCTATCGAAATCACTGATGCTGGCCCTTGAACCCAGGGTCATGTTTGATGGTGCGGGGTTTCTGACAGGTGTTGATGCTTTCGATCACGACCTCAAGCCGGTAGAAACTCCCAAAACCAATAACGATCATCCCCAAGCCGACTGCGCATCTTCCTCTCTGGACACCTTTCCCGCTCCCCCAACGCCTGTCCCCGTTACTCCTCCGGCACGGCACGAGGTGGTTTTTGTCGATGGTGGCGTAACAGACTACCAGACCCTGGTAAACTCCATTGCCTCAGGGGTAGAGGTTCATGTCCTGGATCCCAATCGGAATGGGTTGGAGCAGATGGCGGCAGTTCTTGCCGGTCGGCAAGGGCTGGATGCCATCCACCTAGTTTCCCATGGCCGCCCCGGCGAGGTAAAGGCTGGAAATATTTGGCTTGATGCTGGAAACGTTACGTATAATACGGGGTTGTTGCGTACCATTGGCGGGGCATTGACCGAGTCGGGGGATTTGTTGCTCTACGGCTGTGATGTTGGCAAAGGGGTGACTGGAGCTGCGTTCATTGATTCTCTCGCCAAGATGACCGGCGTGGATGTAGCAGCTTCAGATAACCTCACCGGGTCGGCGGCAAAGGACGGAGATTGGATTCTGGAGAAGACAAGCGGAACCATTGAGACCGCTTCGGTTATGATGGATAAGGTAGAAGACTATTCACAACTTCTTTCTGCGCCCACAGTAGCCCGGATTAGCAGCCCAGTCATAAGAATTGGTGGAACCGGTGCTGACTATGGTGACTCCGTTGTTGTAGACCAGTCAGGTTATGTCTATACCACCGGAAGGTTTAGTGGTTCTGTGGATTTTGATCCTGGTCCGGGAGAATTTATTCTCAACGGTTCTGGTTCTAATACTGCTTTTATTCAGAAGGTTGATAGCGACGGTAACCTTATATGGGCCAAGGGCTTTGGCGTAAATGGTAATTCGAGTGGTGATGGTATAGCCGTGGATAATGGTGGTTATGTCTATATCGCCGGACAATTCGGTGGAACTGTTGACCTTGATCCAGGCACGGGTGTTGTTCAACGTACCAGTTCGGCGCAATATGATATGTTCGTCGAAAA
>JADFZF010000145.1 GCA_015232645.1 Magnetococcales bacterium | reverse complement strand
ACAGTAATTCTAACAATAGCAAGGTACATAGCCATGACTGACACCCAATGGCCACATTTCCAACGTAACGAACTTCAATGCCGCTGTGGGTGCGGCCAGATGAAAATGTCCGTTGAGTTTCTGGACCGTCTCGAAGGGCTGCGCCGTGACTTCGGACAACCAATGCCCATCACATCAGGTTTCCGCTGCCCCGCTCACAACGCGAAGATATCCAAGACTGGTCTCATCGGCCCTCACGTCACCGGTCAGGCGGTGGACATCTCCGTCGCTGGTGTGAATGCCTACCAACTTATTGCCCTTGCCATGAAGTCTGGCTTTACGGGCATCGGCATCAAACAGCATGGGCCTTTCGAGGGGCGGTACGTCCACCTGGATACGCTTACCGAAGAGGTCAATCGACCACGCCCTCGTATTTGGACGTATGCGTGATAACCCCCTTTGGAGCGGAGCATGGTTCAAATTTTTTGCGACACGTTGAGTGCCGTTGGTCTCATCTTACTTGTTTCCATACTGGGCCAGGTCATCACCATCGCCGTGGCCATGCTGGTCAACACCGTTGGAGGATAATACCATGAACATCTTGAACGCCATTTCTGACCGCATGAAAGAACCTTCCACCTGGGCGGCGCTGGCATCGGGCGTGGCACTGCTGATCGGCAAGAACCCCACCGCAGCATCGGATCTTGCTTTTCAGGTTGCCGGCGGCATCTCGGCCCTGCTCGGCATGTTCATGGCGGAAAACAAAAATCCACCGCTGCACTGATGAAAGCGACTCCCATGTCCGACTATGTGCGTGATGATCTTCTCCATTCGATCTTGAAGGATATTGGCCTCATGCGTGGAGAAATGGCCGAACAACTCGGTGCGTTGCGCGGCGAGACGTCTGAGAAGCTTGGCATGATCTACGGAAAAGTCGATGGGATGGAAAAACAACTTTCCATGGGCGAACGAACCATGCTGGAACATGACCGCCGGATTTCTGACCTGGAAAAATATCGTGAAGCCCATACCTCTCAGATCAGGATGTTCTTCCTGATCGGAAGCACCATGGCGGCTGTGGCCGCCTGGTTCTTCCAATATTTTTGGCCGCTGTTGAGCAAATGATTTCCCTCGTATCCTGCATCCACATCTGGTGATTTTTGGGCGAGGGCCATGGCCGCATTCAAGCTCAACGATGCCGATATTACCGCAGCCGTTGGCCAGGCGTTTGTCGTAGTGGAAAAGCAGGTCCGTTTCGCAGCCTCCCTGGCGCTCACCAGGACCGCAGGCGTGGTGCGGGACGAGTTGAACAGGGAGATGCGATCGATTTTTGATCGACCGAACCCATACACCTTGAACAGCCTTCGCATCGTCCCCTCCACCAAGCAAACGTTGGAAGCGAAGGTCTGGTTCAAAGATCCTCCGAGCGGCCTGCATTACCTGGAACCGCAGGTCTACGGCGGGGGGCGTCAAGTCAAACGGTTTGAAAAGAACCTGCATCGCGTCGGGCAAATGCCCGCAGGCTGGTTCGCGATCCCGACTTCGGCGGCCAGGACGGACGCCTACGGGAACATCTCGGTTGGGCAACTCAACCAGATCCTGTCGGCGTTGCGCGCCTTCCCAGAGGTGGGCTATCTTGCCAATAGGACTCGTGACCCACGCCGGGCCAAGCGCAATCAACCGGAGTTTGTCGTCATCGGTCCGGGGGGCAGTCGTCCTCCCGGAGTCTATCAACGGTGGCCGAACGGTGGTTTTGCCCGGGTTCTTGCTTTTGTGCCCAGCGTATCGTATCGAAAGCGATTTGACTTCTTTGGGATCGCCCAGCGGGTTGTTGCAAGGGAGATGGCAGGACAGTTCGAGAAGGCATTGCTTGAGGCCAAAGCCTCTGCATGGTGATGCAAGATTGAAGATTGATCGAAGAAATAAAGGTTCAGGCTTTCGCCTCTCCCCATTCGCGCCACGTTGCGCCCTGTCAATAACGGGCCACCTTACCACCAGAAAGGCCGCAGGGCGAAACACTTTGCGAATTATGTCAACCGGGTTGACAAAAAACCATGGTTCCTTCCTGGCGGAAAGTTTTGCGGGGGATTCGCGCCCCGGCCTTCCGCTAGCGGCAGAACCCGTCACAAGGTTTACTCGAAAAATTACTATCCTGGGCAGGCGCATTTAGAAAAAATAAACACCATAAACCATGAAATTATGCCTACGCTAGCAAATAACTTGGTTGACAAATATGCGATTTTGCAGGAATGAAATATTACTTAAATATTTGATGTCAAAATAATATATGGCCTCCTAATCGGTTCCGCTATTGGTTTACATTTGTCAACTTGCCCCGGTTGACAGAATTCATGTAAACCCCGCAGCTTAAGTCTTCCACGGGATACATCTATGCCTTTGCAAATTGAATACTGGTCATTGGACCGGTTGATTCCCTATGCCAAAAATCTCAGGCGCAATGACGAAGTCGTGGATCGCATGGTCGGCGCCATTCGGGAGTTCGGCTTTCGCATCCCCATCGTTGCCAAGAGCGATGGGATGGTGGTCGATGGACATCTGCGACTCAAGGCCGCCCGAAGGTTGAACCTGGAAGAGGTACCGGTGGTTCTGGCCGACGATCTCTCCGAGGCGCAAATCAAAGCCTTTCGACTCCTGGCCAATCAGTCCACCAACTGGGCACAATGGGACGAGGATTTGCTCAAGGTGGAATTGGAGGAACTGCGCTCCCTGGACTTCAACTTGGAGATGACGGGTTTTGATCTTTCCGAGATCGACCGGATGTTGGAATCGGAGGGTGCCGAAGGAGGTGAAGGCGGTTTCAGCGACGACGAGACCGTTCCCGAACCACCCGCTACCCCGGTCACCCGCCCAGGCGATCTTTGGGTCCTGGGCGACCACCGATTACTTTGCGGTGATAGTACCAAAGTTGAAGACGTGCAACGATTAATGAAAGGTGAGAAGGCACAGCTCTTCGCCACCGATCCCCCGTATCTTGTGGACTACGACGGCACCAACCATCCGCCGAACAAGACGTACAAGGAGCGGCAGGAAAAAGCCAAGCTGGCCGCCGCAGGGAAGGTGAAAAAAGGATGGCTGGATGGCAACAAGGACTGGTCGGACACCTACGGCGTCACCTGGGATGACTCCAGCCAGGGGCCGGAGCTGTACGAAGGCTTCATCCGTGCGGCCATCGATCATGCTATTTCAGATCATGCGGCTTGGTATTGCTGGCATGCCTCCCGGCGGCAGGCGATGTTGGAGGCGGTGTGGGAAAAAATGGGGGCCTTCGTCCACCAGCAGATCATCTGGAACAAGCCCTCGCCGGTATTGACCCGAACCCACTACCTCTGGAAGCACGAACCCTGTTTCTACGGTTGGATTCGCGGCAACCGGCCTGAAAAGATCGAGGGCGTCGAACCGGCTTACACTGTGTGGGACATCAAGGGACTCACCGGGGAGGACCGCCCCGAGCATCCGACTCCCAAGCCCCTGGATTGCTTTGCCATCCCCATGCGCCAGCATGTGGCGCCGGGCGGGCTGTGCTACGAGCCGTTTTCCGGCAGCGGAAGCCAGATCATGGCCGGAGAAATGACCGGACGGCGGGTGTACGCCATGGAAATCTCGTCGGCGTATTGCGATGTGGCGGTGCAACGGTACATCCAGGCCACTGGTAAAATCGTCTACCTGGATGGCTCCGGTGGCAAAACGTTTGAGATGGTGGCGGCGGAACGGGGAGTTGACGTAAATTCTTGAACAACCGGCCTTTCCATGCAGGCCATGGGGACGTAAAGTACCGGGATTCACTGCCCATTCTCTCTCAACGCAGACGGTGTTCCCATGAGTTCCCTGACCAAAGCCGAGATCGTCGAAGCTCTCCACCGCAACCTTGGTGCGGGTTGGACACGGCCTCAGGCGCAGGATTTGGTGGAAACGCTTCTCGAAATGATCCGGTCGTCGTTGGAACAGGGGGAAACGGTCAAATTGCCCGGTTTTGGCAACTTTGTCGTCCGAAAGAAACGCGCCCGGGTGGGCCGCAATCCGAAAAGTGGCGAGGAGGTGGAGATCTCCGCCAGGAAGGTGGTGAGTTTCAAACCCAGTGCCATGCTGAAAGACAGGGTGAGTGGCCGGCCCTCCTGATGGGCCGCAGAAATACCCGGGCCATGCCGGGTAATTTCTGAAAAAACTTCGACGTGTCCGCTACGCTTCGATGCGGTAGGCGGTGTGATCGTCCTGTGGGGCGTCGGGATTCATGGGCTTGCCACCCAGATCGGCGATGATCTTCCGTATGGTCGGGCTTCGCCATCCGGTCACCTCGGCGAGTTGGGTAATGGTTGCCCCTTCGGGATGCTTCATCAGGGCAAACATCACTTCCTCCTTGATGACGGCGCGCAGGGCCGGGTTCGGCTTCCTCCTCAGGATGTCCACCATGCCCAGGGCGTAGGCCTCTTCGAGGGCGGGGAGAATGAAGGCCCAGTTCGACTGGGTGACGTTGATGTACCGCTCGGCGATGTCGAGCAGCGGTTGATGGGCGGCGATGGTGGTGACCTTGGCCGGTATGCAGGAGCGCGCAGCCCAGTCCGAGGTGATCGCCTGTTTCGGCGTCCCGGCGTCGAGGGAATGGTCGGTCATCTTCGTCATTCCGCTATTCTGTAGGTCGTGTAGCCGCCCTTGGCGTTGGGACCGACGTAGTGCAGGCGCTGGGTGGTGATGTTCAGCCCCAGGCGTTTTCTGAGGGTGCCGGAAATGGCTCCCCTCACCGTGTTCGGGCTCCAGAGCGTTGCCTGAACAATCTGCTCGATGGTGGCTCCCTCCGGGCGCTTCATCATTTCGATCATGAGATTCTGTTTGGAATTCTCCCGGGCGGCGGCCTTGCGCGGTGTTTTCCCTGCGGCGGCCAGGCCGGCCTGATAGGCGGCGGTGAGGGCGTTTTTGATGGGGCCGATATCGTGCATTTGCGCTTCGTAGACGGCCCTGTTGGGGTCAAGCGTGTCAATGCTCAGGTACCGTTGGGCAATGTCATCCAGGAGGATGTCCAGTGAATCCGGTCTGGAATTGCCGGTGGCTTTTTCCGGTTCGATGTCTTGCGGCTCCCCGAAGTTTTCCTGTTCCGGATTGGGCTGGGGGCCGGTTTTCTCTTCCAGTTCAGATGCGCAGGCCTCTGGCAGTTCCGGCGGTTCCTGACCGATGGCGCGGCGTCCCTTATCGCTGATGCACCAGTTGCGGAATGGCGGGTTGAGGCTGGTATCCTCGATCAGGCCTCGTTCTTCCAGGGCGGTAATCACCTGAATGGCGGCGCCGCCTTTGATCTTTTCCGGCAGGGGCTGAATACCTCCATCCGGGCGGGTGATGGCGGCTTCGAGAATGGTCTGTTGGGTGGTGGTGAGGCTGGTCATTTTGTTTCTCCCGATGATATTGATCGCGCGTTTCCGTTGGGTTTCGGGGCTGTCGCCAGCCCCGGTTGCGTTCGTTCAGACCTGATCCGCCAGGATCCTCAGGAAGGCCGCTTGGGACATCATCCTGATGGCGGTTCGCTGTTGAGCTTCCGGTAACGCTTTTTTGATGTATTCAATCGAATCCTTGCATGTGGTCAGCCGGGCAGCCCGGTGGGCGATGGTCCAGATGGTCTTGGCTTTGGTTTTCATCTTTGGTTCTCCTGGTTGCGCGTTGCTGTTGGCGACCATATAGCCATTGAAGCGAAGCGCTTATCCAGTCTCTTTTCGATCGTTTTTCATAATATTTTCAGCATGTTTTACGTTGGTCGCGCAGCATTGCCGTGATCCATGGAGCCACTACGACCATGCAGATCAGTCAATCGGAATGGGCGCGGCAGCAGGGATTTTCGCGTCAGTACGTCAATAAGCTGGTTCAGCGTGGCATCGTCCGGCTGGTGGACGGAAAGGTGGATACGGATCAGGCCGCGCTGGCTTTGGCGGCGACCCGGGAACCTGCCCGCGGCCAGCAACGCAAAGGCGTTCCCGCAGAACCTTCTGTTCCGACGGCACCGCAGCAAAGGGTGTTGGCTTCCAAGTCCGTTCAATCCCTGGACCTGCCCGGCGGTCCCTCTGGAGATCTGCCTACCCTGCTGCTCAAGGCCCGTATCAAAAGCGAAGTCAAACGGGCCAGTCTCCTGGAAATCCGGGAAAAAGTAGAAACCGGCAAACTGGTGGATGCGGACGAGGTGAAGGCGGCGGCCTTCAACCGGGGACGGGCTGTGCGGGCGGCGTGGGAGGCCTGGCCCAACCGGGTGGCAGGCCCCATGGGTGCTGAATTGGGGGTTGAAACGCGTACCATGCGCATTCTCCTGGAAAAGTTCGTTCGTGAACACCTGATTGAACTTGCAGGGATGCAAGGGGAAAGCAGCCATGGGTAATACCGCTGAACGCTATGACGAGGCCTATTTCCAAGGGTTACGGCCCGATCCAGTGCTATTGGTCTCCCAATGGGCGGATCAGCAAACGTTCGCAACGGATTGTGTTCCATTTTCCATGGATGGGGTCATGAAATTTTGAGAACTCGGCACGGCGTGGCGGGGCGTGGCGATGCACGGCATGGCAGGGCATGGCGCGGCAATGCAAGGATTTTATCGAAAGTCATTTTATCTGTTAGACAACCGGATCAACTCCCACTGGAAAAATCATCATGAAAAGACTATCGATCAGCATCGAGGGCGTGACGCCACTCCTGATGAACAAGTTCCATGACGCGGCCCAAATGGCGGCC
>JADFZF010000144.1 GCA_015232645.1 Magnetococcales bacterium | reverse complement strand
CAATCACTCCGAACGGAGGGATCTGAATAATTGTAATTATATATTTTATCCTATAAAAATAATAAATATTCTGAACTCAACATCCAGGGAACGCCAACCATGGCCCAGAACAAGTTAAGGATCGGTACCCGCTCCAGCCCGCTGGCCTTATGGCAGGCTCGTCTGGTGCAATCCAGACTCGAGGCGGCCGATGCAAACCTCGCCGTGGAATTGGTGGCCATCAAAACCCGGGGGGACAAAATACTTGATGTCCCTTTGGCCAAGGTGGGCGGCAAAGGCTTGTTCGTCAAAGAGCTGGAGGATGCCCTCCTGGATGGCCGATGCGACCTGGCGGTCCACTCCATGAAAGACGTCCCGGTGGAATTCCCCAAAGGGCTGATGCTGGGCCCCATTCTACACCGGGAAGACCCCCGTGATGTGCTGTTGTCCGTAACCTGCTCCAGCTTCAACGAACTGCCCCCGAGGGCTCGAGTGGGATCGTCCTCGCTCCGGCGCCAAAGTCAACTGTTGGCCCTCCGGCCCGACCTGGAAATCATCCCCCTGCGCGGCAACGTCAACACCCGCATCAACAAACTCGTAGAGGGTGGCTTCGACGCCATCGTCCTGGCGGCCGCCGGGGTCAAACGGCTCCAGGCCACTCAATACGTCGTCGAATATTTCGACCCCGCCCGCCTGCTGCCCGCCAATGGCCAGGGAGCCATCGGCATCGAACTGCGTGACGACGATCCCGACACCCTCGCCCGACTGCAACCCCTCAACGATGCAATCACCCAACAATGCGTCCTGGCGGAACGGGCATTTTTGCAAACCCTCCGCGGAGGTTGCCAGACCCCCATCGCTGGTTATGCCATACCACACGGTAATCATCTCATCTTGCAAGGGCGAGTCTTATCGTTGGATGGTACAACATGCATCGCCGATACCGTCACCGGCGCTGTTCACCAGGCCATCGACCTTGGGGTTCGGCTGGCCCGACAACTCATGGCGGCCGGAGCCGACCGCCTTCTCGACGAACTGCTGTCCCAAGCTCATGGGCATTGAACCCGATACCCACCCGAGTCCCGGGCCCCACCCTCGGGGTTTGACCGGACGACGGTTGCTGATCACCCGCCCGTTGCCGGAAGGAAAAACCACCGCCGACTTGGCGGAACGCCTCGGCGCCCAAACCCACCTGGTTCCGGTGCTGCAGGCCCAACCCCCCGATGACCCGAAACCTCTCATTCAGGCGCTTGCCAATCTCCATCGCTATCAGGGGATGGTATTCACCAGTGCCCATGCCGCCCGAATTTTTCTTGAAACCCCCCATGCCTCCATCGTGCTCCCCAGACTTCACGCCGTGGGAAAGAAGACCGCTGCCCTCCTGACCCAGGCCGGTTTTCCCGCCACCATCCCCAACCAGCCTCTAGGAGGCGAAGAGTTGGCACGGAACATCCTCAGGGAAAGCCATCCAGGCGACCGATTCCTGTTCCTCCGCGCCCAGGAAGGGCGGGACGAGGTCACCACCCTCCTCTCCCGCGCCGGCCGCATCGTCGATCAGGTGGCGGCCTATCGAATGGCTCCGATCCCCGCTCTCGACCAAAAGTCCATGACCCTGTTGCACAGGGGTCAGATCGATGCCATCCCTTTCTTCAGCGGCCGGTCGGCGCATGTCTTCTTCAACCTGCTGCCTGCCGATACCCGACAGCTTCTCCTGAAAAAACCACTCTTGGCCGCCCTTTCTCCGACCACTGCCCACACCATGCAACAATCGGGAATGCGCGTGGATCTGGTCTCCTCGGAACCCAATGCGGAAACTTTGCTCGCCCTCCTGGCATACACCCTTGAAATCAATTTTCCTCCCACCTCCCCAGAATAGTCCTTCAAGGTAAACAACGAATCTCCTGGCTTGGCATCGACATTTTTTGTTGAATTACGATTGACTTCTGCACGCTAAACTACAAAAATCCCCGAAGCAGGTTCGCAATTCACCACTCGTGCAGGGCAACAACCCGTCGATTTTATTCCTCTGACCTTTTCCGTCATCCCATGGAGCCCGCCGTGGAAACAAACACCAGACTTGTCGTCAAAGTCGATCAAGATCTTGAAGACATCGCCCCGGGTTATCTCGAAAATCGACGCAAAGACGTCGGTCTCCTCTCAACCGCCCTGGAACAAAACGATTTCAATACCGTCAAAATGATTGGCCACCGCATGAAAGGATCGGGAGCGGGCTATGGTTTTGATTTCATCTCCGAAACCGGCAGTCGCATCGAACAGGCCGCCATCGCCCGCAATACGCCAATCATTCGCGACTGCATGGACCAGTTGACCGACTATCTCGATTCCATTGAAGTCATTTACGTATGAATACGATCGATGCCCTCTTCCAACAGCCCGGGCCACGGACCAAGAGGCGTTATGGCTGCTGCTGATCACATCCTGGTTATCGACGACGACCAGGAAATATGCCAGTTGATTGCCGACTTTTTTCAAAAAAACGGCTTCCAGGTCACTACCTCCCACAACAGCAAAGGATTGCAGGAAGTCCTGGACCGGCAAAAGGTCGACCTCATCGTTCTTGATCTGATGCTCCCCGATGAAGATGGTCTGATCGTCTGCCGCAATCTGAGATCCCGCTCCAACCTGCCGGTCATCATCCTCAGCGCCCGAGGCGAGGAGATGGATCGCATCATCGGCCTGGAAATGGGAGCCGACGACTATCTTCCCAAGCCGTTCCATCCCCGAGAACTTTTGGCCCGCGTCAAAAGCGTTCTCAGACGCACCAGAACCTCTCCCGAGGAGATGGAAGATAACGACTCGCACGCCCTTTACCGCTTCGCAGGCTGGACTCTGGATGTACCGACGCGCCAACTCTACACCGAAAAGGGTGAAAAAATATTCCTCAGCGGCGGTGAATTTGCGCTGCTGCGGGTCTTCCTCAACCATCCCAATCGGGTTTTGACCCGCGACCAGCTCCTGGCCTTCTCCCACGGTCGGGAAATCGAACCCTACGACCGGACCATCGACATGCAAATCAGCCGTTTGCGCCGTCGCCTCAACGACGATCCCAAAAGTCCCGAATTAATCAAAACCGTGCGCAGCCTGGGTTACGTATTTTCAACCCGAGTCGAACGCACCGATTCCAAATCCTGATCCCGATGCCCGAGGAGCCAACTGTCATGGTGATGTCCCGATTCGACCAGAGCGAACGCGAAACCGCGGAATTCGTTACCGGCATTTTCCTGGATCTCAAGGAATTTGACCACATGAGCGATGGCGAAAAGGAATCGGCGCGTACCTTCATCAGGGAAACCATCCATTCTCAACTCTCCTGCATCCGCAGAGGCATCTGGGACCAACTCCAGGAATGGATTCCGGCACCATTACGCCGCATGGCTCAACGCCACATCCATCCCGTCATCCCCGGCTCCTCCCCTCCCGACTGCCAACTGCCAGAATCCCTACAACACGAATTTGAAATCTTGAACGAACTGGCATGGCTGTTGACATGGAAACACAAACGGACTGCACACGATGGCAGCGGAGAAGAACGTCATCACCAAGAACAAGCAGACCTGCTCCGATTGCAACGGATCCGGGAAACCATCCTGCCTCAACTGGAGGAAAAGATGGCCAAACTCGAAAAATCATCCACCCCTGCCGTCTGAAATTCTTGGACATCCCAATGAAAGGTACGGGGCTGAATAACGTCCAGCCCATCTCCCGGCCCACTTGCCCACGAAAGACAATGTCACTCCCCCGGAATGTCCAACCACACCGTTACCGGCCCGTCGTTGATCAGCCGCACCTGCATATCGGCTCCGAAACGTCCTTCAGCGACCGGTAAGCCTCTTTGCCGTAAACCTTGGCAAAATGCATCCACAAACTCTTTGGCTATTCGTGGCTCGGCGGCCTGAGCAAAAGAAGGACGATTCCCCTTACTCATATCCGCTGCCAGCGTGAACTGCGATACGACCAGAACCCCTCCACCCATCTCCATGACCGACCGGTTCATTTTTCCATCGGCGTCAGGAAAAATGCGCAAATACACTACCTTGTCAATCATTTTTCTCAATTGTTCCTCTCCGTCCACGCGCATGATCGCCAGAAAAACCAAAAGGCCCCGGTCGATTCTTCCCATTTCCTCACCGGCCACGTTCACGGAGGCTTCCAGAACTCGCTGCACCAACGCCCGCATCCATCCTCTCCCACGCCATGAAGTTGATCCCCATACCATTCCACGGAATAGCAAAATCTTGATCCATGGTTCGATAATTGCATTCAAGCGCTAGGTCCGTTCAATTATCGATCCATCCTGCTCGCAGAGAATCAGTCCATGAAGAAAACGATTCTGACCATCGGCATTCTGCTCTCCTGCTTTTTGGTTATCATGAACACCGATGCGCTGACCATGAGTTCCCTATCCGGTCGGTCGATCAACTCCATCAGCGATCCCAGGCTGATGCAAATGTTGCCAGCGGCCAAACCGGGCCAAAGGTATCGACTGGAGCAAAAGTATCGTTTAAATCACAAAGATGAAATGCAAAAGGACTTGCGCGATAACAAAAATCAGGAAAATCTGGAGGAAGGGGAGCCCAACCCACAGGATGCCTTCGATAAGAAACCTTCACCTTTTTATTCGGATACCTATCCTGAAGACCTGCCCATCTTTGGTCAAGACCTTTTCGATAAACCCCGGAATTCGCCAGCCAAGGAATTGACGACAACGGTACCGGGTGACTACGTTCTTGGTCCAGGGGATGCCTTCAATCTGTTCTTTTCCGGAAAAGAATTCAAGGAAGTTGAAGTCACCATCGATGGCGAGGGGATGATCTTTGTTCCCGACATGGGAATGCTGCCGGCCGCAGGACTGCATTTCAATGAATTCAAGACCATGCTCGCCAGTCGTACCAAACAAAAAATGATTGGTTTCGAGCTGTCGCACGTCGCCCTATCTTCCTTGCGCACCATACGGGTATTTCTGCTGGGTAACGTCAAAAACCCGGGAACGCACCACATCACCTCCATGACATCCCTGATGGAATTGCTTATCGAGACTGGAGGAATCCTTCCCGTTGGTTCACTACGTACCGTTCAACTCAAACGGCCAGGTTCCCCTGACAAAACCATCGACCTTTACAATGTGTTGCTACAGGGAAAAGGGGATGGTGATCTCCGTCTCCGGGATGGGGACACCCTATTTGTCCCAACCATCGGTAACACCATCGCTCTGATGGGAACCGTCAAGAAACCTGCAGTGTATGAACTCGCCAAAGAAGAAACCCTTGCGGAGATTACGCAATTGGCCGGAGGATTGTTGCCCAACGCCCAACTCGTCAAAATCGAACGCATCGATCAAAATAGAAACCGCACTATCATTGATCTCAACCTCAAAGGACGGGATAGCCTCCATGCGCACATCAAATCGGGCGATATCATCCATGTCCTGCCTGCCGCCGGCTCTCGAAAAGAAACGGTCACCATCACGGGTTATATCGACCGTGGCGGGATCTTTCAATGGTCCAAGGGCATGCGCCTGTCGGATGTCATTACCAGTCCCGACATGCTGTTGCCACAAACAGACATGTCGCACCTCCTTGTTGTACGCACCAATCCCAAAAACCGGCAGCTGGAACCGCTTTCCGTCAACCTGGAGCGGGCCCTGAGCGATCATACGTCATCGGATAATATTCTCCTGCAACCCAACGATCAGATACAGTTATTCAGCGTCAGTGCCGATCATTCAAAAAATCTGCAATCGGTGGTACAAAAACTGCGCAACCAAGGGCGATTCAATAATATTGACAAACTGGTTACCATCACCGGCAACGTTCGCTTTCCAGGGGAATACCCCTATGTACCAAACATGAGCCTGCGGCAACTGGTGCTGGCCTCCGGGGATGTCCGCTCCAACACCGACCTGGATTACTGTCTCATCGTCCGTTCCGATCCCCTTGGCCGCATTCAACCCTTTTCCGTCCGCTTGCGCGAAGTCTTTGGCATGGAAGGGGTGGCCAAATTGGTCACGCTAAAACCAAAAGACCAAATCCTTATCTTTGCTCTGGATGAAAAAACGGCACGAAAATTATCCGACAAAAACGATGGCAGAGAAAATCTGGAAGTTGATCCCGACGATAAAAGGGCGACCTTTTCAGGAACTTCCCAGGAAAACATCCCCAAGGATTCCATGGACACCAAAACATCGGTTTATGATCCCTTCTCCATCAAGACATCCAAAGGCATGTTCAGGGAACAAGACAAGGATCAAGATCGACCGGATCAGGAGCCAACCGGGGACCTGGAGGCCACCAACAAACTTAAACCAACCAAACCGGCAGCAGCCAAGGGGACCGATATCGCCTTGGAAAATGAGGAGATGGAAAACGCCCTGGTAGGATTCCTCCTTAAAAATGGCGCCATTGACTCCCTTGAGAACAAAAGCAGCGAAGCCTACCGCAACCAATTGGTCGACCCGGTCCTGCACGAAAACCAAAACAGGCTGTTGCAATTATTGCTAAAAAAACGGGACCTTCGACAACTGGTGCGGGAAGAGGTGCAACCGGTCAAGGAAAAACAGATTAAGCCACGCCAAGTCCTTTTAAAACCAGTGCTGGATAAATTGCAAGATCAGGCCACCAAAGAAAATCCTGCCCAAATCATCCAGATCGGCGGCGCTGTCCGTTATCCTGGAAAATATCCATTGGAATCGGGAATGCGCGTCAGCGATCTGTTGCTGGCTGGTGGCGGGCTGGC
>JADFZF010000143.1 GCA_015232645.1 Magnetococcales bacterium | reverse complement strand
CTTGTGTTGGAAATATGGAACGAGAATCGTGGATTTGGAAAATCTTTGGAACCCTGGGGTTCGTTCGGCGCTTACGATCAATACCCACCTTGTCATGCTTCCAGGTCGATTTTCCCCGGCCCTTGGGAAAGAGTTTGGCTCCTGACCGACCCATCCCCACCACAATTCAAATTGATTTCCTCATGGTATCGGGTCTTCAACAACACCTCCGCCCACCCAAAAAGGGCCTGTGGTCGTTATGAAAAAATACTATTTCCATGCCATGTTCTGTACTCATGGGTTCCCCTGACTTCGTCGAACCGCAGCGATATCGGCTGGTTCCGCGAAGTCCCATGATGATGCCGATGAAGCGACAAGGGCTCAGGTTTATTCTGCCGGGGAAGCCCCTTGTTTGGCGGTCGGCCGGGTGAGCGCTTGCAGGGAGCTTAGCAAAACGGTTTCAACCGTGATATCGCCCATGGAGGCCTCGGTTCCCGCACGCCCTGCATGGGGATGATCAATGGCAAAACAACATGGGTGTTCCAATGGTGCCAAAATCCAACTGGGTCCCGAGCTGTGATACATGGCGACCATGGGTCGGCCCAAAGCCCCCATGATATGCGTGGGTCCCGTATCCACCCCGATATAGAGATCGAGACAACCCATCAATGCCGCCGATTGCCGCAACCGAAGCTGACCAGCAACACTCGTTGCCCTCGTTCCCAACCGGTGTGCCAGCCAGGACGTCCGTTCCATCTCCAGAGGACCGCCAAGAATCAAAAAGTAGGCCCCGGGGTGATGGCTGACCAGCGCATTTGAAAGAGCAAGAAAATTTTCAATAGGCCAGTCCCGGAAGGCCTTGGTTGGAAAACTTGCCACCTGCAACCCGATCAAGGGGGAATGGCCATCAATGCCATGGGTGTTCAAATAGGTCCGCGCCCAGCGTTGTTCCTCTTCACTAATGCAATAAGAGAGATGACGGCCATCGATGGCCAGGCCAAGATCATGGATGAGACCCAGATGCTGGTCCACGGCGTGGCAACTGCCGGGGGGAACTTTTTCCACTGCCCGGTAAAGCTTGTCATTCAGTCGGGAGTCCGCTTGTCTAAAAGCCACCACCCGGTCAGCCATCCGCGTCGCATAGCTGACAAAAGGCCCATCCTTGTCAAAACCATAGACCAGGGCCAAATCATAACGCCAAGAAGGCCACCATCCCTGAAAGGCCATCCATTTCTTTTTTGTGCCCCGGGTACGATGCACCTGCGGTAGATGACGCATAATCATGTAATTGTTGACCGAACCGATAAAATCCAGACGTGCCTGAGGCCACTCCTTTTTCAATGCACGTATGGCCGGAGTACTCAACATGACATCCCCGATCCGGGCGTTATAGATCACCAACAGGCGTTGCAGCGTCGACAAATCGTTCAATCCTTCCTCAAGGTTTCGCGGCAGCTTTCAGCCACCCGATTGGCACCGACCGACTCAAACGGGTGCCGTTGCCTCCTCACGGGAGACGCCCTGTCGGTCACGAGAGCAGGATATCGATCATTTATTTCTTATAGAATATTTCAACAAAGAATGGGCCTTTATTCGTTCTAAAATAACACTTGGCGCTGGAGAGTGAACGGGCGTAGGAGATGATCAGCCTGGATCCGCTGATAACATAAGGAGGTGTCAGACGAATATCATCGCTGATCCGGCTTTTGACCGCACCGGCGATGATATTGGTCAATTCGCCCACCGCATCTCTGGCGGTGGACTCAAAGGAGGTCAAATCTTCCCCGGAAAAGGCGCTGGCCAAAGCCAGGGCGGAATGCAACGGCGCGGACAGGTGGACCCCTCCTTCCATCGATCCGGTGAAACCGATGACGGCGGTGACATCGGCGTCAGGAGGCTCATACGGTTCATCATCCGCCTTGACGATCGTTGGACCGGGTGTCAAACCGATATCGACCGCAAAGAAAGCTACGGCTGTTTCTTCGAGGGCATCTTTGATCACATCTGACAATAACTCTTGATGTATCATATGGCCTGTCTGGTTCATAGATGGGGAATCAATGAATGAAAAAACGGAGTCCACTATCGGCTCGGTCTGAAAACATGATGCTTTTCGGACAAAAAGTCAAAGGACAAACCGTAGGCCTCTGTCTCCCACCCAATTAAATCTGGAGCCTTGACCAATCATCGGAGTTAAAAAAATTTTTAGATATATCGATTTATTTTATAATCCAGGGCCTTGGAAACAATTCATGATGGCAAATCCACTTTCGAGACGAAAAACAATATAGTTTTTATTGCATATCAATCACTATAGGAACCTTATCGTGCGACAAGTTTATAGGAATTTTTTCTCTATCACTCTCAATAGTTTTCCTGATTATAGCGGCCTGAGCAGGAGTGATGGACGGATTACTTTTGATTGCGGCTTCTTTCTGAGAAAGAGCATTAATCCTACTTTTATCCTCGGGCAGCACCGAAACCTTTACAGGGAAAAAAATTTTAGAAGTGGGTTTGCAATTACCGGTTTTATCAAACAATTGAGTACCTTTACCATGTTCTCGCATACCGGAAGGTACGATCGGCTTACAGGATGCGATCGGCTGATGTTCAAGATGACGAACGATAGCCTCCTTCCTGGCACTAAATAGAAACTCAACTCGGCGGTTGTGCGCCTTCCCCATTTCAGTATCATTAGAATCTATCGGCATAATTTTCCCAAAGGACACCATATAAACCGAATCTTGGTAAATTCCACGTTTGACTAATGCTTCAGCAACACGTTGCGCTCTACGCAAACCTAAACCTAGATTATATGGTTGGTTGCCAGATGAGTCAGTATGACCGGCGATGAATAGCGAAACGTCGGGAGGTTCGCTTTTTAGATTCGAAGCAATAATATCCAAAAGCCGGAATGCCTCAGGACGAATATCATCCCTGTCACTATCGAAAAAATAATCTTGTCCTGCAATAACGCGCAGAATAGGAATAGAAATGGGATCAGGAAATCCTGGAATATTATGATTTTTAAGGTTGATTTTTTCGTCACGAAAATCAAGCGAGAGTGCCCTTCCAGCCAAACGAGAAAGGCGCTGAACGCGATCCCTATGCTCCAAGGAAACTGTCTCCCCTGGGCTCACTGGACATGGCAGACTCTTGGGGAATCCGGTCGGGCATTCCTGCGCGAAAAGGAACGGCTCCATCATATAGAACGTGCCCAGAAAGACAGTGAGCACGACTTTCAAATTGACCTTAGAATAGAACATCAGCGACCTTAAGAAGGGTGAACTCCAGCCCGTCTTTACGACCCATAACATATCCATGCTCATCTTTCACACGCCCTTTAACTCCATTTCCGTCAACCGCAAACTCCAAGAGACGCATCCCACCGAAAGGTTGCCAAGGTTTCAAGTCAGGCTCAGGATTTGGATCATCATCCCATATTTGAGCAAATATATTATCGCCGATATACTGACATTTGTCTTTTTGTTTGCAGGTCAACACACCAAATACTGGAACAAATTTCGGAAGAGCTGCCTGCATTTCCACCCATGAGTCAACTAATGTAAAATTCCGATCGAATGCAAGCCGCAAGCGCATCGGGTGAAGCGCGTCTGGAAAGTCAATCGTCCCTTGATAAAAAGTCACGAATCGGGGAATGGGAGAGGAATTCATAGCACCATCTTTCGACGTTAAGGTAGCCAAATAGCCCCTACTGGCAAGAAAAAAACTGGAAAGATAGTATTTAATATTATCTGTTTGATTTCTACCAGCTCCAAAAACATGGACTTCCGCATAACTTAAGTTTACAGATGCTCGATCGGCATCAACTCTTGCTGATCCACGGATGGCAACAGGGGGGCCGGAAGGAAAAACATATTTATCAAGATCGGTATATATAATTACCCGTGGAATACCATTCTTCAGCGAAATCAGAGGTGCCTTTGATAAAGCTGAAACCAAACCACTATCAGAAAAGTTACCACCGTCATTCTCGATCGTCGGTAGTACGGCCACATTCTCGACAAGTGCTACTAACGCCGATTGTATAAAGCGTTCACCATCCTTCCGCGTTTTCGTACGCCAATCATTTCCTAAAAATCGCCCCATGGTTGAGGTTTCGGCATCAAGCTTGTTTTCTTCTTCAGAACGATAGAACGGCGTACAACCCATAAAGAACTGAGTAAGGCCAGACCCATCAGCATTTGCTACTGCCACCGTCACACGTTCGCGGGCATCCACTTTCTGTCTTGTCAAGGGATCGGAAGCTACGAGAAACTGTGCTACAAATTTTCGCCACCCTTGATTTTCCGGGAGCGGTCCATTCGGTTCGGGCTTAACTATCCGTCCATCAACGATGATAAGAGTCTGCCGCAAAGCAGGTGGGTATCCCTCGACATGACAATAGCTATCATCCACGACCGTATCCGCGACGGACACTTGCCCAATCAAACAAAAACAGATCGAAGCCATGGAGATAACGAAAAATAGAATCCTCACTATATTTCTCTCATACATATTTGAGCCTCAAAGATTCTGCCGCATATTCGGTTCCAGACATAACTTCCATCCCGTCACCGAGTGGCTTACATTTCTCAAATTTAATTTCACTATTCTTATCAAGTAATTTTTTTCTATAGTCAACAAGTAGGGCAAGAACATGCTCATCTTGTTTTAATATACGACTGAATTGTAAATTTGCATTTTGGTACTCGGTTTCTCTTGGAAATGAATGATCGGTGTTGAGCGCTTCCTTTTTTTCCCTATTCGCCTTAGAATCGATATCCCTAAACCTTTTCTGCAATTGTTTATCCACCGACTCCTGTAAACGTTGCGCCAAACTTGTTTTTTTATTAAGATCTTCAAGACTTTTCGGGAAGTCAGGGTCCGAATCGTGCTGAAAAAATGCGATCATGACACCAGCAAGCCATACAGCCAAATTACTAAGCATTGAACCACCAATTAGATAAAATTCACTTTGGGATCCTCCTTTAAGAATACCAATTATTTTAATTTGGTCAGAAAAATATGTTGAGCGCGCATACCAAACCGAAGCAAGTACAATTACAAAAGCAAATGTCCCAATAGCTAACATTCTCCAACCAACCAAGCGGTCCGTATCGTCTCGAGAACTATCAAAAAGTATATGATATTGACGAATAAGCGTTCCAATTAAATGCGCGGACGCAGCCAATACCATACCAAGAATAACTACAGTTCCCCCCGCTAAAATAGGCGTCATCCACTTCACAGCCATGAATGTCTCGTAATTTATTGCTACCTCAGTCGGCAGAATAAAAAAGAGTGCTAGAAAATACCACCATGGAAGAAGCTTTGGTGCTCTGTTATGTTTAGCCACAAGGGCAAGATACCGATCATGAGCTATCTGTTGCTCACTTTTAGCATGCTGCAGATTATTATATAGACTAGTATTTTCAATTTTAAATTCCTGAAAGCACTTCCGCCTACTGCTAAGGCGTTCATCCTCAATCTTGTCCAACTTGCGTGGGAGGAAAATACATCTGCTATTGGAAGAAAATTGCCTCTCTACCTCGTCAAGAGCCGCTTTTCTTAATGGCTGCACATGACTGGCAAACCAAACTTGCATTCCATTTGTCAAATTTGCCGGAATTGGGCCCACATGATCGGACAAGTTAACATGAGTATGATTTGATTCACTCTCTAATTGCGATTCTAACGCTTTCCATTCACTTTCTCCATAACTGAAATCGATGGCGGCATATTTATCAATATTTTCGGTCACAACACCTCCAATATCCCACTTCTCAAATGGCCTTTGATCTTTAGATCTTCAATAGTCAACAGGTTTCCAATCTCCTGCATTTGTTCTACACCAGTACTGTTTCCCAGATTTTTCCGCTTGTCCACCAATATTATCGGTAGTCTCGACATTACGACATACCGTAAATTTAACGGATGCTGAATGCGCAGGCATTGACGGCACATGTTCTACTTCCGGCGTGACCGGTACTTGCGAGCCAGCCTTCGTTTGAAATGTACTATCCAATACGTCATTTCTCGCGACTGCCTGACGTTCCAACTCAGGGACGCGCGCTTGATTTTCCCCAAAGGCGATTTGAAGATGAATATCGCTCGCACCGACGCCAAGTCCTGCGCCAATCAACGCAACCGTACCTATGATTTTGTGCATCATGCCTCCCAGATTCAGGGGCCGATAAACCGTTTGGCTAAAGGAGATGAAAATTGGCATGCCCCGTCTGTTTCTCCTCCAGAGGGTGGCTGAGTTTTACATGCCTGTCGAATCCCTGCGGACATTCCGGTCGTCCACCAACTTCACAATTACTCTTCTAAGGATCCTGGGTAATGATCTTTTTTGAGTCCAAAGGACTACCCAAACCCCGAAAGGCCCGTCCTTCACACGCTAGGCTCTTGGCCGTACACTGGTTCAACGTATCCCCCGCATTGTTTCAATGGTAATCAGACATCACAGGCTGTTGGCTAGTCGGATGGAAATTTCATACACACAAACCGCTGGTCAATTCCTACCCCGCTCCGCAGAGGACAAACCAGCTGCAGACTGGCGTGAAAGACTGGCCGCTTAACTTGTTGTGGCATTTGCGGAAAGAGAATAAAGTTTGTCTCCGCTCATTTTCCCAAGCCACTGTCAGCAATCTTGATCAAAGCAAAATTCCAGGCTGCTCGTCCTTTATCGCCGCCGTCGCCAAAGCAATACGTAGAAACATCAAGTTTTTTTATGAATAGTATTTATTTTAATATTAAA
>JADFZF010000142.1 GCA_015232645.1 Magnetococcales bacterium | reverse complement strand
AATGGTTTGCTCAAATTAACGAATGTAATAAAGTAGAAGTAGGAGAACTTGCCGATCGTCCATGCCGTCCTTCAACATGGAAAGGAAAACGAGTCAGGGCGATGAACCCATATGCCCCAGAGGATGCCGACTTGCTGGCTGCCATCAACCGGGGAGAGTTCACGCAAAACGGTTTCCGCAACCGGGACATCCGTGCCCTTCTTTTTCCAGGGCAGTCCATTCAGGAAAAAGATCGCCAACATTCGGTGGCAGTCACCAGAAAGTTCCTCCTGCTTCGTGCTCACGGCTTGATCAAAAAGGTCACCGGAACGCATCGTTACCAAGTCACTGACAAGGGTCTGAACATCGTTACTGCCCTCATCACTGCTCGTAATGCCAGCACGGAATTTTTAACAAAATTGTCAGCTTGAGAAAAATCTACGCGAGAGCAGAAGAAATGAGGAGATAGCAGTACAATGGCCAGCCTGCAAATCATATGGGCCTTATCACCAGATTCATGCCGCCCCCTGATCGATTTTCGAATTCCCTGGCCGTGTGACCTATCCACACCCCTATGGTTCGTGGATTCGAACGGTGTTTCATTGTTGGTCACCGCTCTGTTCCAATGGCAGGGAGTGAACGGGGATATTGCCTTGACCGCCAAGGGCAATCACTCTTCACCAGGAGGTTCAGTGCATCTCCCGGGCACAGGGGTCATGGATCGGTTGCTCGACCGTTCCCGAGGAGCTGGGTGGGATACGAAAAAGTGTAGCAAAAAAGCGACATCGCCGGTAAAGGAGATGGAATGGAATGCCGATACGTGTTGAAGAGATGCCGGGATGATGGCGCCTGCCTGAACAATGAGAATGCCAAGTGAATCCTACTATAAAAAGAGAAGACCACGACCATGACTACCATGAAAAGAACTCGAACCCCAACGACGATGCTGGCCTGTGCCGCGGTTTTTGCGTGCGGTCTGGTTGTTTCCCATGATGCCCGTGCCGACGTTGTCACGGCAACGGCCCTCGGAGGGGCTGCACTCCTCAGCACGTTGATGCATGCCTCCACTCCCGAGGTGGTACCGGTCCCGGCCCCGGCCCCGGTCGCCGCCGCTCCGGCAATGGCGGCATGGCCCGCGGTCATTGAACAGCCGACAATTTATACTTCGATCAATCCGGTTATGGCTCCTTGTCCGGTTCCCATTGCCATTCCGGTGGCCCAGCCAGTGGCGGTTCCGGTGCCAGTGGCCCAGCCAGTGGCGGTTCCGGTGCCAGTGGCGGTTCCGGTGCCAGTGGCCCAGCCAGTGGCGGTTCCAGTCCCTGTGGCCCAGCCAGTGGCGGTTCCGGTGCCAGTGGCCCAGCCAGTGGCGGTTCCAGTCCCTGTGGCCCAGCCAGTCACCTATTCGGTCACTACCCGGGTGATCCAGCCCGTGTCCTACCAGGTCGCTGCACCGGTAGCCGCTGCACTTCCAGTCTGCGCCCCCGGGGTGATGGTGGTGGGATGCACTCCCAGGTAGGAAGGACGCCCCCTTGCCGTGAGGTCCGTCTTTTTGTCCATCGATGTCTTCGTTGGCACCCCGGGGGATGAAAATCGTCCCCCGGAGCCCGGAATGGAAAAAATGGGATCGGGGTCTTGATTCTTTTGGGGTGAACTGATGCGGGGGCCATGAATCCCTGCCACATCGATCGGAAGACGAACGTCAGGGTTTCCAATCTCTGGAATCCAGGAGTTGGATCACGCCCCAGAGCCTTGTTGCCAATGGATTTGGCCAACCGCGTGCCCTCGCATGCAGTCAACAACCCCTAATCTTCCGTGCGATAGGGAAGAGAGGGTTTGTCGTGGTAGACCCTGTCGTGGTTGACGACGAAACCGCGAATCGATTCCGTGATCAAAAATCGGGCATCGGCATTCGAGGATGGCCAATTTTCCAAGGGGGATCGATAGGGTTTGTCAGCCAACAGTGGTTCTTCAGGTCGGGGCGCCGAGACGTTCCCGCCAATAACAGGGCTTGCCCAATCATTCCCTCGGAATTGGAACCGGTCGGGAATGTCGGTGGGCCCTGCTGGTGGCGTTTGGGCCAGGGTGGCGTCCCCGGCCCCATGAACAGGGTGGATCACCGCCATATAAGATAACAACAGGACGAATAGACCTGTTGATCGGCTTGTAAGCTTGAAATGAGACATGGATCGCCAAAAATGATAATTAGAGATAAAAATCATCTTATCAATAGTCATGCTAACGCCGCTGCCGCCGTCTTGACAGCGGGTTGTCGGCAGGTTACCTTGCTCGACGATACTTGAGAAGACGACATCCACCCTGATGCCTGTCATCCAGGATAGGACCGGCAGACATCAACTATCTAAAAGAAAAAGGTCATGAATACATCCATCAAATCACGATTGTCGGTAGCTTTACCTCTTTGTGCCGCGATTGCGGCGGTCAGTTTGGCTGGCCCTCGACAGGCCCATGCCGATGTGGCTACGGCGACGGCCCTGGGCGGGGCGGCGCTGTTGGGGACATTGTTGCATGCCTCCACGCCTCACTACTACGCTGGCTATCCCGCCTATGGCTATCCCCTGGCGCACCCGGTGGTTCCTTACGCCTATCCGGCCTATCCGACCGTCGTCTACCCCGCCGCCGTACCGGTGTACCGACCCGCTTACGTCTACTATCCGTACTGAACCTTGGCGTCGCCTTCCATTAGCGAAAACGTCGCCACCAACGATCGGACCTGCGGGGGGCGGAAGGGAGTCATCCCCCCTGCCCCTCGTGGTTGCTACATGCACTGTCGGCCCGGATCAGAAGGGTATGGCAAGAGGCTGCGGGCGTTTGCCCTCCTGGGCCATCCCAACCACCGCCGCCAGCCGAAATCCCAGATCGGACCTTTTGACCGTGGCCCGTTCGAAACCCCGACCGGCACAGCGCACCCCCCCAGGCCCATCCTTCCATCCTCCTCCCCGTATGGCCTTGAGCTGACCATCGTCCATTTCGGTGCCCGGTGGCTTGCGACCACGATGGTGATAGGAATCGGGGTGATAACTGTCGGCCGTCCATTCCCAGACGTTGCCGCTCATGTCGTAGAGCCCCAGGCGGTTCGGCTTCCGCGTCGCCGTGGGTTGGGTCGATCGGTGGCTGTTGTCGGCGTACCATGCCTGGTGCAACAGGTCGGCCCGACCGGCATAATTCAGATCGTCGCCCCCCTCGCGACAGGCATATTCCCACTCCGCCTCGGTGGGTAGACGAAAACGCGCCTGGCCCTGGAATCGTGCATTGAGATTGTTGCCGACAACTTCGGCATCAATCCACGATACCTGTTCCAGGGGATAATTGTCGCCCTTTGGAAAGGCACTGGGATTGATGCGCATGACCGCTTGCCATTGTCCCTGGGTCACTTCACGATCCGATAGCCAATAATCGCTGACGCAAACCTGATGGACCGGACCTTCGTCATTTTCCCGATACTCTTTCCAGGGAGGAGAACCCATGGCAAAGCATCCCCCCGGGATCCAGACAAAGCGGATGCCGGTCAGGGAATCGGTCCAGCTTTTTCCTGGAACCGGTGCTTCATCCACTTTTTTCTCGGTATTGGGAGAATCGAGACGTTCCCATTCGTCGATCATATGGGCGCTGGCCGGAAGGCTGCAAGCCATCATCCCGGCGCATGTCAACGCCAGAGGGATCATCCGGGTCCGACGGTCGCTGATCATGTTCATTCAATGCTCCCCGTGGGCACGGGTCATGAGAATGGCGCCCGGGCCTGTCAAAAATCCATCGAAAGCGGGGGTTTCGGCCTTCAAACGGGTGGCGGCATATTGAAAAGCCTCCTTGAGCGTGATCCAGCCGTTGGTGGGGGAGGTTCCCTTGTGGGATTGCCCTGCACCCATGAGGCCGCGGATCAACGCGTAGGTGAACGCCCCTTGACGGGCCGGATCCTGAAGCCCGGCATCGCCATGCAGTGAGGCCACAGCCCATCCTTCGGTCTTGGCCAACTGGCGGGCGGAGGGGTTATATTGCGGCCCCTTGAAGCGGGTACCACACATCCCGCGACCGTTGAAACAGGTATCGAGAATGACGACCATGTCGCGGTCGGGAAGGTTGGCGAACAGGTTTCTCAATTTATACAGGGGAATGGTCGTATGCGGATTGATGGTTTGGCCACTCACCTGGGAAGGGAGCAGCAAACCATCGATGAACTGGGGAGGCTTACCCCCTCCCCAGGGGGATCCAAGTCCGGAAAAGTAGAATAATAATAATGCGTTGGGGTAGGATCGCCCCTTATTGGCCAACCATTCCAGATCCTGGTTCAAGGTTTCCAGGGTCGCCTGTTCGTCGATACGCACTCGGGTATGGTCGTCATCGGGCAGAAAGACCCCGCGACGGGTCAACAGGGTGGCCATGTTGATGGCATCGCGATCGGCATAATGTCGTGGTTCGATGTTCTGGTAACGCGAAATTCCTACCAACAGGGCAAAGGCGTCGTCTCGTTTTTTCCATGGGTCCAAGGGGGGCAGGGCCTGCAGCAGGGGATCGAGTTCCTGAGTCCGTTCACCGATGTTGCCTTGCTTGGGCCAATCCGATTCGGGCAAGGGGGTCAGTGGCGGGATTTCACCGTTGGGGTCGACCTCGGCGATCAGCAATCGTTCCTTGGCTTTGACGAATGCCATTTCGTCGGGATATTCCTTGATCAGGAAATCGATATTGTTTTTTAACGAAACAAGATGTTTCCCGCCGCGGAATTCACGCCACAGATTTTCCACCATATATTGCGCCGCATCGTGCATCCATTCTTTCGGCTGGCTGCCTGGCAGGTGTTCGCGTGAGAGCCAGTCGTAGGCTTCGAGGTAGCGACCCATGCGCGTCAGGGCCATGTATTTGGTGTGGGCCAAGGCCAAATTGCCTGGGAATTTCTTTACCCCTTCGAAAGCCAGAAAGTGGGCTTCTTCGTCGTCGCCCATTTCAAAGCGCAGCCAAGCCAGATTAGCATGCACTTTCATTCCCAGGTGATCGGATGCCGGTAGATCCTTGGTGTTTTTATACAGATGTTCCCAGATGTTGCGGGCCTTAGGCAATTGTTTGTCAAGATAATAGGCCAGCCCCAGGTCATAGGCGATCCCGGGATCGCCGGAGCACAGGTCGTGGGCTCGACGAATGGCGGCGATGGCCATGAGACGTTGTTTATCGAAGCGGTCCATCCCCTTGACGGCGATTTCCCGGGCGACATTGCACATGCCCGTTTTTTCAGCCCATCCCACCTGAGCAAAGCCCAAGGTGACCGTGGTCCAGGTGCCAACCAGCAACGGGATAAAGCGAGAACAGGTCATGGGCCGTCGAATATCGCCATGTTGGGAATGTGAATAAACAGGCGTCCTTAAGGTCATTGGCGCTGGTTTTTCATGTGCGCCCGGGTCGCCTCCGCTGCTCAAGTTTAATGCAAAAACATGGCCAATTAATGAGATGGCTCTGAGGAGGGGGGCCACATCCGCAACGGAGTATGGGGCAGTCCCCCCACCCAGGGTTGTTGGCCAAGGATGGCGGTCCATCCCGGGATGTCTCCAGAACAATGGAATTTCTGGGTTTTGACTTCCAAACGTTGGCGTTTTCGCGGACCCGGGATACTCCAGGTGACGAGGTTCTACAGTGCCGCCGCGCTGGAAACGGCCACCTGGTCCGCGGTGGACTGGCAAAGTTGGGCATTCAAGGGAGATCCTGAATCGCTGCGGTGCCTGTGAGCGCATGCCCGGCAGCAGTTTTTCCTGACACTCCATCGTTTGCTGCTACATACATGACTGTTTCCATGGGTTTTTGCCATGCATCTGTGGAAGGCTTTTTCCGCTTTGCTATTGCACCCGCAACCGCGGCAGGAAGATCGGTGTTGGGAATGGCTGTTACCAGCCACCAGGTCACCTGCGACCGCCGGCTCCAAAGGGAACCAAGCCACCAAAGAAAAAATCGTCAAATATAGTGTCAACTTCATATGTGTCTCCGAATTGTTAGAGTTTCCCCTGGGGTATTGGGCCTGTTGGCGGCGGGAATGCTGTCCGCGGGCAGGGAGGAAGCCACGGACAGCGGCCATCAGGCCGGGCCTGGAGGACATTCAACGTGGTGATAATCGCATTGTACATCACGTTATTCAAGGAATTCGTGAGGTCGCCCCGGGCTGCAAGGATCATCCGGCCACGATTGGGAAAGACGGGTGGGGATCGGTCCATGGGAAGGCCAGTCGCCTCCTGAGCCCGTCCACAACCCGGAGTATCAACCTCGAAGAGGCAGGGGATCAACACTCCAGACGTTTCAGAATATCAATCCAGGCGGAGATGTGTTCATGATTGGTAGCGCCCAGGGCGGGATCGCCCCAATCCTGCTGCCAGGACTGTCGGGCAACGATGACTCCCCTGCAGTTTTTGTTCCTTGGCCATTGAGATTGGATCTTTTTCCGGTCCATGGTCATGATCCACGGTCGTTGTGTGGCCGCCAGGGCGGTGCAAACCATTTCCACGGCGGGGAGGGGGATGGTTTCTCCGGGTAGTGGGTTGGAGCGCCAGACAATGAGGTCAATGTGGGACCCCCAGGATTTCATCTCTTCCAAGTGTTCGATAACTGCGTGATCGTAACCTGTAACGGTATGAGCGATGCGATAGCCATGCTCTCGGACCGTGGCATAGAGCCCGGTGATCGATTGTTGATCCCCGTGTCCGTTCCATTGCAGCGTATCGCAACGCAGGTGATGCAACAGCGATGTGACCAAGAGGGGCTGGGTCAGATGGGTACATAGAAATCGGCTCATTTCCAGCGGAAAGCCATCGGCCCATGCCAGCTCGGCCAGGATTTGGGACCAATCGTCCCGGTCCAGGGGCAGGCCAATGGCAT
>JADFZF010000141.1 GCA_015232645.1 Magnetococcales bacterium | reverse complement strand
GCCAGCTCTCGATGCAGACGCTGTTCCCGCTGTTTGACTTGCCTCCGTTCCACCTCCCAGCGCAACGCCCCCACCACCTGCCGCACCAACAATCGGGTGTAATCCAGCCCCACGGCCTCCCGGCGTACCGGGAGACCGATCGTCCGGCCCAATTGACTCAGTTTTTCCCGGGCATCGGGCACAAGACCCGTATCCAGCAGCAACAGCTCCCGGGAAAAATCACGGAGAAACTCTCCCGACTGCTCGGGTTGGAATCCCATGGCGGCCAGACGCTGCGGCCAATCGGACAGCCAGGATGGGGTGAACAGATAGCACCCACGAGCCATGGCCTCGCCCACCAGAGTCGGCCCTGCCACCAGATGGAAGCACTCCTGCTGCCGAAAGATCATGGTGACCATCCCCGGGGAATCCAACTCCACCAACCGACCCAGACAGGCCCGGCCCAGAATGACGATGCCCTGGGTTCCCTCGGGCAGGATGGGCAAAAGTTCCTCCCAACTTACCGGTGGACGACCGCACCGAACCGGATAGGACAACACCCGGACATCCCCCCATCCTTCCTCCCGCGCCGCCGCTTCCAGTTCCGGGAGAAAGTTGTGACAACACAGCACGCACAATATTCTATTCATCGATCCAGTCCAGAGGATAACGTCCCCAGCGGCGCACCGCCTCGCCGATGGCCATCAGCACCTGGTCGGGAACCTGGAAAGGAATCTCGCCGTGATTATCGGAGAGAATGAAGCCCCCGCCCACTCCGGCGCGGCGGATCGCCTCCTTCACCTGCCGTTCCGCCTCCATCGGGGTCCAATGGCGCATGGTCACCCCGTTCATGTTGCCCAGCAGGGCGATGCGACCTCGAGCCACACTCTTCCATTGCGAGAGATCTTCCAGGGTACTGACCCCCAACACCACGGGACCGGTCGCCACGATATCATCCACCAGCGACAGTCCCCTTCCCGCCGCCAGATGGACGGCGGTGGGTCCCTGGATGCGCGACAGCGTACGGCGGGCGATGGGGTGACCGGTTTGCAAATAAAGTTCCCTGGGAATATTCGTGGTCGAGGAGACCGGATCAAAATAGCAGATGGCTGTGGCGCCTGCGGTGAGCTGTGCGTTGGCCCACTCCACGCAGAAAGCTTCGTTGATCGCCATCAGGCGGGCAAATCGTACCGGGTGTTCGTACATCAATTCGATATAGCGATCGAACCCCATCTGCATCACCGGCAACGAAAACGGAGAGATGGCCACGCCAATGATCGGAACGGTATCGCCGACCCGCTCCTTCAATCCCCGGATGGTTTCCAGCATCCGCAACAGACCAGGCGAATCCGCCACTCGGGGGGGGGGACAGACGGTCGATATCGTCCCACTCCCGGATGATCGGCGGACCGGAATTGGGCGGACCATCTTCCATGAACCACGTCGAACCACCGAAGGCCTCCACCTCCACCGAGGCGTAGAAGAAGGGATAGAGACAATCTCCGCCGTATCTGGCGAGCAGTCGCATCTGTCCCTCAATGACGTTTTTGGCGCTGGAATAGTACTCCTGGATGGTCAACCCCAACTCTCTGGCACCATGCATGGTGGTCAGCAAAAACAGGGGAACCCGGTCCGGCTCCCGGTGCCCCAGTGTGGTCAACACCCGCTGCAGCGAGGTGATCATGACTTTTCTCCCTGCCACTGGCGGAGGATCCTGATGCCGTCGGCAGCGTTTTTCCCCATGGCGTCCGCTTCCATCTCGCGCCACAATTCGGGATCGAAGAGAAACGGAGCGCCGCCGACCAGAATACGCACATCGACGCTCCGCGCCTTCAGGGCATGGCGCACCTTCCGCACCTTGAGAGCGGAGGGAAGCATCAAAACCGATATCAGCAGTTCATCCACCCGATCGCTGATGATACGCGCCACCAGCTCATCCGTGTCTAGGCGTCCATAATCCATCAGGTGAAATCCGCTGGCCCGCAAAACCGAGTAGACGATGCGTTTGCCCAGCATGTGGTAGTCGTTGAGCACCACGATGGCCCGCCGCGGCTGTCCATCCTTGGCCTCCTCCTGACCTTCGACGGGGAGAATCCGACCCATCAAATCCTCGCACAGCCGACCGCTCATATAGACCTGGGAAAGTGCAATACGTCCCGTTTCCCAATCTCCGCCGATGCGTTCCAAGGTCGGCACGATCAGGGATTCCACCATTTCCAGGGGGGAGCCCAGGTCGAGAGTCTGGAGGAACACCTTTTCGGCCTTTCCCCGGTCGCAGGCTTCCAAGGCCTGCCGAAACTCTTCAAACAGGACCACTCGCTCCTTGGTGACGGACTCGGTCATGACGGCTCCTGCACGCAGGTTGATTCGTAGCGGATCAACCCCCGAGTTTCATTCCGGTGCGCTACGATCCGCTGCCGCGGGGGACTGTTCCAGCGCCTGTTGCCATTCATCGGGGAGCCTGAGTCTTCTGGGCCTAGGCCCCAAGGGTTGGATCGATTGCCCCCCATCACACTGAATGTCGATTTATTTACTTACCAGCGTAGCGCAAAAAATGCTTCGTGTGAAGGGGGGGACAGAAAGTGAAACCTGAATTATAATTTTTGGGCTATGGCGCCCATCGCCATGACGATCTCAGTCCATCTCTTTCCTCCCCCCATGATGCGACGGCAGGGAAGTCAACGGTCCCCGCAATCAGTCGAGGGCTTCGTCGGCACGGTAACCACGCTCGGCGGGTGTACCCAGAAGGCGCCAATAGTCCATGGGCGAACGGCCGGTACCGGGACGCTTGATGGCCAAATTATCCACGGTGAACAACTCTCCGGCGGCGACTGGAATGGCGGCGTGCAGGCTTTTGCGCGCCACCCGGGCATTGTCCAACTCGGTCACCTGTGCCCGCTTGACACCATCTCCCATGGCCAGTTCGATCTGCCTGATTTCCCGAATCATGGCTTCCAATTCCCTCGGTTCCAGGGAAGCGCGATGGTCCGGTCCTTCCAGGGTGCGGTCCAGAGTGAAATGCTTTTCGATCACTCTGGCCCCCATGGCCGCCGCCGCCAAGGGGACGGTGATCCCTTCGGTATGATCCGAATACCCCACCGGCAGGGAAAATCGTTGTTTCAGACCGCGCATCGCCCGCAGATTGACTTGATTCATCGGGGTGGGATAGGCCGTCGTGCAGTGCAGCAAAATCACCCGCGAACGCAACTGTTTTTCATCATAGGCCGGCGGAACAACCGCATACAGCGCCGATGGCTCCGCGCCAGCCTGCGCCAGGCCGATCAGGCGCAAAGCCATGTGGATTTCCTTATCATGCGCCATGCCGGTGGAGACGATCAACGACTTATCGGTCCTGGCTGCCTCCCACAACAGCGGGCCATTGGTCAACTCCCCTGAGGGGATCTTGATCCGTTGCACCAACCGGTGATCCACCAGAAAACGCAAACTCGCCACATCGAACGGGCTGGATAGAAACTCAATCTTCCGGTCGCCACAGCGTCGCTGCAGTATAAAATGCTCGTCCGCGCTCAACTCCAGCGCCTCAAGCATGGACAACTGCGTCCCCGACCCGGTCGCCTGCTGCTGATACCCCGCCTTGGGGGCCTGGGCCGTGACCAGGGTGGCGGCGGTAAAGGTTTGGAACTTGATCGCATCCGCACCAACCTCCGCTGCCACGTCCACCATGTCCAAAGCGCGGTGAATATCACCATTATGATTGACCCCCGCCTCGGCTATTATAAAAATCTTTTCCATGAATCGGGCTCATGCGTAAGGGGTAGGGACCGGAAGATCATAAAATCTTTTTATCAACAAATCCTCCAGGGGGTGGGATCGGACCACGGAAAAAATACGTTCCGCGGCCTGACCATCGCCAAAGGGATGGGTCGTCTGGCGGACGGCGGCCTGAAACCCGGGGGAAATTGCTTGGGCCAGAGCTTGGCTGATGGCCTCGATGTCATCGGCACAGTCGATAACGCTGGCGGCCCGTAACCGCCCCATCTGTCGCCGACCGATGTTGATGGTAGGTTTGTCCATGGCAGGGGCTTCGATGATGCCGCTGGAAGAATTGCCCACCACGGCGGCGCAATGTTTCATGGCGCTGAGATAGCGGATTTGGCCCAGAGACGCCACATGGAAGGCACGGTGCGGATGATCATGACAATAGTGACGGATGGGCCGCTCCAGAGCCTCATGCCCAGGGTCGGCGTTGACCCCGGTGAACAACAACCGATAATCGCCAAACCGTTCCAACGCCCCCAGCAGCGCCGCGACCGCCTGGCCCGCATGGGGCCGATCGAAGGTGACCGGATGGTAAGTGATGAGAAAAAAACGCTCTCCCAGTTCCCAACCCAAGGATTGCTCCAGTTCGCCCCGCGACATGAGCGTCAGACCGCGAATGGCATCCAGCCCGATGGCACCGACGTTCCATACCCGGGAAGGAGACTCCCCCATCTGGATCACCCGGTTGCGGTACGGCTCCGCAGCGGTAAAATGCAGATGGGCCAATTTGGTGATGGCATGGCGGATCGACTCGTCCATGGTCCCAAGACTCGCCTCACCTCCGTGGATGTGCGCCAGCGGGAGGTTGGACAGCATGGCCGCCTGAGCGGCACACAACATTTCGTAACGATCCCCGAGCATAATCAACAAATCGGGCCGCAGCCGCATGAACGTCTCGACGAGACCGGGCAGCCCCTGACCCATCGCCCGCGCAATACCAAGCGGGGTATCCTCGGGCACCGGCATAGGAACGGCGGCGTCGATGGCATAGCCGTCGTCGACGATGGCATCAACGGTATGACCAAAACGGGCTTCCAGATGAGTTCCGGTAACGATCAGTTGCAACCGGGTCGCCGGGTGATCCCGGACCAGGGCCATGAGCGGTCGCAACAGGCCATACTCCGCCCGGGAACCGGTAATGATGGCCAGTTGACGAATCATGGTAGTCCGCCATTGTCAGGGTCGCAACATGACATCCAGATTGTCCGAAAGGGGACGAGGGGCATAACCAAGAATCTCACGCGCCTTGGAAATATCCATACAGGCGCTGTAGCCGATCAATAACTTACTCACATCGTTGACAATGATCCTGCTTCTGGATTTGAGCTTTTCCTTGATCATTTGCGCCAATTCCAAGTTGGCGATGGGAGCACCACCCCCGATGTTGAAAATATCGGCCGAACTGCCCTGAACATGCCCGATGGCCAGCTCCACCGCCGCAACCGCATCATCAATGTACACCGGATCGTAAACCAGTTTACCATCACAAAACAACTCCACATCCTCGTTACACTCCAAAGTCTGGACCAGATACTGAATGAACCCGGGCAACCGTTGACCGATTCCGAAAGTGCGATCAAGACGGAGAATGCAGACGTGAAACCCATGCTGCTGCGAAAAAAACATGAAGGATTGTTCCGCCTGTAATTTGGATAAACCATAAGGATATAGAGGATTTGTCGCATCGTCTTCCCGGACCGGAACCAAGGCCTGTTGACCATAGACGGTGGAACTGGAAAGCATGATCCACGTATTGATCCCCTGCTCATGGGCGACAGTCAGCAGATTGGCGGTACCGGCCACGTTATCGTGAATGAAATCGACCAACTCCATCGGCAGACGCGAGGGCTGTTTGGCAGCGCTATGGATCCCCAGGTCCATCGGCGGCAGGGGCACCAAAACCCGACGCAACGCATCGACATCACCCAGATCGACCTGAACATGAAGGTATCCGGCCATGGCATCCGTTTCCGGGAGAGGGGGGTTCCTGTCGATCCCCCAGACTCGATGTTGCCCCTGGATGAGTCGTTGCGCCACATGGCTTCCGATGAATCCAGAACTTCCTGTCAACAATATGTTCATCTACCCTTATTCCATTGCGTTGCAAGGAAAATAATGCGGGCTACATCCGGACCGCCCTATCCCTCCGGCAGCAGTTCGCCCAGTTTGAAATCCAACTCCGTATCAATATCGATGGAATACCTCTCATCCATGATGAACGCCTTGGTGGCGTCGTCCACAAACTTCCTCACTTCCATAAACCACGGAACCGCGCAACCATAGACCGCGCCGTTGATCACATAGGCCGGAGGAATCTGCTGTCGGTTGGTCGCCGCTTCCGCAGCGGCCAAGATCGGCCTCATGGTGTGGTCGGCATGGAGACGATACATCCATTCAGGCGGTTTGTGGCTACGGCATACCGAAACGCAACTGGTGTTCCGACCCTCGATCAACAGGGTCAATGCGGTTCGCATATCCTCGACACGTCGGAAGGGTGACGTCGGTTGCAACCAAAGAAAATAATCATACCGGACCGGCAACGTCCTCAACGCATGCAACGCCACCTCGACTGAGGTCGCCTGATCGGTGGCCATTGCTCCTGGCCTCACAAACGGGACCTCGCATCCATAGTGCCTGGCCACATCCATGATCTCCGGATGATCGCTGGACAGAATCAACCGGTCGATCTCCTGACAATTCCGGGCCGATTCAATGGTCCAAGCCAACAGTGGCTTACCACGAAAATGACGAATATTCTTTAGTGGCACCCCCTTCGATCCCCCGCGGGCAGGAATGATCGCCAGGACGCTGAAACCGTTCACCATGACTGACCCTTATCTCAAACCCCAGCTGGAAACAACCCTTCAACTTGCACACCTACGCAAATTTCAGACCAGTTCCCTGATTGCATCTCGGGTCACAATGATACAAGGTGAAGGGGTCTGTGCCACGTTCCACCTGAAGTCAACCTGGTGGGTCATGGCCAGGGTTATCGGTCGGCCATCGCCGGGAAAATCCACCAAATACACGATCATTAATTCTGCTTTGTCACATTCATTAATTGGAATGGATGGTTAATTATTTATTGATATATGAAAATATTGAAAGAAAAAAGGGGGC
>JADFZF010000140.1 GCA_015232645.1 Magnetococcales bacterium | reverse complement strand
AGTGGCATGGGGAGTTTTGCAATAAACGCAAGGATGGTTCGTTGTATTGGGAACACGCCAGCATCAATCCGGTGCAAAACGATCAGGGGGTTGTGACCCATTTTATCGCCATCAAGGAGGACATCAGCGAACGCAGAGAGATCATGCGGAAGCAAGAGGAGGCACGACGTGCGGCCGATGCGGCCAATCGCGCCAAGAGTGATTTTCTTGCCACCATGAGCCATGAGATCCGGACGCCGATGAATGCCATTCTGGGGTTGGCGCATCTGCTCGGCCAGACGGAGTTGACGGTGGAACAACATGGGTATATGGCCAAGTTGACCTCATCCGGGCAGTCGTTATTGAATATCATCAACGATATTCTTGACTTCTCCAGGATAGAGGCGGGGCGGCTGGCCATGGAGGATATCGACTACAATCTGGCGACGGTGTTTGACGAGTTGGCCACCATCATGTCGGTGAGCGCGGCCGCCAAGAATATCGAAACGGTCCTCAGCCTTGATCCGTCGCTGCCATTGTGGCTCAAGGGTGATCCATCCCGGCTACGGCAGGTCCTGGTCAACCTGACGGGGAATGCCATCAAATTTACCGAGTCGGGAACCGTTTCGCTGCATGCCCGCCAGGCGGCAGGTGATTCACCCAGTGTCCGTTTTTCGGTGCTGGATACCGGCATTGGAATGAGCCCCGAGCAGATGGAGCCGTTGTTTCGGCCATTTTCTCAGGCCGATCATTCCACCACCCGTCGTTTTGGTGGCACTGGATTGGGATTGGCCATATGCAAGCGGTTGGTCAAGCTGATGGGGGGTACCATTGGCGTTCACAGTGTTCTGGGCCAGGGGAGCGAGTTCTGGTTCACCATTCCCTTGATCGAAGGGGAAGCGCCGGTTCCCGAGTTACCGGAAAAACGATTATCCAACCTTTCGGTATTGATCGTTGATGACAATGCGGTGGCGCGTGAGGCGTTGTTGGCGACGGTTCGGTCTTTGGGATGGATGGGACAGATGGTCGCCTCGGGTCAGGAGGCCCTGGAACATTTGGCGGATCATGCCGGTTACGACGTCCTGCTGATCGACTGGCAGATGCCTGGCATGGATGGGTTGGAGACCATCCGCCGCCTCCAGAAGGAGTGGCCGGGGCACCGGGTGCCGACCATGATCATGGTTACCGGTTTTGAGCGCGAATTGTTGCAGACGGTTCAAATCTCCGATCTGATAGCCGCCATCCTGACCAAGCCGTTGACCCCCTCGGCACTTTACGAGGCCATGGCCCATATCGACGTCGAAAGCCTGGGCGGGAATGCGAAAGTGACCGCCAGCGGTGGTAACGACGAACGTCCACTGGCCGGCATTCGGGTCTTGGTGGTGGAAGATAATTTCATCAACCAGGAAGTGGCGCGCAAACTCCTGGAAAGTGGAGGGGCAGCGGTGACGGTGGTCCAGGATGGGGCTCAATCCTTGACGTGGTTGCAACAGGGGGACGTCGATGTGGTGTTGATGGATGTGCAGATGCCGGTGATGGATGGTTTTGAGGCCACGAGAAGGATTCGCCAGGAGTTGAACCGGGCCGATCTGCCGATCATCGCCTTGAGCGCCGGGGTTTTTCAGAACGAACGTGAACGATGTCTGGCTGCCGGCATGAACGATTTCATTCCCAAACCCATCGATGTGACGGCTCTATGGCAGACCATTCAACGGTATACCGCTCCGCGACCCGTGGGATTCAGGAGTCGGAGCCTGGAGGATCGGGATGGGAGGACCCCATTGTCCCTGCCGGAGATGCCTGGATTCGATCAACAACAGGCCCTGAAGCGTGTTGGCGGTGATATCGCCACCCTGATGCGATTATTGCGGCGCATGGCGGATGATGCCGGGTTCAATCTTGGCGAATTGCGGCATTTTCTCGCCCAGGGGAAGACGGCTGCTGCCGCCGCCTGCATCCACAAGCTTCGGGGCGGGGCGGGAAGTCTGGGGTTGATGTCGATGGCGGCCATCGCTGCCCGGGCCGAAGCGGCCATTCTCAATGGTCCATCGGAGCACATCATCCCTCTGGTGAACGAGTTGGAACAAAATCTGATCGATTTTTCGGCGACCATGGCGACCATCGCCCCCCTGGAACCGTCGGTGACCGTCCCCTGGGAGCCGATTGAGGAGGACAAGGTACAGCGTCTGATCGCCCTGCTGGCCGACAACAACCTGGAGGCGTTGGATTTTTACGAGCGGATGGCACCGGCTTTGGCGGAATACCTGGGGGCTGAACGTGGCACCGTCTTGTCCAACCACATGGAAAAACTCGAATTCGTCGCGGCAAGGTTGCTACTCGAACAGGGGATGGATCTCGTCGATGCGCCGTTGGGTGATTCTGGCCAATGATTCCTGGCCGTCCGATGCCACCTCAAGGGAGGCGTGGAGGTTTTAAACCACCGTCCATGTGAAAATGGGCCACAGGGCCTATTCTCATGGCGGATTACGCAGGTATTGGTTAAGATCGGTCGATTCGGAGCCGGAATATCATCGGGTGGTTGGGCTCCGGGGCTGTCGTGTTGACCCGCTCGTCGGTTCCATGCTTTCGCCTCCCCGGGTGGTTGGGGTGCCTAAGTTGGACCCGGAAGGTTCAATGTGACTGGGCTATTGGGCAAAATGACTATCGCCTGGGGTGATCGATACCGGCCCAACCGACCTAGTGCCACCAGACGGATCTCGGATCGATGGTATCATGAACAGGTTTCAATCATTCCATGGAATACGCACCCGACGCCTGATTATGGCCTGGATGGTGTTTGAATGGCTTGTGCTGTTGCCATTCTCCGCCTCGGCCAATGATGTTGTGCGTCTGGATGTCAATCATGAACATGGCGTCTACCGCATCAACGCCGAGGTCATGGTCGCCTTGCCTCCGGACCGTATTCAGGCCGGCCTGACCGATCTCGATCATCTGTCCCGGCTCAGTTCCGACATCCTCGATAGCCGTTCGTTGACGCGCGTCAACAGCAAAAAAACCATCTTCCGTGTCGATCTGCGTTCGTGCATCCTGTTGTTTTGTCTGGAACGAACCTTGATCGAAAACCTGATCCTCAAAGACGAGGAGATTGTTTTTATGATCGTTCCAGCCAGGAACAGCTTTCGTTCAGGGTGGGTACGTTGGAAACTGCAACCGGTCCCGGGGGGAACGCGCATACTCTACTCCTCGGAATTGGAACCCGATTTCTGGATTCCCCCCGTCATCGGACCGGTGTTGTTGCGGGGTAAATTCATGGACGATACCATCGAATTCATGGATCGGCTGGAACAGCGCTATAATCATGGGGCCAAATGAGTCCGATCGTGCATGCGCGGCGGCCGGTTGAGGAGAGGGGTGGCATGGATGTTTAAGAAAAGAAAGGGGTCTGGGGGCAATCCTCCCAGGCCTCTTTCTTTTTCAACCATTCCGTTCCGAGAGGATCCGCAGGGGGAATACTTTATATAAGTGAACGATTATTCATTTGAGTCGGGTGCAGAAGTTTGCTACGGTAGATTTATGAACGATAATTTACCATTTCTCTCTGGAGACGAATTTCATGACAGCTTTGGCGAGTCGAGGGTAGTTTTTCCAAGGGAGGACCTTACTGTCGGCGCCATTAGCCCATCTCCAACGGGATGCCGTCCAACTTGTGGAGTCGATCGTCATGCGTATGAATCGTGTCTATTATGATCAACCGTTGCTTGAAGATTCTTCCGTAGAGCGTTTCCGCGTGGGGATTTGGCAAAAATTGACGAAAATAAGCGTCCCCACGTTGCACAGGCAGCATGAGAAACTGGTTGAATATATTATTCATCTATATGCTATCATAGAAAATTTAAAATCCCATCGGCCCAGCCTGCAGGAAATGCGACAGGTGGAGAGGCTGCTTGATGAGCTTGAGGCCTTTATTGTGCGGCACTTTCAGGAAGAGGAACGATTTCTTTACGAGATTCGGTTTCCGTCGTTGAGTGTTCACCGAACGGCTCATGTGGGCTTCAAGAATCGATTTGACCAGATCAGGAGGGAGATGAAGGAGATTGGGATTCAGTACATTGTTGATTTGTATTTTTTCTCCTACGGATGGTTGTTCGAACATATCGATACGATGGACGTCAACTTTTCCAATTATTTTTCCGTCATGGGGCCAAGCCAGGCGGAAGATTCGCTACGCCCAAGGCTGCGTAGGTGATTGGCACAGTTGGCAGGGGGGACTAGACGCGGGGCCAATGGGGGGGACCCGAATTGGCCACTCCCACCTGGATGTGCCAGGGTTCGAAGCGCACCCCGTAGGGGTTGTCTGGGGTATAGCGCCATTGCAGGTAACCGAGTTTTTTCAGGCGGGCGAAGACGGGACTTTTGACGAATTGACTGGTGAAATTGAGCCGACCGTATCCTGCTTGACCGACATCGAAATCGCCGATGCCATGGAAGGAATATCCTGGAGGGGCCAGGGAACGGGAGGCCATGGAAAGATTGCCATCGGTGGCGAGCACCTTATGGAGAAACAGGGAATATTGTTTGACGATGCTGCGAATTCCAGAGGTCAACAGCAATTCGGGGCCGACGGCTTGGCGCAAGCGGTGGTAGACGGTTTCGGCCTGCCCCTTGAAGAGATAATTGCCGGTCTCGGGGATTTTGACGACGCGACGGCGGGCGACGACATCGGTCAAACGGGTGATGGGTTTATCGCCCTGGAATCCGTATTCGGTGGCCGAGGTGTGGAAGAGAGACTCGAGAAATTCGAGTTCCGCCGGGGTGAAGTGACCGATATTGACGAATTCCCGTGCTGATTTAAGCGCCTCATCGAACGACAGCAGATGAAAGTTGGCGGGGCCCACGCACATTTCCAGCCGCTGCAGTCGGGCGGCGGTCTCCTTCAGGAGTTGTTTTTGCGTTGCCGGGAGAAAGACGTCGTTGGGGAAGGTTTGATTGAAATGGTTAATTTTTCCAAGATAATCTGTTCGAGGATCATCGGTGGCGGCCAGGACGGCTCGCCAGGGCATGGCCAGAGTCAGGGCTGCCGATAACGACCATTGGACAGCTTGTCTTCGGTTGACCGGAACCACGGTCCATCTCCTCCTTGTGGGTGCGATCAGGAGGTTAGTCCTGAGAGTTGTGCCAGGAAGGGGATTTCCGTCCCCTTCCTGGCGCGAAATCGAGGCAAGGCCGATTCATGGCCGACGATCATGTAATGACGGTTGGGGCATCGCGTCCGGTGTATTTTTTGACACCGGCGATCCGATCGGCGATCTGGATCAGTTCTGCCAGGGCCACTTGGGCATCCTGCCCCTGCTTGGCGGGATCCGCCTCGAAGCTTTCCAGGTAGATGCGCAGGGTGGCGCCGACGGTACCGGTTCCGGAAAGACGGAAGACGATGCGTGAGCCGTCGGAGAAGCCGATTCGAATTCCCTGGTTGGTGCTGACGCTGGCATCGATGGGATCGGTGTATTGGAAATTATCGGCGAAGGAGACGGTGTAGCGCCCGAAGGTTTTTCCGGGCAGGGAGGGCATTTGTTGGTTCACTCCCAGGATGAGTTCGTCGGCGCGGGCCGATTCCACATCTTCGTAATCGTGACGGGAGTAGACATTGCGACCGAATTCCTTCCAGTGGGCGCGGACGATGCTGCCGACGGATTCATTGCGTTCGGCCAGGATGTTGAGCCAGAACAGGACCGCCCACAGTCCATCTTTTTCCCGAACGTGGTCGGAGCCGGTACCGAAGCTTTCCTCGCCGCACAGGGTAGCCTGGCCGGCATCCAGGAGGTTGCCGAAGAATTTCCATCCGGTGGGGGTTTCGAAGCAGGGGAAGCCGAGTTTTTGCGCCACCCGATCGACGGCCTGACTGGTGGGCATGGAGCGGGCGACGCCGGCCAGTCCTTTTTTATAACCGGGGACCAGGGTGGCATTGGCGGCCATCACTGCCAGAGAATCGCTGGGGGTGACGAAAAACTGGTTGCCGAGGATCATATTGCGATCGCCATCGCCATCGGAGGCGGCGCCGAACTGTGGACCATCGGGTTGCCAGAGTATTTTGACCAGATCGGCGGCGTAGGTCAGATTGGGATCGGGATGTCCGTCGCCGAAATCGGGCAGGACCTTGCCATTGAGCACCGTCCCTTTGGGGGCGCCGAGGCGGTGTTCCAGGATCTCCGTGGCATAGGGTCCGGTGACGGCGTGCATGGCGTCAAAACGCATGGAGAAGCCGGGGCGGGTCAACAGACGGCGTATTTGATGGAAGTCGAACAGTTGTTCCATCAATTCGGCATAATCGCGTACCGAGTCGATCACCTCCACCGTCATGGAGCCGATGGCATATTGGCCGGGGATATCGAGATTGACGGATATGGGGCCTTCGTGGATGTGATAGACGCTGATGGTTTTGCTTTTGGCGAAGATGGCTTCGGTCACTTTTTCCGGGGCGGGGCCGCCGTTGCCGACGTTGTATTTGATGCCGAAATCGCCTTCGGGGCCGCCGGGGTTATGGCTGGCGGAGAGGACGATGCCGCCGAACGCCTGGTATTTGCGAATGACGCAGGAGACGGCGGGTGTGGAGAGGATGCCCCCTTGTCCGACAAGCACTCGACCGAAGCCGGCGGCGGCGGCCATTCTGAGGATGATGGTCACCGCCTCGCGGTTGTAGTAGCGTCCGTCACCGCCGAGAACCAGTGTTTTTCCTTGAAACTGTTCCAGACTGTCGAAAATGGATTGAACGAAATTTTCCAGATAATTTTTTTCTTGGAATCGACGCACTTTTTTACGCAAACCGGAGGTTCCGGGGCGTTGATCCTGAAAGGGGGTTGTTTGAACGCTTGCCATCGCCAATGTCCTGTCGTGTGTGATTGCGTTGTTCTTCGGGGCCGGAACGGGGCATGAGGTATGGGATTTTCGCGCCTCGTCACCACTCGGGTGACTATTGTATGCCAGGATGGTCACGATGGGTAGTTATGGCAGTGTGGGGAG
>JADFZF010000013.1 GCA_015232645.1 Magnetococcales bacterium | reverse complement strand
ATTGATTGTTTTTTTCCGACCAAGCAAGGGGGGAGTGCTGGGCATGAACCTTCCGCGTCGCAACCTTTCCTGCCATTTTCCATAGAAAATGTTGCTTTTTGGCCTGTACTTGGTTATGGATGGCGAAACTTTTTTTCGGTGCAGCATCAAATACCCCGGAGCCACTATCATGAATCTTGAGTTGATCACCCACGAACCGGCAGGTGAAAAAAAGCCGGTCAACCTGCTGTTTGTTCATGGAATATGCGTCGGGGCATGGGTTTGGGAGCGGCATTATCTGCCTTTTTTTGCGCAGCATGGGTATCGGTGCCATGCCGTCAGTCTTCGCGGTCACGGCAAAAGCCCGTCAAACAAACCGGTACGCTTCAATTCGTTGGCAGAATACGTCGACGATGTGCGCCAGGCATGTGCAGCCATCGGCGAACCTACGGTGCTGGTTGGCCATTCTTTTGGCGGAGGGGTGGTGCAAAAATATTTTCAAACGGGTGAGAAAGGGGCGGGAATGGTCTTGATGGCCTCGGTTCCACCTTACGGTTTGGGGCTGGCGTCCTGGCGCACCATGATCATGAATCCATTCCTTTGGGGCAAACTGGCGGTTATGATGACCTGGGGTGTGGCCACCATGGATCCGTCGGTGGTACGCAAGATGGTATTTTCCGAACAACTTCCCAGCCATGAATTCATGGATTTTCTCACCCGCGTCGGCGAAGCCCCCATCGCAGCCAGTTTTGAACTCATGGGGTGGCCCCCCTTGGCCCCCTTGCCGGGAAAAAAGAGTGCCTACAAAGTCATGGTGATGGGGGCGGATGCCGATATGTTCGTTCCCGAAACAGATGTTCGTTGGACGGCGCTTTATTATGGGGTCGATCCCGTTGTTTTGAAAAATACTCCGCACGCCATGATGTTGGAGCCCCGTTGGCAGGAATCGGCAGAAAGCATTCTGGCCTGGTTGCAATCTCAGTTTATCGCGGAAAAATAAATTTCCGTGCGTCGAATCTGTTCATGGGATGGGAGGGACGGGGAGGGGGGGCCCCCATTCCCAGCCCCCATGCGCAATCATTGATCGGATCGGGTCCGGTGGCCTCAGCCCGGGACGGGTCGGTTGCCGGCCAGGATCGGTTTGAGGAGACGACCAGTCCAGGAATCGGGATCTTCGGCACCCTGTTCGGGAGTGCCCACCATCACGATCCGTCCCCCTCGACACCCCCCTTCCAGCCCCAGGTCGGTGATCCAGTCGGCGGTTTTGACGACATTGAGGTTGTGTTCGATGACGACGGCAGTGTTTCCCGCCACCACCAGGCGATCCAGGACCTCCAAAAGTTTGCGAATGGCTGATCGTGGTTATGTCCTGGGTTCCGGCCGCATTCGTCTGGAGGGCAAAGGTCAGGAATTGTTGGCCAATCCGGAGGTGCGCCAAGCCCATTTGGGGAAATCGGCTTGACAACACGTTTTGACCGTTATCCCACCAGCGGTCTACCCGCGCCCATCTGATGGCCGATGGGTCCCGGATGGGGCTTGCGGAGAAGATTTCTTGAAATCACCCCCAACCCGTCCACATTCGTGAAACCTTCCCACCCCTCACCAGCTCCGTACCTCAACCCCTGATGGGATACTTCCCGGGTCGCCAATGAATTCGATAGTGATGTTTGTTGATTGTTCCAACCTTTGGATAAAAGGTTGTAGGGAGGGGGGTGAGGAACGGGTTGGATGCGAATCCCCCTTCATACCTCCTGGCGACGACCATGACACCGCAAAGACGGCAGGAGATCAATCAAAAAGCCGAAGAAATTTTGCATCAATTCTCCTCTTGTACGGAGGGTGGGGTGGTCGATGTTGAAGCAATCATTGCTCAACTTGGTGGCACCATCAATCGCTTGCCCGCCGCTCCCTTGGAAGATGAGGCCGTTATTCATAAGCAAGGACAATCTTTCCGGATCGACTTGAGAGAGGCGATCCCGAAGTGCGGAAACGTTTCTCCTTGGCCCATGAATGGGGACATCTTCTTTTACATATGAAATTTGGACCGAATGGCATGGGTTGGATGAAAACACAGCATCCTCCATGGCGCGTTTTGGTACCGGTGACCGGGAGTTTGAGGCTCATGAATTTGCAGCCACATTATTGATGCCCAAGAAAGACTATTCAACCCTCTTGAAGGGGCATGTCAATCAAGATGGCATTGTGAACATAACGTCTATTTTCTGCAGGCGGTGAGACAAGGGGCATCCTGATTCGTTCTCCCCTTTGGTTTCCATTGGGTTGGAGGTGTGGATCTTGTCAGTAGCGGTGGGAGGGATGCGGGTCATTTTTTCCCCAACGCGCTGGATAAAGGATAGGCGAACCATGCCACCTTTGATGACGGCCTTAGTCGAGGGGAGTTTGGTGGCCGGCCAGGACCGGTTTGAGGAAACGACCGGTCCAGGAATCGGGATCTTTGGCACACTGCTCAGGGGTCCCCGACATGACGATCCGTCCGCCACGGCTGCCCCCTTCCGGCCCCAGGTCGATGATCCAGTCGGCGGTTTTGATGACATCGAGGTTGTGCTCGATGACGACGACAGTGTTTCCCGCCACCACCAGGCGATCCAGGACTTCCAAAAGTTTGCGAATGTCGTCAAAATGCAGGCCGGTGGTGGGTTCATCGAGGATGTATAGGGTTTTCCCGGTGGCCCGTTTGGCCAGTTCCTTGGCGATTTTGACTCTTTGGGCCTCGCCGCCCGACAGCGTGGTTGCCGCCTGCCCCAGGCGGATGTAGGACAAACCGACGTCCATGAGGGTGATCAGTTTTTGTTGAACCGAGGGGACCGCTTTGAAAAAAGCAACCGCTTCTTCGACCGTCATGTTGAGGACACCGGTGATGGAATGGCCTTTGAAGAGGACTTCTAGGGTTTCCCGATTGTAACGGCTGCCTTGGCAGACGTCACACTCGACGAAGATATCGGGGAGGAAATGCATGGCGATTTTCACCAATCCTTCACCGGTACAGGCTTCACAGCGTCCCCCCTTGACGTTGAAACTGAAGCGTCCCGATTTGTAGCCGCGGGCGCGGGCCTCGGGGACCTGGGCAAACAGCTCGCGGATGGGGGTGAACAAACCAACATAGGTGGCGGGATTGGAACGGGGGGTTCGTCCGATGGGGGATTGGTCGATGTGGATCACTTTGTCGAAAAATTCCAGTCCATCGATGGAGGCAAATTCGCCCCCGGTGAGCTGGGTGCCGTGCAGTTTTTGTTGCAAGGCCGGGTAGAGGGTATCCAGAATCAAACTCGACTTGCCTGAACCGGAGACGCCGGTGACACAGGTGAACAAAGCCACGGGGATCTGGGCGGAAATGCCTTGAAGGTTGTGGGTGTGGACCAGGTTGAGGGCCAGCATCCGTTTTGGATCGACCGGGCGGCGGGAGGGGGGGAGGGGAATGGTGAGGTTCCCCGAGAGGTAACGACCGGTCAGGGAGTTGCCATTGGCCAGAATGGCCGCCGGAGATCCCTGCGCCACTACCGATCCGCCGTGCTCGCCAGCGCCAGGTCCCATGTCGATGACATGGTCGGCGGCGCGAATGGCCTCTTCATCGTGTTCCACGACCACGACGGTATTCCCCAGATCGCGCAGGCGGAGTAAGGTATTGAGCAATCGTTGATTATCGCGTTGATGCAGACCGATACTGGGTTCATCCAGGATGTAGAGCACCCCGGTCAATCCGGAGCCGATCTGATTGGCTAGGCGGATCCGTTGACTTTCGCCGCCCGAAAGGGTGGCGGCCGCCCGATCCAGGGTCAGGTAGTCCAGGCCGACGGCGATGAGGAAGTGCAGACGTTCGGTAATTTCCTTGAGTATGCGGTGGGCAATGGTGGCCTCCCGCTGGGTCAGGGGGAGAGAGGTCAGGAGGTTCAAGGCGTGGTCCAATGGCAGGGCCGACAATTCGGCGATATTGTGACCGCCGGTTCGTACCGAAAGGGCTTCGACACGAAGTCGTTTGCCATGGCATCCGGGACACGGAGAGGCGTTACGATAGGCAGCAAGCTCTTCGCGCATGTCGTCCGATTCGGTTTCCAGATAGCGCCGTTCGAGGTTCTTCAATACCCCTTCCCAGGGTTTGGTGGTGGAAAAGCTGCCCCGCGGACCGCGAAAGCGAAAACGGATCGGATCGTTTTCGACGCCGTCGAGGATGATGGCCTGGTGTTCAGGGGATAATTGTTCCCATGGGGTGTGGATATCGATATCGAAGTGGGTGGCGACGGCCAGGAGGCTTTGTCGGGCCATGTGGGCGGTGGGTTTGGACCATGGAGCGATGGCCCCCTGATCGATGGCCAGCTTGGGATTGGGCACCACCAGGTCGGGGTCGAAGAACTCCCGGGTTCCGAGACCGGTACAATGGGGACAGGCACCAAACGGGTTGTTGAAGGAAAATAGACGGGGTTCGATTTCGGGGTAGGAGATGCCACAGTCGGGACAGGCATGGCGTTCGGAGAACAGCATGTCGGTGGGCGGGTCGCTGAGGATTTGAATGTGGGCGATCCCCCCGGGGACCGATTTGAGTGCCAGGGTTTGAGGCAAGGCCAGAGTGGTTTCGAGAGAATCGGCGAGGCGATGTTCGATGCCGGGTTTGATGACGATGCGGTCCACCAGGGCGGCAATGGTGTGTTTGACTTTTTTGTTGAGATCCGTGGCCTCTTCCACATCCATGGTTTGACCGTCGATGACGACTCGGGTGAAGCCATGACGGACCAGAGCCGCCATTTCCTTTTTGAACTCACCCTTGCGGCCCATGGCGATGGGAGCCATCACCAGGATTCGCGAGTTTTCCGGCAGGGTCATGAGGGTATCGACCATTTGGCTGACGGTTTGGCTATCGATAGCCTTGCCGCAGGCATGGCAGTGGGGTTTGCCAACGCGGGCGAAAAGCAACCGCAGATAATCGTGGATTTCGGTCACCGTTCCAACGGTGGAACGGGGGTTTTTGCTGGTGCTTTTTTGTTCGATGGAGATGGATGGGGACAGGCCGTCGATGGCATCGACGTCGGGTTTGCCCTGGAGCGAAAGGAATTGTCGGGCATAGGCGGACAGGGATTCGACGTAGCGGCGTTGCCCTTCGGCGGCGAGGGTATCGAACGCCAGGGAGGATTTGCCCGAGCCCGAGACTCCGGTGATCACCGTCAGTGCATTTCTGGGAAGTTCCAGATCGACATTTTTCAGGTTGTGTTCGCGGGCGCCGCGGATGATGATTTTGTCGTGGGTGGTAGTCATGGGTCCATGGGCTCCAGGGGAGACGGGGTATCATGCATTATTATATGGCGGAATTGAATTTGACCGGGCGATTGGTCTGGGTGGCCGGTGGTGGGGTGGTGGCGACGCGCAAGATACGGGGGTTGCTGGAAACCGGGGCCCAGGTGATGGTCATGGCGCCCGAATTTCATGCGGATATCTGTCAGTGGCAGGCTGAGGGGCGATTGCAGGTCTGCGCCGGGGAGTTCGACGAGCGGGAGTTGGACCGGGAGGTGAGGCCTGCATTGGTTTTTGCGGCCACGGGAGCGGCGCAACGCAACCGGCAGATCGCGGCGTATTGTCGGGAACGGGGAATCTGGTGCAATTCCGCCGATGATCCCGAGGTTTCCGGCTTTCTGGTACCAGCGGTGGTGCGACGCGGGGCGTTGACGGTGGCGGTGGGGACCCAGGGCGCATCGCCGGCGTTGTCGCGCCTGCTCAAGGAGCGCATCGAACACTGGTTGGAACCGGGTTGGCAGGGGTTGGTGGAGGTGTTCGGCGCCATGCGTGCGGAGGTGGTTCGCCGCTTGGCCGATGTGTCGGAGCGACGGCATTTTTGGCGTAACACCGCTCTGTTGGCGGAAAGAGAGCGGCGTTACGACCATGGCGATGCAAAAATATGGTTCATGGAGCGACTTGATGCGGCAAGCGGAAAAAAAGGGCCGCCACCAGGGGATTAATGGTGTTCCTTGAGCAGGGCGCCGTAGGCTTGAGCAGTCAGAAGCGCATTGCCAGCCTGGGGGTCATCGGGGTGGATGCGGATCATCCATCCTTGGCCATAGGGATCGGCATTGACTTGTTCAGGGGAGTCTTGCAGAGAGGCATTGATGGCGGTGACCTGACCGGAGACCGGGGCGAAGAGATCGGAGACCGATTTGACCGATTCGACGACGCCAAAGGGTTGTTTGGCGGCGACGCGGGTCCCTTGGGGTGGGAGTTCAACGAAGACGACATCGCCCAACTGGCTGGCGGCAAAGGCAGTGATGCCGACGGTGAGGGTGCCATCGTTTTCCAGGCGGGCCCATTCGTGGTCGGGGGTGTAGTGCAGGTTGTCAGGGATTTCGTTGTTGGTGGCCATGAAATTTTCCTTGGATGAGGTATCGTTGTCGTTCATTCATGGGATGGGTCCGAGGAGGGGTTGGCCCCATCCCGGTGGGGGGGTGGGGTGAAGCCACCAAGGTCATTCTTTTCCATCCCACCGTCTTCCCATTCTCCGGGATGCCCCGAGTTGGGGTGATGGCGGTGCATCGCAAGTTGCAGGCCTCCTGGGGGGGAGACGGACGCCCCGAGGGAGTGCTGGTGCGGTCGGGGGTCAAAGAGCGGTGGAAACCGTTGAATTTCGCCCGCCGCCATTCCTTCCCCAGGGGGTTGATTGTGGCCGCGGGGAGCAAGGTCGATGAGCCCCTGTCGATGCTTTTGGTTGCGAAGTTTATCAGACTTCCAGGAAGCGCGACAGGGAAATGAGGGCTCCGGCCAATCCGAGGCCGATTCCCAGGAGCAGGATCAGGAGCAATTGCGGCCCCGAGAGGAAGGAGAGTTCGAGATGCATGCCGAAGGCGGTGCTCAGTTCGGTAGCGGCGTGGCTGGTCCCTTCGAAGAGGGCCAGGACCAGGGCGATGGCCCCCAAGGCTCCCAACAGGCCTTGGATGATTCCTTCGTAGATGAATGGCGCTTTGATGAACAGGTGGGTGGCTCCCATGAAGCGCATGATTTCAATTTCATCGCGGCGGGCGATGATGGTAAGTTTGATGGTGTTGGCGATGATCAGGGCCACGGCGCTGAGGAGCAGGCCGAGCAATGCCAGGCCGATGGTACGGATGAACTGGAATGTGGCGGCGAGTTTTTTGGCCCATTCGTGGTCATAGGCGACGGTTTCGACACCGGGCCAGGAGCCGATTTCGCGGGCGAGATGGGCGGTTTGGTCCAGCGAATCGCCCAGGTGGTGGAATTCGATGGAGTAGGGGAGGGGATTGTCATCCAGGTCGTTGAGGAGAGCCGATTCGGAGCCGAGCATGCGGCGCATCCGCACCATGGCATCATCGGGGGAGACGATGGTCAGTCCCTGGATCAGTGGTTGATCGGCCAACTGGCTGCGGATTTGTGTCAATTGGGTGACGGGGGCCGATTTTTTCAGGAAAACGGTGACCAGGTTATCGCCCTTCCAGGTTTGGATGGCGGTATCGGCGTTGGTCAGGAAGAGGATGAAACTGCCGTGAATGGTGAGGGAGAGGGCGATGACGATGGTCGCGGCCCAATGGGACAGGGAGCCGCCGCGAAAGCGGCGCCAGGCGCGAGCGATGGATCGGAAGTGAAAGTTGTTGATATAGGAAGAATGGTCGATCAACCTGGGTTGACCCGGGCGTCCCTTGCGGACATTCCCCGAGTGGTTGAGTTTGTGGTGGGCCAGGAACCGTTCCAATTTTTCGCCCAGTCTGATTTTGGAGTCCCGGCGTTGTGTGGGGGGATTGTCCGAGGTCATGGCTGGTTCCGAGGTTGGCGTGGGAACGAACGGGGGGGGATGGTCATGGTTGCGCCGATGTCGGGACGCTGGTCAGGATGCCATCGACCATGGAAATTTGTGGGTGGGCCAGTTCCGCAGCCAGATCCAGATCGTGAGTCGCCAGGAGGACGGTGATTCCCTGCTGGTGGAGGTTATGAAATAATGTCATGATTTTTCGACCCATTTCCCGGTCGAGGTTGCCGGTGGGTTCATCGGCGATGACCAGCGGTGGACGGTTGACGGTGGCGCGGGCGATGGCGACTCGTTGTTGTTCGCCGCCGGACAAGGCGATGGGATTGTGATACATTCGTTCCGTGAGGCCGACCGATTCCAGAGTTCGGCTCACTTGGCCGGGGATGCGTTCGGGATTGTGGCCCGCCACTTCCATGGCCAGGGCGACGTTATCGAACACGGAGCGATCATAAAGCAGTTTGTAGTCCTGAAAGATGACGCCGATACTTCGGCGCAGGGAGGGGAGTTGTGCAGGAGTCATTTGTTCCACGTTGCGTCCCTGGACCAGCACCGCCCCTTCGGAGGCCGATTCAGCGCGGTAGATCAGTTTCAGGATTGAAGTTTTACCGGCACCCGATGGGCCGGTCAGAAAGTGGAATGATCCGGGACGCAGGTGGAAGGAGACATCCTTCAGTGCCTCATGACCGGTCGGATAGCGCATGCTGACATTCAGAAAACGGACCATGGATGCACAGTGGGCAGGAAGCGAAAGGGATGATGGCGGTTGTCCCTTTTCACAGGGGCTATGCCGGAGATAAATTAACGTAGCCTGAGCCTCTTGACAAGTGGCCTCGACAATACCGATGCGGGGAGAAAAAGGGCCAATATTTATTTTGTTTATAGGTGGTCCTGAAGTTGCATGGTATTTTTTTTGGTGGTCGTGACCAGGTTCAGGATGTTGGAGCTGAAGGGTTTTTAACAAGCTTCGATCGAGGGAGTAAGACCAGGGTGATCGTTCAATGCACCAATTGCAGTACCCGTTTCGATGTGGACGCGGAGATGCTGCTACCGTCTGGACGGAAGCTCAAGTGTTCGAATTGCAAGGAGGTTTTTTTTCAGAAGCCCCCGTCCACGGAGGTGGAGGAAAAGCAGGAGACGGAAACCGAACCGTCGCTGTCCGAAGACGCGGATGTCGGTGCCGGGGAAGACGAGGTTATTTCAGAAGCGGATCAGGATGATTTTTCTGGTGACGACGATACCGAAACGGTTTTGTCACCCAGCCTGACGGAAAGGGTCAACGGGTCATCATCCGGCCAGCTGCCGCCAGCCGATGGGGTGGCCGATGAAGCCTCCGAAGCGCTATTGCCATCGGACGGCGAGGAAGTCGCCATCGATGAGGTTCAGATCGATGAAATCGATGCCCTCATGGAATCTCTTCAGGATGAAGCCCTGGTCCAGGAAGGAGTAACTCCGGAGATGACGCAGGAAGAGGCGTCGCTCAAAGAGGAGGGTTCCCCGGAAGAGGTTCAGAATGAGGAGGTTTTTCCGCAAGAAGCCTTGGAAGAGGAGGCTCCGGAGGCGGAAGGATCGGAAGAGGAACCTGTTGAAGAAGAACCTTTCGAAGAGGACCCCCTGGAAGAAGAAGTTTTTCAGGCCGGATCACAGGAAGAAAAGGTTCCTGAGGTTGTATTTCAGGAGGAACCCTATGAAGAAGTTCGGAAGGAGTCCGATCGGGTCATGGTGACTGAAAGCGATTCTCCATCGTCGGGGGAGGAAGGGGGGGAGGAAGAGGAAAAACGGGCAGGATGGGCGTTATCCTTGCCGGCGGCCCAATGGGGTTGGAGTGCGGCGTTGTTGCTGAGCCTGTCCCTGGGAGCGGGGGTGTTGGTTCCGACCGACTGGTGGGAGTTCAAGTGGTACGACCTCAACAGCCCATTCCGCTTGACTCAATTGGGAGGGGAGTGGCGCAAGCATCCCTTCGGTACGGTTTTGGTGGTGCAGGGACGATTGAGCAATATCGATAAAATGACCCAGAACGTCCCCAAGGTTCGCGTGGCGGTTCTAGACAAGGACAACAAGGAATTGCTCGCAAGTTCGGTGATCCCCGGACGGGTGGTGGACGATAAACTGTTGGACGACAGTACCGAGGATTCGCTGCGTACCATGGTCGGTTTGCAGGGGGATACCAGGAAGGTGAAGGTGGAGCGCTTTTCTCCCGGTCAGGAGACCCCGTTTCAGGCCATTTTCATCAAACCTCCAGAGAGTGCTTCCCGGTACCGGGTTGATTTTGACGCCATGGAAAAATCGGTAGCCGGAGCGGGCAATGCCCGAGGATCTGGCGGCAAATAATGGCACCGGTCAGTCTTCCATGGGCAGTATTCGGCATGGGGGGGCGTTCGTCGGGGCATCGTCGCCATCAAAGGAAATGGATTCGGTTTCAGGGCCATGGCCCAGCGAGGGGCATTGGCAGGTTTTTCGGTCGATGGTCATCACCGGGTTCCGCTGTTCAACATTTTTCGATGGTTCTGGAAAGGTGCCAGTTTTTTTATAACCATCGGCATGATTTTTGGGGTGGAGGCGCAAGGTTACGATTTTGGCGTTTTTTTCTACTTGGCCAACCCGGCGTTTGTCTATAGAGTAGGCCAGCGATCGGAACGGAATATCACTGCAAACCCTCTCCTTACAACCTCCGGGAGGTCACCCATGGTGCCCAATCAAAAGGCTGCGATTACCCTGGTCAAATCCTCTGGAATCGTCGCATCCAAATCTTTCCCCGCCAAACTGATCTCCGGCCAGATTTTGGGTTTGAGCCTGGCTACTGTCAATCCTTGGATTCTTCTGGGGCTGGGAGCCATCGGTGGTTACTTCTACAGCCGTAAGAAGCGGTTTACCTTTTTTTGACCGTACTCCTCACGATCCGATCACTCGCACACGTCGATTCAACATCCCAGGTTTCCTTTCCTGTGGGAAGCCAACGCCTTGTTGGGTATCTTTCCTTCTCCATGGGCCTAGGGGTCTGTCTCCTCATCGACTGTTTTCGGTGACCGGCAGGTGGTGGATGACGGCATTGTAACGATTCAGAACCCCCTGGTTCGGGATGATTGAAGAAAAAAAGGGGTCTGGGGGATTGCCCCCAGGGTTTTGCCTTCGATTTTGTTTTTGTTTTTTTGTTTTTGCTTTTCACGCGCCCCTTTATCCGAAGCGTTTTTTCCGCGTGGTTTTTGCGGGAAAAACGCGCAGGCGCGCGCCTTGGTCTGAAGATCTTTTCGCGGTTTATGCGAAAAGATCTTCAGACGCCTTGCCGGTGGTCAAGCCCGACAACCGGCAAGGCGGCGCCCTTTCTTCGCCCAAACCGCGAAGAAAGGGCGCCCAAGGCGCGCGCCTATGCCAGATTCCCGCAAAAATCACGCGGGGATCTGGCATAGGATAAAAGGGCGCGTGAAAAGCAAAATCAAAACCCTGGGGACAATCCCCCAGCCCCCCTTTTTTTTTCAATCACTCCGAACCGGAAGGATCCGAATAGTTATGAATAAATTTTGGCAATAACCAATTTCCAGATTGAATACAATAATTTAACTATTTTTATTTTTTTTCGAAAGTTTCCAAAAAATCATCGATGAACCGTGAAGGATACATCATTGCCCGTCTGTTGGGGAGTGTGATTCTCACCTCGACCTGGGCCAAGTCGGCGGTTTATGAATCATGGCTTTCGGAGCGGACTGTCGTGGGATTTGTCGCTTCGGTTTTAACTTCATCGTTAGTTCCGGCCTGGCGTCCGCGATCACTTCCAGGCACTGTCCCAATTCGGCAGGCACCCCCCTGTCGATCATCGATCACGGCACCCAGGAACTGCAACGAGCTATCCGGAAATCGCTTGCCTCAGGCTGAACCGAGGCACTGACGGATAACGTAATCGGGATGTTCAATCGGTTGCAGCCAAGCCTCGACGGACTTCAAGGCGGACGGGAACTCAGCTCCCGCAGCGATGCATAACCGTGCCGGAGATTCAGAAGATGCTGTTGCCAACCCAATCACGCGACTTGGGCCAAACTCGTCGTGTCGGACCCCAGGAAAAAATGGTGCTGACAGGGAAACGGAAAAAAAAGCAAGGGCTTTTTTGCCAAGTTTCTGGCATTCTTATGCCCCTGAGACAACCGGCCGGAGTTTTTCATCCCAAGGGAATGCAAGAAGTTGTCTACCGGCAGCGACAGCGATGCTGGACCGACCAATCCTGGGGAAATGAGAGAGGTCCCGGCCTTCGTAAATCATTCACATGCAAGGGACGGATTGACACCATGAGACCCAAACCGATGACACTCGTGATCCTGGATGGCTGGGGTATTCGGGATACCCGGGACAATAACGCCATCGCACTGGCCAACACCCCCAATTACGACCAGTGGTTGCGCGAATGCCCCCATGCGAAGGTAGAGACCTGCGCCGAGCACGTGGGACTCCCAGACGGGCAGATGGGAAATTCTGAAGTGGGACACACCAATTTGGGGGCGGGACGCATCGTCTACCAGGATTTTACCCGCATCAATCTGGCAGTCAGAAATAAGAGCATGCACAGCAATCCGGCAGTGGTTGCGGTGATCAACAAGGCCATAAAAGCGAACGGGGCGGTCCATTTGATGGGATTGCTTTCCCCAGGAGGGGTCCATTCCCATACCGATCATTTTCTCGCGGTGGTTGAAGCGGCTCGCGATCTGGGAATGAAGAAGATCTACATTCATGGTTTTCTCGATGGTCGCGATACGCCGCCACGATCGGCGATTGAGTTTATCGAGGATTTTGAGAAAGGTTTGCAAAAGATCGGCGCCGGACGCATCGTCAGCCTTTCGGGTCGTTACTGGGTGATGGATCGTGACAAACGTTGGGAACGGGTGGTCAAGGCCTACGACATGCTCACACGGGGAGTTGGCGAAACAGGCAAAACGGCCATTGAAGGGGTACGGAAAGCCTACGGTCGCGACGAAAATGATGAATTCGTTCTCCCGACAGTCATTGATTCCGGCGATGGGGAGAATACCCGGGTCAAGGATGGCGACGCGATTTTGATGATGAATTTTCGCGCCGACCGTGTGCGGGAGATTTCGCATGCCTTTCTCGATCCCAGAGCCGGCGAAGGGGCCTTCAAAGGCTTTGACCGTCAGGTTGTGCCGCAACTATCGGGTTATTTTACCCTGACCCAGTATGAGGAGGGGTTGAAGGGGGTCGAGATCGGTTTTCCACCCGAAGCCTTGACCCGAATTCTTGGGGAAGAGATTGCCAATGCGGGGATGAAACAACTTCGGGCTGCCGAGACGGAAAAGTATGCCCATGTCACCTATTTTTTCAATGGTGGCGAGGAAAAGGAATTTGCCGGTGAAGATCGTCTGTTGATTCCCTCGCCCAAGGTAGCCACCTATGATCTGAAACCGGAGATGTCGGCGCTGGAGCTGACCGACGCGGTGTTGGAACGCATCAACAGCGGTCAATACGATGTGATCATTCTCAACTACGCCAATCCCGACATGGTGGGACATACCGGTATCATGCCGGCCGCCTTGAAGGCCATCGAAACCGTGGATCAATGTCTTGGGCGCGTGGCGGCGGCGGTCAAAAAGGCGGGTGGTGAAATGTTGATTACCGCCGATCATGGCAATGCCGATTGCATGCTGGAAGAGGCGACGGGCCAGCCTCATACCGCTCATACCAATAATCCAGCGCCATTGATCTTTCTGGGGCGCCAGGGGGTTTCTTTGACGGATGGAGCCTTGTGTGACGTCGCGCCGACCATTCTGTCGTTGATTGGTTTACCACAACCGAAGGAAATGACTGGAAAATCCCTTGTCAGCTTCACCGGTGACCGGGCTTAAGCCCGCCACAAGGGGCCGACCGAAGCCAACAACGCCATGGATGGCGTTGTGCTTTGGTTTGGCGGTTGCCATCGGAGGATGGCCCGGGGGACTGTTTGCAGCCTCGGAGAAGCCGGTTCAGAAGACTAGTCATAAAGTTAACCAGATCATCAAGAATCTCGGTGAGGAGACCAAGGCCTTGCAAAAGCAGCAGGGGCTGGAACAAGGTATCCTCACCGATCTGGAAGTGTTGGACAAGGAGTTGACCGATCTGGTCGATCGGCGGGAAGAACAGACCAGGCAATTGCAACAGGCCAATGCGGAATTGCCTGAATTGGCAAAACAAATCGTCTGGCATCAGGAGCAGTTGGGGAAGATACGGTCCAGCCTGGCCCACTCCTTGCGGCTGATGTATGGGTTGGGTAGCCAGGGGATTCTCAGGATCATTTTTTCCCAGGAGAGTGCCGCGGGAGTTCGACAGGGGGTTCTTTATTACGGCCGGTTGGTTCAGGCCAGAAATGAGCAATTCCATTCGTACCGGGAGCATTTGGCCGAGTTGCGCCAGGCCAGCGCGAATTACCAGATGGTTCTGACGACGGCCCAGGGATTGGTCGAGGCCATGGCGGAAGAGCTGGTCCATCTGGAGCAGAGGAAAGCGGAGCGAACCAGACTGCTGGCGAGCATCCGAGACAAAAAGGCCTTGCATCAGCAGAAGATCGAGGAATTGCAAAAGGCCGGAGAAACGTTGACAGGGTTTGTGGACAAACTGAACCGTGCGTTACCAGCCGTTGCGGTCGTTCCAGAAGAACAAGGGCCAGGGCATGCCCCCGCAAAATCTGCCGGCACCTCCACCACGTCGTCCGTGGGCGACGAAGATCGGAATGCGGACCAGACTTTCGAGCACATTGTGAAAAGAAAAGGTCGCTTACCTCCCCCCGTCAAGGGGCGTCATGGTCAAAGTCGGCCACCGGGTTTGTTTTATCCGGCGAACAGCGATACCCCCGTCAAAGCGGTCTACCATGGACAAGTCGTCTACGCCGATTGGTTTCGCGGTTATGGCCTGTTGGTGATTCTCAATCACGGTGACCATATTTATTCGCTCTATGGATACAACCAGAAATTGCTGGTTGCAGCGGGGGACTGGGTCGAGGCCCAGGAAACGATCGCCGTATCCGGCAGTACCGGATCCACGGAGGGGAGTTCGGGGCTCTATTTTGAAATGCGGGACAACGGACAATCGGTCAATCCGCGCCTTTGGCTCGGTTCTTGATGGCTTGCGGGTGTTTCTCCATGGGTCAAGGGGGTTTTTATATTTAAAATCGGAGCCTTTTTAATTTAAGGCATGGCTCATCGTTTTGGCTTTTGATAATATGGCACCACCTGAACGTGCCTCGGGTAGGGCATTGTGTTCGTTAACAGTTTCTTTACGGGAAAAACAATGAAAGGTTTCCTCAGGGGTTCCAGGCCCTATCTATTCTTGGCATTGACCATGGTTGTATTGGTCGGTCTCAATTTCACCAGTACCAGTGTCCAGGCGGTCAGTCAAGTCACCTACGAGAAACTCAGGGTTTTTTCGGAGGTGTTTCGGTTGATCAAACAAAATTATGTCGAGGATGTTGACGAGAAGACCGTCCTCTATGGCGCCATTCAGGGGATGCTCAAATCTCTCGACCCGCATTCGTCATTTTTGACGCCCGAGAATTTCAAGGAAATGCGCGTTGATACCAAGGGGGAATTTGGCGGCCTGGGAATTGAAATCACCCATGCGGAGCGCGGCATTCGCGTGGTCTCTCCGATTGAAGACACGCCTGCCTTCGAGGTGGGAATGAAGGCGGGTGACCTGATCATCAAGATTGACGATGAGAGCACCGAAGACATGGAATTGATGGACGCAGTCAAAAAGATGCGGGGTAAGCCGGGAACGTCCATCACCCTGGTCGTCGTTCGTCAGGGGGAGACCAAACCGTTGACCTTCAAGATTACCCGGGCGATCATCAAGATTCGCAGCGTCAAATGGCGTCTGGAGGGTGACAAGATCGGTTATGTCCGTGTCATTCAATTCAATGAACAGACCTATCCGTTGCTTCAGGAGGCCATGACGGATCTGGAGAAGAGTGCCGGGAGCAAATTGAAGGGTCTGGTACTGGATCTGCGCAATGATCCGGGCGGATTGTTGGATCAGGCGGTCCAGGTGGCGGATGCCTTCATCGACAAGGGATTGATTGTCTACACCAAAGGCCGGATCGATGGCAAGGACATGTCTTTCGAGGCGCAGGAAGGCGATCTCCTGACCAATGCCCCCATGGTGGTATTGATCAATGCCGGTTCGGCATCGGCATCGGAAATTGTCGCCGGCGCCCTTCAGGATCACCACCGGGCAGTCCTCATGGGGACCCGTTCCTTTGGCAAGGGGTCGGTCCAAACCATCATTCCGTTGTCCGACGGGTCGGGTTTGCGTTTGACGACCGCCAAGTATTACACCCCGAGCGGGCGTTCCATTCAGGCCAAGGGGATTGATCCCGACATCGTGGTGGAAGACCTGGATATTGGCGGGGTGCGCAACAAGCAACCCCGGACCACGGAGGCGGATTTGCGCGGCCATCTGGAGGACGGGGAGGGGGCCAGGAAGTCGACGATCAGGAAGAAAAAAGAGCCGGCCGTGAAGGAGACTGTCCCGAAAGAGGGTGCCCCCAAAGAAGCTCCCTCTGGCACCGCTCCTACCCGGTCCGAAAGTGAGGAGGAGGCGGAACTCAATAAGGACCGTGTTACGGGTCACAGCAAGGAAGACTACCAGCTGCAAAGGGCATTGGATCTGCTGCGTGGATTTCAGGTCCTGAAGAGTCAGTTGACCACAGGTGGTTCTGACCGAGTGGCCCGTAAATAAAGGGGACCCGATTTGCGTGACCATGGAGGGAAGCGAAAATCGATTGTTCGCGAATGGCCGGTAATCCTCTGGTTTTTGCCGGTGCTGATCCTGGTTGCAGGACTGGGGGCATGGTGGTACTTGGGAGGTGAGGGGGATCTGGATCGGGTTTTGACCCTGGTTTCCGCATCGGTGAGGCCGTTGGTGCCGGGAGAAAAACCAGCGGGAGAGGTTCAGGGTCAGAAGACGGAACAATCCGCGGTGGTTGCGCGTCCCGAGCCATCCCCATCGGTTCGTCCCGAGGAGCGTACGGTGGAGGCAAGCGCTCCTCCGACGCCAGTAGGTCAGGGCACGGCTAACGTCGCGGGAGATGCCGGTCTTGCCAATCCTCATCCAGAACACGCCATGGTTGTTCCAGCCATCGGTGAAAAGCCTGGGGTCGGCGACAGGGAGGCTGCTTCAGTCAAACTTGGGGAAACGACGAAGCCTGAGGCTGTCATTTCGATTCCTCCGGTAAGTATTGCCCCAGAGGTCCCCATTTTGCGCGATTCCGGGACAGGAGAAGTGCCGACCGTGGCCGATCCGTCATTGCGGGGGACCTCCCGGCTGGCAATCGACGCAGCTCCCGGGGCGGCGCTTCATGAATCCCCCCCTGCGGCGCCTGAGCCACAGGTCCTGCCGGGAATTCCCGAACCGCCCCCCTTCGAAGAGGCCTCCTTGCCGGCGGACGGACGTTATCAAGAAATTGAAAAACCCAGCGTTCATCCCCCGGTGAAGCCAACGGGCCATGTGATTGCCATGGTCATTGATGATTTGGGTTACAATAAACCGATATCCAAGGCCATAGCGCTACTGCCCTTTGATTTGACGCTGGCGGTGTTGCCCGGAGGAGGATTCTCCAGGGAGGTGGCGCAACTGGCGGATGCCCAGGGCAAGGAAGTGATTCTCCATCAACCCATGCAACCTCAAGGTTATCCAGGGATCAAACCGGGACCAGGGGGGTTGTACGATACCATGTCCGAGGCGCAAATTCATGAAATTCTGGAACATAATTTGAGAGAATTTCCTCGTGCCAAAGGGATCAACAATCATATGGGATCGCACCTGACCAATGATGCCCGGGCCATGGATGCGGTCATGCATTACCTCAAGCCGAAAGGGCTGTATTTCCTCGACAGTCGGACATCGACTCGATCCGTAGCCGCCAGCCGGGCCATCGCTCAGGGGGTTCCGGCGTTGCGACGTGACGTTTTTATCGATAACGTCGCGGACAAGGGGGCCACTCTGAAAAGATTGGCGGAGTTGGTGACCATAGCCAACAAGTTTGGCCAAGCCGTCGGTATCGGCCATCCCCATCCTTCCACCCTGGAAGCCCTGCGGGAATGGCTTCCGAGCTTGCGCGACAAGGGGATACGGGTGGTACGCCTTTCGCATCTGTTGGGGTCGAACCAGGTCGAGAAGGCCAAATCATCGGAAAAACCGCGTCTGGTCAAGAAGGATAAACCCGAGGAAAAGCAGCTCAATGTTGGCAAGGAGTCCAAGGTGGTAAAAACGTCGAATGACGACAGGCCGGCGACAGCGCCAGGTCGCCCAGCCGCGGCCACCATCGATTCCCGCCACCCCCTGCACGAGCAGACGACGGATCATACCCCCAAGGTGACCATCGTCGCCGAATAGAAACGGGATTGGCCGGCCTCTCATGCGGTCGTCTCATCGGTGGCTGCGGACATGGGAGACGATGAGTGGACGGGATGGGGCGGAACGGTGATTTTCCGTTTCCCGGGACCCCCTTTCATCATCGATCATGGAATGTTCAACCTCAAGGTCGTCGGGTTTGAATCTGGTGACGGAAGAGGTCTTTGAGAGAAGCATGCATCTGATTTATGCCGTTTATTGATCGGAGGTCCATGTCCACCACATCCCTCATCGAATCCATTTACGATCTCCTGCGTCAGAAAGTGCCGGATACCTCTCGGGCGTTGAGCCTGGTGCAGCAGGCGCTGGCCGCCGGTGTGTGTGGCGAAGAACGGCGTCGAGGCCAGCAAATGGTGGAAGGATTATTGGTGATTCTGGAACAATGGCTGGGAGAAATTCCAGGGGTCCCGGAGGCCATCGCCGACTGCCGGCAATGCTCCAGCCATGACCGTGATTTTGATCGTCTGGCTCAGGCGGCGGCCCCCCTTTTCAACCGGGCAGTCGTCCGGAGTGAGACAAGAGGCGCCAAACCTTCCCCCGATCTGGCCGGACAATTGTTTCAGGCCTTGACCGGCATGAAAGAAGATCGCCCAGGTGTGGCCGCCTTGTTGCGGTCACTGCCAGCTACCACTCCCTCCCTGGGGCAACTGACCCAAGCCGTGGCGTCGATGGTCACGGTAAGCGAATGGCCTGCCAAGGATCATGGCCAGGAAGAGTTGGTTTGGGAGCAGGCCTGGCGTCGATTGCATCATGGGCTGCAAGAGGTCACCCAGGGGCTGGATCCGGGGCAGTCGACCCAGGCCATGCCTGACCATGGTCTAGAGCCGGCCAAGGCCGATGATCGAGAAACCTTGATCGAAGAGGCTATGGGCATGGCCCACGAATGGATGCGCGTGGTTGGGCATGTTGGCCATGAACTGGATGATATGCGCCACAAAGGGGAGCGGTTGAGGCAACGTATCGATGAGTTGGAGGCGGCGATCGTTCGCAGTCAATCGGCCCATTTTATCGATCCCAGGACCGGCCTGTCGGATCATTCGGGGTTTGCGGTGCGTCTCAACAAGCTGTTGGATCGGGCCAACCACTTGGGAGAATTGTTTTCGTTGGGTATCGTTCGAGTGGACCACTTCGAGGCGTTGGAGGCCAGTCTGTCCACGGAGGCGATGGATCGGTTGATTCGTTCCATGGCCGAGGCCATCCGTCACCATCTGGATTCAGGCGATTTCATCGCCCGCATCGCTCCCGATCGTCTGGGGATATTGTTTCCCCGAACCACCGCCGATCGGTGCAGTGCCGTCATCAACTCCCTGAAACATCAGTTGGTCGCGGCTGTATTACCTCTGATTCCGGAATTGAATGACCTGAAGCTGATCAGTGACGGTCTTTCGGTTCAGGAGGGGATGACGGTTCAGGATATATTGGCCAAGGTGGCGCAGCTGGCGGAAAACATCAATAATATCAAAACCCAGGACGAACCAAAGGGGTGGGAGCATCCCGTCGAACTTGGGGAACATGTCGAGGTCAGCCTTGATTGAAACCAGTCACAGCATGGAGCGATTGCGGCAATTGCTGAGCACCACGCCATTGCCATTTCATGAAGCCTTGGGGGTCGCCAAGGAAATGATGCTTCACGGCGTCAACGACAAGGAGGTATTGTATTATCAAAAGGCGGCCATCCTGTTGTTGGAACGGGTGTTTCGCCCAGCCTTTCAGGGAAACGTGGAGCAGGAGTCGAAACTTAAACGGTTGATGGCCAAGGTGGGACGAACTCCTGGGCTGGATCCAGGCGAAGTTCTGGGCGAGGTATCAAAGATGGTTGCCGCTCCTTCGGCCCAGGCATCGGGGGCGACTGCGGAGCTGGCCAACCAGGAGGCGGATCGGTTGGCCCGATGGTTGTTGAGCCTTCCCGGGTTTGCTTCTGTGGTGGCCAATCGACCGGCCACCTATGGCTGGCCTGAAGTCGAAGAGATGGTGGCCACCTGTGTTCAGGAACAAGGCCGCGAGCAGCGGCGGCTGGAACGGGAGCGGTATCGGCGACAAGGGTCATTGTTTCGTCTGGTGGATACTCTGGTACAGACCGCCGAACGGGTCCACCATCCGGTGACTGAATTGCATCAAGCCCGTGCCTTGCTGGAGAGTCAAGAGCCGCCTGGCGTGGTCTTGCCAGCTTTCGTCGATCGCATTCTCGTCGAGATTGGCCATATCAAGGCGGCCATGGTTGCGGCGCAACAGAACGTTCACCAGGCCAACGCCGCCATGACACAGTTGAACGAATTATTTCGTCAGGCGGATCGGCAATTGCAGGAGTCCCGCGATCAGGAATTATTCGATATTTTTACCGGACTCGGCAACCGTTTTGCTCTGACCGAGGTCAGGAAACGGTATGGGTCGGATCATCATCAGGTTCTCTTGTTTTTGTATCTTGACAAGGATCCCGATGCGTTTCCCCGGCTCAACCGGGGCGAAAGCTATCGCATTCTCGGTTTTATCGGTCGGCATATTGAAAAGTCCGATTTGGGCCAGGCGTTTTACGTCGGTGATGAAACCATCGTCATCATCGTTGCCGACCAATACGCCGACAAAGACATCGCCCATCCCATCAAGAATCGGATTTTGGATCGTTTGCAGGCGACCAAAGGGTTCCCGACTCATGTCCGTTTCGGTCTGGTCACGATGGCGATCACCGGTACGGCCATCATGGACGAGGCGGCCCTGTTGGATAAGGGAAAGCATTGGGCGCGCAACTCGGCCAGGAGGGGGGGACTGCCTTTAAAAACAACGGCTGGTCAGGCAGAGCCGTTGCCAAGCCATGGAGATTAATGTAACTATTGTGGAGTCCGGTGGTTGGTTTTTTTCTTTATGAAGGAGGAAAGTATGAGACGTTTTCTAGCCATGTGTCGTGGTTTGGTATTGAGCCTGGCCCTGGTCGTTCCAGGAATCATCATCAGCGGTTGTGAATCCAAGGCGCAAAGTGGTGCCGGTTTGGGTGCCCTGGGAGGTGGACTGATCGGCAGTCTGGCCGGTCCCTCCAAGAACCGAAAGGAAAACGCCGTGATTGGTGCGGCGGTCGGTGGGTTGTTGGGGTATGCGGTGGGCAATGAGATGGACAAGGCGGATCGGGCCAGAATCACCGAAACTTTGGAGAAGGGGCGTTCCAATCAGGTAAGTCAATGGACCAACCCCGATACGGGTCGGCAATATGTCGTGACGCCCATGGTGGCGAAAACGGTCGATGGCCGCACCTGTCGTGATGTGGAAATCGATGCCATCGTTGATGGCAAACACGAACGGGCCACCAAGACCGCCTGTCGCCACCCTGATGGAACCTGGGAAATGTAATCGGCTTGAAACGGGTCCGTGGTCGAGTCCATGGTTCATTGACCAGGATGTTGGCAGGAGCGCAGCCGGATCCGGGAGGGGTTCTCCGTCCCGGATCCGGTTGCCAATGCCGTCAGATGGAATGAAGGGTGACAGACGGCCCCATGGTCGGTCATTGCTGGACGCGTTGCATGATTGCGAGGTTGGGCGATCCGATCGGCCCGGGAGGATGGCAGGTCCAGTGGCCGGGCACGGTCGATGGCAGGACGACCTTGGTGGCTGATTGGGGACGAGGGGATGATTATTTTGGGGTTGGAATCCAGTTGTGATGAGACGGCCGTGGCCATCATCGAAGTCCCCGAGGGGGCCGGCCTCAAGGAGACCAGAATTTTGGCCAATGAGGTGTTCAGCCAGTTGGAGGAGCATGCCCGTTATGGCGGAGTGGTTCCGGAGCTGGCCAGCCGCGCTCACATCCGCAAGATCGGCCCCCTGCTGGCCCGGGCATTGGATGAGGCCGCGGTGGACCCGAACCATCTCGATGGCGTTGCGGTGACTCAGGGGCCGGGATTGGTGGGCGGGCTTTTGGTCGGGTTGGCGGTGGCCAAGGGAATCGCCCTGGCGGCCAACGTGCCTCTGGCAGGAATCCACCACATGGAAGGGCATTTGCTCAGCCCGTTTCTGGGAGGGGCTGATGCCGACTCTTTGGATTTTCCGTTCGTAGCCCTTCTGGTATCGGGTGGTCATACCTTGTTGCTCCACGTTCGCGGTATTCGGAACTATGCGTTTTTGGGACAGACCCGGGATGATGCCGTGGGCGAAGCGTTTGATAAGGGGGCCAGGCTGTTGGGCCTGGGGTATCCGGGCGGGCCGGCTATCGAAAAGGCGGCCGTAGGTGGAAACCCGGCCGCCGTTGTCTTCCCCAGAATCATGCTGGACAAAAAAAAATTTGACTTTTCCTTTTCTGGCCTCAAGACAGCTCTTAAAATCCATGTGGCATCACGACCGGAAGGGAAGATGTCGGGTCGGGAACTCAGGGATGTGGCGGCCTCGTATCAGGAAGCGATTGTGGATACCCTGGCCCGGAAGGCCGTGCAGGCATGTCACCATGTCGGTTGCCGGCGTTTGCTGGTGGCAGGGGGGGTGGGAGCCAATCAAAGGTTGCGTCGGCGTTTGGTCGAGGTGGCCGAGGGTGCGGTCGCTTTGCATTTTCCCCCCTTGTCCTTATGCACCGATAACGCCGCCATGATTGCGCTGGCGGGATGGGTGGGACTGTCATCAGGATCGCCCTTGCCCCCATGGAGCACATTGGATGCCCGGGCACGTTGGCCGATTGCGGACATTTGCTCCACCATCGCCTGAACCCGGAGGACTCGTCTGCCGCTTGCGGAGGGGTTGGCTGTCGATTCGGAGGCATGGCCTGCGGTCGCCACTCAAGGTAACGATGATCATTCCGGTGTGATCCAAGAGTAGTCCAGGTCTGGAGGATGGAATTTTTCATGAATTTTCAACAGGTTTCCGTCATCGGTGCCGGTTCCTGGGGAACGGCCCTTGCGGTATTGCTGGCAGAAAAGGCGATAAGGGTCACCTTGTGGTGTCGGGAAGAAGAGGTGGCCCGGGGAATTAATGAACAACATGTCAACCCCTTGTTCGTTTCCCGTTATTCCATTCCCCCCAATGTTGTGGCCACCACCCGGATAGAGGACGTCGCCGGAGACCGATTAGTGGTCGTGGTGGTACCGACGCAATACACCCGCTCGGTCTTGTCATCCCTGAAACCTCATAGGCGTCAGGATGGGGTGTTCTTGTCCGCCTCCAAGGGGATCGAGGTGGGGACGTTGACCTTGATTTCCCAGATTTACCAGGAGGTATTGGGAGCGGAAGCCTTGCAGCGGACTTGTTTTCTATCGGGTCCCTCTTTTGCCCGCGATGTTCTCGAAGGTCTGCCCACGGCAGTGGCCTTGGCGGGGGTTCGCGAAGATTTATTGCTCGCTTTACAACATTATTGCTCCAATACTTTTTTCCGGATTTATCGTACTTATGATGTCCCGGGATTGGAGTTGGGTGGGGCATTGAAGAATATCATAGCCCTGGCGGCGGGAATCAGTGATGGTCTTGGATTCGGCCACAGTGCTCGGGCCGCGTTGATTACGCGGGGGTTGGCTGAAATGATCCGCCTGGGGGTTTGTCTGGGGGCCGAGCCAGCGACCTTCGCGGGATTGTCGGGGCTGGGGGATCTGCTGTTGACCGCAACGTCGGAAAATTCCCGCAATCGCCAGGTGGGATTCTACCTCGGTCAGGGGAAGTCCCTGGATGAAATACGGATCGGGGCTGGAGAAGTGGCCGAAGGGGTGCCGACGACCGCGGCGGTGTACCAGATGGCCCGTAACTATGGCATCGAAATGCCCATTTCCCATGCAGTCTATGAAATTCTCTTCAAAAACCGTGCGCCACGATCGGTGGTATCGGAATTGATGGAACGCGATCTCAAGGGGGAATCTTGATGGCGACCTTTCAGGTCATCCGTAACCGAGGGTCGGATTGATGACAACACCCGTGCCTCCACCCAACATTACCGCCCAATCGAACGACAACCGGATCGGCTTTCTGTTCATTTCAGGTATTGCCATCATCTACGGCGCCTGGAGCTTATCCCCAGGACCGTTTTTTGCTTTTGGGGGGGTGTGGTCATTGGTATTGGCGATTCCGGGAGTCTTTTTGGTTATCGTGGCCATCCGTCGGCTCTTGCGTCCGGGATGCAAGATGCTGCTCAGGGTCAACCATGGAGGGGTTACCGATTTTCGGTTGAGTGAACGCGCGGTTCCATGGGGGGATATCGTGGGGGTGACCATGACCCGTGGTTGGGTAGGTTTGTTGTTGCCGGCGGTGGTTTTGGAGTTGGTCCCTGGTCAAGGGTTGCCGGCTGAAAGGACATTGTGGTGTCGATTTCTCCATGCTTTTCTGTCACCGTTGTTTCCTGACCGGTTGCTCATTCTGTGTGCGACGTTGGATATCGACCCGCATGAGATCCATCGGGTTGTGCTCCACCATGTTCACCATCATCGAAAGGAAAAAGAATTCTGAAGCCGCCAGGGAACAGGCCAGCGGGTGGGAATAGCGGGAAGAGGGCACGGGTTGACCGTTTGTATCGGCTGCCGGTTTGGATTCCTTCCGTCAAAGCCCGTGGGACGGAAGGGTTATGAGACCTGCTGTCGATACGAAGGGCAGCGGGGTTCCAGCTCGCCAAGGGGTGAGGATGGTTTCTGACGTTGCGGTAGATTGGCGAGATCCTGGCTGGCGGTTCGCTCGCCAGACTGGCGGGGAAACACGTAGCCACAACCCACGCCCATGCGGGCTACATCGTTGAGATCGCGATGATCCAGCGGGAAATGTTGACATACGGTCGGACGCAAGGTGGAATGGTAGATCATGCACAAATTATCCTTGGACAACATGGGGCATCGGTAGAGAAGTTGGCAACAGATGGCGCAGCGATGACACTCTCCCTGCCGTAACAAGGCCCGTTGGGCTATGATATTGGGGCGAAACCGGACCATCAGAAAACGGCGTACCTTGCCCAATAGTAGCGGCATGCTGAACCGACGAATGTTCACTAGGATATTCCTGGGTTGAGGAGAGGATGGCAGAGGTGTCGTGGTTATGTCCTTTCGTTTTGATACGGTCGGCGATGTTACCCTGTAATTGAATAAAAGGAAACGGTATCTCATCGTCAACGCTAAAAAAGTGGCATCGGTGTGGGCCGATGGATGCGGAACAGGTATCGGGCAGAAAAGGAGAACCGAAACATGTCTATATTGGCGGCGGGACAACCGATGAATGCCGGTCCTGAGAACCGAATCAATGCTCGCTTGGCGGAAGAATTGGGAGTTCGAGAAAGTCAGGTGATTGCAGCCGTGCGGTTGTTGGACGAGGGGGCCACGGTTCCGTTCATTGCCCGCTATCGTAAAGAATTAACCGGGGGGTTGACCGATGGTCATTTACGCGTGTTGCACGAACGTCTGGGACAATGGCGCGACCTGGAGGAGCGTCGGGCGACCATTCTGAACAGCATTGGTCAGCAGGGCAAGCTGACAGCCGATCTCGAGGCCGAGATCATGGCGGCGACGGCCAGGACCCGGCTTGAGGATTTGTACCTCCCTTTTCGTCCCAAACGGCGTACCAAGGCGACTGTGGCTCGGGAAGCAGGTTTGGAACCCTTGGCGATGATGCTTTTGCGTGATCCTGGCCTGGTTCCAGAGGAGCAGGCGGGAGCGTTCGTCGATGAGGGGCGGGGGGTGAAGGATGCGGCAGCGGCCTTGGAGGGGGCCCAATCCATTCTGGCCGATGTCATGTCTGAGGATGCTGCTCTGGTTGGGCGGGTTCGTGAGTCCATGTGGGATCAGGGGGTTTTGCAGTCACGTCTGGTGAAAGGGAAAGAGGAGGAAGGGGAAAAATTTTCTGATTATTTTTCTTTTGATCAAGCGGTTAAAAAGTTGCCTTCCCATCGGGTACTGGCCTTGTTGCGGGGGAAGAGCGCGGGGGTTCTGCGTCTGGAGTTGGAACACGAACAGGACCTGAAGGGTTCGAACAAGAAGATGGTCTGGTGTGAATCTCTGATTTGTCAGCATTTCTCCATCAGGGACCAGGGGCGTCCCGGGGATCCGTGGCTGTTGGAGGTGGTGCATCACGCTTGGCAAAAAAAGATCAAGCCGCATGTGGTAACCGACTTGACCAAACGTCTGGAGGAGATGGCCCAGGAGGATGCGGTGCGGGTGTTTTCGGCCAACTTGCGCGATCTGCTTTTGTCGGCACCCGCGGGGATGGTCAGCGTTATGGGGTTGGATCCGGGGTTGCGCACCGGGGTCAAGGTGGCGGTGGTGGATCAAACCGGAAAGGTCGAGATTGTCACAACCTTTTATCCGCACCCGCCGAAAAACCAATGGCAGGAGGCGAAACGGGGGCTGGCCCTTCTGGCAGCAAAATTCGGCGTCCGTCTGATAGCCATTGGGAATGGCACCGGATCCCGGGAAACCGATCGTCTGGTCCAGGAGTTGAAAAAAGAGCACCCGGAATTGAAATGTGTCGGGGTCCTGGTCAGTGAGGCGGGGGCATCGGTTTATTCCGCGTCGGAATACGCGGCCAGAGAATTGCCGGATATGGACGTTTCCTTGCGCGGAGCGGTTTCCATTGCCAGACGTCTGCAGGACCCCCTGGCGGAACTGGTCAAAATCGATCCCAAATCCATTGGGGTGGGACAATACCAGCATGATGTCGATCCAAAACGGTTGTCCGTCAGCCTGGATGGGGTGGTGGAAGATGCGGTGAATGCGGTGGGTGTGGATGTCAACACCGCCTCACCACCATTATTGCAAAGGGTTTCCGGTCTCAATGCCACCTTGGCCGAAACCATTGTCAGCTATCGGGAGAAGAACGGTCCATTTCCCAATCGGCGGTCACTGTGCAAGGTGCCCCGTTTTGGTGTCAAAACGTTTGAATTGGCCGCCGGTTTTTTGCGTATACAGAATGGGGATACCCCTTTGGATGGTTCCGCGGTGCACCCCGAATCCTACGAGTTGGTGGAACGAATTCTACGTAAAACTGGTTTGTCGTTATCACAATTGATTGGCAATCAGAAAGTATTGCGAACCCTGGCGACCGGGGAGTTCACCGATGTCCGTTTTGGTGAGCCAACGGTCAGGGATATTCTGCAGGAATTGGAAAAACCGGGACGCGATCCCAGACCACAGTTCCGTGCCGCCACCTTTCGGGAAGGGGTGGAGGATATGAAGGATTTGCAACCTGGCATGGTATTGGAGGGAGTGGTCAGCAATGTGACCAATTTTGGGGCATTTGTCGATATAGGCGTGCATCAGGATGGCTTGGTGCATGTTTCCGCCCTGGCGGATCGGTTCGTCAAGGATCCCCATGATGTGGTGCGTGCTGGGGATGTCGTCAAGGTCAGGGTGATGGAGATCGATCTGAAACGACGACGTATCGCCCTCAGTATGCGGCTGAGTGATCCGATATCCCCCTCTTCCCGTTCGGGACGCGACTCTCCTTCGCGATCCCCATCCTTCAAGAATCAGCCGGTCGACCAGGGCGAAAGTGCCATGGCCTCCGCGTTTTCCAGGGCGCTCAAACGGACTTGAATCAGGGGGAGGGGTCTTATTTTCCTTGTTCTCTCTTAACTGGCACGATTTATGCCCTATATGGGTTAATGCCCTGTGGGAACTCGGCGCTGCATGGCCGAAATACAGGCCCGGCGTCGAGTTGAAACCCGACCCGAGGGTGGTGGGCAGTGAAAATTTTGCCGTATGCAACCAAGTCTGTCCGGTAGGAGAGGGTATCATGTTGACTCATTTTCGTTGGACAAATTATGGGAAAAGGGCCATGTTGAAGATGATTGGCTGGATGTTCAACAAAACCAGACGGCGTAGGGTTGCGGTGGAGTACGAAAAAATCGACCTGATTTTTTGAGCAGTCGGCCTGAGGCTGCAAACGAATCAGTATGCATGGAAAATTGACATAGATTAACGAATGCGTGGTTAATTTTTAGGCATATTGTCGAAAAATCATTCTTCAGGCCGATTCGTCCATGATGGTCCCGTAGGTTACGGGGGGTTCAAGCGCGTGACACGAAAGCTTGCCATGGGTTTGATTCTGGTGGTCGTTTTGGACACCCTCGGACAACTGCTGTGGAAATGGACCGCGGCACGCTTGCCGGAGTGGCAGTCGGGCTGGCAAATGACGTCGGCAATTCTGGAACAGCCCTGGTTTCTGGTGGTGGCTGCTGTATTTTTATTTCAGCTTTTCAATTGGTTGAAGGTTCTTGAGGGGGCTGACCTGAGCTTTGCCTTGCCCATCACCTCGCTGAGTTATGTGACGGTGGCGTTTTTTTCAAACAGGATGTTCGACGAGCCCATCGGAGCCAGCAAAATCGTCGGGATAGCCTGCGTTTTGGCAGGAGTCGGGTGGATTGGTATGGGAAAACCTCAGGGACAACCATCGGTAACGGATTAGGTTTTGTGAATCGGGTTCAGGTGGGTATCGGGCTGGTGATAGCGGCCTCGGTCATCGAAGGATTGGCACAGGTGTGTTTGAAAAAATCGGTACTTCTCGTGGAACGGAAATGGCTCTGGTTGATTGCGGGTGTTTCTCTCTTCGTTCTTGAAGCGCTGCTCTACACGGTCGCCCTGCAATGGCTTCCAGTCGCTACCGCCTATACCCTGGGTGCCCTGACCTTCGTGGCCACCGCCTTGTTTTCTTGGTGGTTGTTGCGGGAGCCGGTCGATCAGCGACGCTGGTTGGGATTGGCCCTGATCGTGCTGGGGTGCGGTCTGGTTGCGGCATGAGCTTGGCTGTCGCTTGACATGGCCGTCACCGAATGGACCTTGAGCTGGTTCGACTCCGAAGCGCACATCGCCCAGGAATTGTGGGAAGTCTGCTTTCCTCCCCCTTTGGAAGGGCAGTGGTGGTATCGTTCCCTGGAACAGGCAGGTCTTGAAGATCAATTTCGTTTCATGTACGCCGTGGTGCAATGGTTGGGTCAACCGGTGGCCATCGCTCCGGTTTTCATCATGGATGTCCCTCTGTCCATCCTGGCTCCACCTTGGGTTGATTCAATCATCAACCGTTGCAAGAGTCTATTTCCCTCGTTGCCGTTTCAGCGCACTCTGTTCGTCGGTTCTCCTTGTTCCGACGAAGGCCATGTCGGGATCAAGCCAGGGGTGGACCAGCGTTTCGTTTTTCATACTCTTCAGCAGGCTCTTCCTCGACGTGCCCGACAGTTCAAGGCCTCTCTGTTGACCTGGAAGGATTTTCCGCGTCGTGATGATATTTTGTTTCATGAACTGGTCCGTACCTACCGTCTCTTTGCGCTGGTCAGTTTTCCGGGTACCGTTTGCCCATTGGCGGGTGGCAGCAAGGAGGGCTATCTGGCGACATTGAAGGGAAGCAGGCGGCATAATCTGAGAAAAAAATGGCGTCGGAGCGCCGAAAAGGTGACCTTGGAAGTGACGGTGATTCAAAATCCGGACATGAAAACAATCGATTCTATTTTTTGTTTGTTTTCTAAGACGTACGATAAATCGACCACCAAGTTTGAGCGACTCAATCGTCGCTTTTTCGAACGAATCGCCCAGGAACCCTGCGTGTATTTTATTGTACTCAGGATGCCAAATCAGGGCGAGATGGTTGCTTTTATGCTTTGTTTTACCTTTTCTGGGATGATGATCAATAAGTTTATCGGAATCGATTATCAAAGACCTGCGGAGTGGCTGTTGTATTTTCGTTTGTGGGAGGCGGCCGTGGAATGGGCTCTATCCCGGGGGATGGGATCGATTCAGAGTGGACAAACGGGATACGGTGCAAAGATTCTCACGGGACATCGATTGCAGCCGTTGACCAATTATTGTTTGCATCTCAATCCGTTGTTACATCGGGTTTTCAGCAAGATCGCCCGGTCCGTCTCCTGGCGGACCATTGACGACGATCTGGGCAACTATTTGCGCTTGTACTCGGAAATGAAGTTGACGCAGGGGACGATTGAGACATGATTGTTATTGGAAATTGACCGGATCGATCTGGGAAGGGGGCTTTCCCCAACCCACTTCATGTGCGTTTGCCGATGGGCTGATCGTACAAGGTTCGCTCCCAGCCGTTCTTTCAGGAAAGGAGCGGCCCCCCTTGGTCAAATACTGCGGTCAGAATCCGGCGGCCACACCCAAGGAAACATAGCCGTAAGGTTTGGCGAATTTGTGAGAACTGAACAGGTTATAAGAATAGGGAACTTCGCCCAAAAACTGATTGGTCATGTATTGGGAACGGGCATAGGCGGCGATGTTTGGATGCAGTTTGTAGCTGGCTTCGGCAGAGATGTTTTGATTGGTGTCGTAGCTGGTTTTATCGACTTGCTGCAAGGTGGCTATGGCGCCATCCAAATCCCCCCGGTCCCATTTCTGCAGACGGTACCCCAATCGTAGGCGCCATTCGTCATTCTGCCATTGGATCATGCCGCCAACTTGGTAATATTTGGCGTCATAGCTAACATACATCCCCTCTGGGAGTTCTGGGAGACTGTAGGACGACAGCGGTACCGAAAAGGTGGTGACACCACAGTTGGGGTCACCGGCATTGACCGCGTCACCTCTGATGGTACTGTCCATGCCTCCGTTGACTTCGTCGGGCTGCAAACCGCGGGTGACTTTATAAGTGCACCCCCCGAGAGTGGCAAAAAAATCCCCAACCGTCACCTTGCTGGTTCCTATTCCGGTAAACAAGGAGAGGGTTGTGGTTTTTGATACGGCCCAGGAACCGATAATGTCCCCTTGAAACTGTCGATCCTTGGGGTCCTTCATGACTATGGAGTCGGCGGAAATATCGGTGCCAAAGACCGGAGTCGCTGACCCTTTGGCGGCCTGACCCGAACTGTTTCCCCACTTGGAGAGCCTCAAGGCGAGTGCCGGGATTTTGCCTTCGTTTTCCAGCAGTTTGAACTGCACAGCCGCCTGGTAGAATTTATTGTTGGCGTTGTCGTACGGTGTCTTGACCGAATGATCACCGTAGCTGACATCGGTCCAGATGTGTTTTTCCCACGCCATCCCCCCCCGTAGATGATATCCCGAATAATCACCGACCGAGCTGCCGCCAGAGGTACTTAGATTTTTCCGCACATCAAACATATCCACTGTTTTGTTCATGCCATCCCATCCCGTCTCGACCTCCCCATGAAACGGGCGAGTCTCTTGTTGTACCGAGAGGAACTCATCCAAAGGGGCAGAAAAGGCGAACTTCTGGGTCGTTATTTGTGCCGTCAGGGTGATACCCAGCAAGGGAAGAAACAGGGGGGCAATTTTACCGGTTGGTTTGGCCATTTGGATTGATCCGTCACCCCACAGGAAAAAGTTGACTGCAAGAGTTTGCAGGCGATGTCAGAAATTGTACAACCCGGTTTTGGTTTCAAGAGGGGGGCATCAAGCTGGAATTTCAGGTTTCCGATGCCTTGCCTTTGGCCAAAGTGATGGGTTGCTGATGTGGACCGTGTCATCAAGAGATCGCTGAACCTGCATGCAAGATCAGAACCATATTCAGGATCTGCTCGGCGGGAAGGTAAAGAAGGGGGGATCCTATGCCATGCGCCAGCGCTGGCGGGCAAATAATTTCCACGGATCCGCCCACCGTTGGCAATAGACCTTCGTTACCGAAAGCGGGCGAATCCGGAATATTCGACAGAGATATCGAGGCGCAAGAGTTCTCCAACCTTGTCGAATGAGGTTAACAGCAACAACTTCTTTTTGGCGACCAACATTTGGCGGGCATGGCGTTCCTGAGAGTTGTATCGACCCTTTTTCTGTCGGACATAAGGAAAAAATCAACCAAGTGCAATTTCTTGCATTATGGAAGAATAGCACCTCTGTCAATGGATCAAAGTATTGATAAATAACATTATTAAAGTTTAGGCGCTTCCACAGGATTCATGATTTCCATGGAAAAAATCAACCAACCAGCGAAATGATCAACCAGAACCGGCGAACATAGTTGATTTTTACTGGAAGAAAAAAAATCTCTTGACTCGATCTCGTGAATTTGTCTTTAATAGGAGCTGGCGAACAAGTTATATGGCGGCATGAATCAATGGTTTCCTATAAAAATCAACCAGGCCATCCAGGGCGGTCGAGCGTTCCGTCCGTCTGCCGGAGGCCAGGCGAGAGAGGAGCCGATCCATGCCACTTACTATTGGTTCAAACCTTATTTCCCTTGCGGTACAACGCAACCTGTCCAAAACCAACCAGGCTTTGGGACAAAGTTATCTGCGCTTGTCGTCGGGCTTGCGCGTCAACTCTGCCGGGGATGATCCTGCCGGTATCGCGTTGGCGGCACGCCTGACGTCCAAAATCGGAGGGCTGTCGAAGGCGGCGCAAAATGTCAATGATGGCGTTTCCTTGGCCCAGGTGGCCGATAGCGCCTTGTCAGAAACTGTCACTTCCCTGCAAAGAATTCGTGATCTGGCGATCGCCGCGAAAAACACCACCGCCTCCTCCTCCGATCGGGTGTCGATGCAAACGGAAGTCAACCTGATGGTATCGGAAATCACCCGTCTGGCTGCAAACACCAAGTTCAATGGGTACAGCCTTCTGGCGGCGGCTACGCAAACCTTTTCGTTTCAGATCGGAGCCAATCCGGGCGAAACCGTCCAGTTTACAGTCCAGGGGGCCAGTATGGGACTGCTCGGCTTCGGTGCTAATGGCAAATCGGCCTTGGTCAGTACGACGACTCACGCCAGTACGACCGTTTTGTTGGTCGACAGTGCATTGGACAGTATTTCCTCCATCCGCGCGACCCTGGGAGGCGCACAAACCCGTTTTCAATCTGTTCTCAGCCAGATTCAATCGTTATCCGATGCGTATACATCGTCCAAGTCAGCCATCATGGATGCCAATATTGCCAAGGAAACCGCCGAAATGACCCGCAACAACATCCTTCAGCAAGCGGGAATTTCCATCTTAGCCCAGGCCAATCTGCAGCCGAAACTATTATTGCAACTCCTTCAAACATCATGAGAAATAGAGTTTTATTGAACGTGTCTCGTGACGGTATGGCCGGCGTTGGGAGGAAGGTCTTTCCCCCCCCCCCAACGCCGCTGGTTTTTTTGCGCCGTATTCACCATTCAGGTTTGTCGCAACAAGTGAGATGAAGCCATAGCCGCAAGGTAGCCATGCAGATTCCCCCGGTTTGGAATGATTGAAAAAAAAAGGGGGTCTGGGGGATTGCCCCCAGGGTTTTGCTTTTGATTTTGCTTTTCACGCGCCCTTTGACCCGAAGCGGTTTTTCCGCGTGGTTTTGCGGAAAAACCGCGCAGGCGCGCGCCTTGGTCTTAAGATCTTTTCGCGGTTTGTGCGAAAAGATCTTAAGACGCCTTGCCGGTTGTCAAGCCCGACAACCGGCAAGGCGTTGGCCTTTCTTCGCCCAAACCGCGAAGAAAGGGCGCCCAGGGCGCGCGCCTGCGCCAGATTCCTGCAAAAATCACGCGGGAATCTGGCTTCGGGTCAAAGGGCGAGTGAAAAGCAAAATCAAAAGCAAAACCCTGGGGGCAATCCCCCATAAGCGTTAAATTTCGCATAGACAGCGGATATCCTGTCGCCTTCCTGCTCTTGGTGTATC
>JADFZF010000139.1 GCA_015232645.1 Magnetococcales bacterium | reverse complement strand
TGGTTTTCGTCAAGCCGCCGATGTTTCTCCAACCAAAGCCAAGGCTTCCTTTTCCAGGGCATCGCCAACGGTATGCAGGTCAGCCAGGGTTTGATGGACCGTGCCAATGGCGACTGCACCCTCAGCGACCAGATTCCCCCCGGAAGTGATCAGATTTCTGACCTCCAGGAATTCCAGCGACGCCCGATCGACTTTCTGGGCCACGTCCTGAAACGCGGCACTACAGTCGTTGACGGTTTGCGACGCTGAGCCGAGGGTCGAGGAGATATCATGGATATGACCGGTAATGCCGGTAATATCGCCGATGGATTCCAAGACCCGCCCGGTCACATCGTTGGTTTCCACGGCGATTTTGGCCATAGAATCGGCGACCCGGGTGATGGCATCCCCCTGGACATCCACGGCAACCAGAATTTCGTTGCTGGATTGGGTGATACGCACGATGGATTCGTTCACTTTTTCACCACGGGTCTGCATTTCCTGGGTATTGATTTGGATATCGACCGCTTTATTGGAGATCAACTGGGTCACATGGGCGGTCTGACGGGCAAGCTCTTTGACTTCATTGGCAACCACCGCGAAACCTTTCCCGGCATCGCCAGCCCCTGCCGCCTCGATGGCTGCGTTCAGGGCGAGCATGTTGGTTTGCTCGGCAATGTCATTGATCATCGAAACCATGGCCTGGATTTCCACGGCCGAGGTGGAAAGTAGTTTCATGATCTGACGATTATCCTCGGCCACGGTGTTGGCCAGTTGTGCCTGGGAATTGGCGGCCCGGCACAGGGCACGGACCTCCTCCAGGCTGGATCGGGAGGATTCCAGAGCGGAAGCGGTATCGGCGATGTTGGCGTTGGAGCGTTTAGTCAACTCACTGACGTGAGCCAAACTGTTGGAAGCGGAGGCGGCCGACGCGGCGATGGTAGCGACGGCGCCATTGATATGTTCGACGGTGGCAGAGGAATTGGTCAGCATTTCGATCAAACTTTCGGCCGAGTGACTGACATCCGTCAATTTACCGGTGGTTTTTTCGGCGGCGACGGTCATTTCCGCCAGTCGGTCCTTCATGGTGTCCGAGGTTGTGGACAGGGCAAGAAGGCGATCGGACAGCAGGGAACGACAGGTTTTCATTTCTCCAGAACGTACGGCGATGTCCTTGAACGCAGCCATGCCGACATTGGCCAGGGTGGAGGAGGGGGGGCGGTCATCGCCCCTCTGGAGCAGGTGGTGAATCTGTTGGGCAATTTGTCCGTAGATTCCCGGAAGCTGATCCTGGGAAGCCGACCAGGCGTGCGAACCATGTTTGGCCATCCGTCCAAGCTGTTCCAGGAGATGTTGCGGAGTTCTTTCCAGGCTTTTGACAGCCAGCCAGGTCCCCACTCCGCCCGACAGCAGCGCCAGGAACAATCCAATCCATGGCAGCAGACTCCGTTCTGGCGGGGAGGGGGGGGCAGCGGCAGGGTTTTCGGCTGGTTCGCCGCCGGCGGGAGTTGTCGCGAGCGCAGGGGCAGGTGGAAGGGAGGGCATTTCAAACACCGACATGTCCCCCTGAGGGAGGGGGACCTGGGTGGGGATGACCGCGGTTTCCGCCTCGGTCATGGGAGGCAGAGCCACGGTGGTCGGATGCGGACGGCCGCTCCTGGCCGGTAGCCCGGCGAAAAACTGCGGATCGGACAGCAGCGCCTCATGTTTCTGGGCCATGATCCGAGCCAGACGAGCCGACTTTTGCAGATTGGCATCCAGGGCTTGGTCCGAAGGGACGGAATGGGAGATCGGCTCCCCCTTTTTTTGCCCAGGGGGTGGCAGCGTCGCGAACCGTTTGCCAAACGCCTCCAACGCGGCGGTCAGCCCCCCTTTTTCCGAATCCTGAAGCATGGATTCATTGATTTTGGACGTCATGGCCTGCAACAGGGTGGCCACTTCACGGCCATCGTTGGCAAAGGCAGCCGCTTTCAATTGGGCCAGAAGCAGGCCAATGTCTTCGATCCGAACCCGGGCGATGCATGCTTCCAATTGGTCGGCATGATCATTCAGGGCGTTGATTGTCCGTTCTCCGAGCCGTTTGGACTGATTTTCCGTCACGAATCGATCAAAAGCCTCCTTGTAGGCGAGGCTTGCGGTCCCGATGTCGCCGGTGGCAGCACCCGTCCGGGCCATGGCCGCTTCCAGATCCCGCCAGCGCTGATTGAAATAGGTGAGGTAGCGGGTTTTCCAATGTAGCCGATATTCTTTTTCGGTGCGGCGCAACTCCACGACCAGCCAACGTATTTTGTCCACATCATGGGCGGCGAAAGCAGAATTCAGGGTGGCCATTTCGGTCGTCAGAGTTGGCTCTGGAAGAGGAGGGGCGGCGGCGGGGAGAGGAGATGGGTCGGTGGCGGGTCTGGTCGATGCGGGGGGAGGTGTCTTGTTGGTTTTGAGGAAGGCCTCCAGGGCCAGATTTCGTTCCCGGGCAAGTTGTTCCAGCTGTTGTACCGCTTTTCGCCACGGATCACTCTCCTTTCCTGGGAGACGATGCAACAACTCTCGACAAGTTTTGCTCAGGTGTTCGTGAACCATTTTAAAGTTTTGTTCCTGCTCGGCGGTGTTGATCCGGGAGGGGTCGACAGCCAGCGCATTGGTGAGGGCACGCTGAAGTTCCAGCCATGTTTTCAGAGTGGAGTCCGGGTTGGGGTTTTCCTGGGACGGAGTGGGTGCGCCAACGACGCTGGCCTGACGAATTCGTTGGAGTTCCCCTTTCAGGGTTGTGAGGGCCTGGGCGTGACGCTGCAACAATTGTTGCTGCTGCGCCAGGGAATTCTGCAATTCCGTGACCCATTGCCGCCCCTTATGTAAACGCGTATTGACTTCCTGCATCCAGGAGGTATCGGAAGCCTGGGACGGCGTCGGGTTGGGCTTGGGCCCGACCCCTTGCGCCACAAGTTGTTGATGACTGGTGAACCATTGCGTGATTTCGAATTCATAACCAGCTATGACCGCAATCAAGATGGGGATGGAAAGACTCAAGCCAAGGCCGGCTTTCAGGATGGTGGGTAAACGGTCGATAGCGTTCATGATAAAGGCCTGTTATCGCTGAAAATCCGTTTCGGTCCGATCACGTCTACATCTCCCTCCGGATGAGGATGAAACCTGAATGTGAACCTTGCCGGACAGGTGCAACCATCGCCGTCGTCCTTTGGCATCCTGCCCTTCAACTTTGCTTAATCATAGTCCAATTCGTCTCCATGTTCCATTGGGTCTCTGTGGTTTCATCCTGATCGGGGATAAAACTTTGTAAAAATTGTTCACGGAAAATTGCCTGAAAGGCCCTGGGGCGGGTATTGTGCTTCTGGAGGGACAGGACCTGGCGGCGGAAACCGTAACGACGAGGGGTGGGGCGATGTCAGTTGGCAGTCAAGGCGGCTTTCCGCGATACTTTTGTGCCGGTCGTTCTTGGGCAACAGTCGTCAACATCGTCCCTGTCCCGGGTGGGCTCCGCGATCGGGGCTGAAGAGGTTGCCCAACCGTTGGTGTCCACTTGAGGAAACATTTTTATTGTCTGGAGAGATTCGCCACATGGTTGATGACTGGTTGCAGGCCGTTCTGGACGCTTTGGAATGTGGAGTTTATGCCGTCAATTCCAGGGGAGACGTGGTATTGTTCAATGCCGGTGCCGAAAGGTTGTTGGGCTGGAAGCGTCGGGAAATTTTCTTCGCATCAGGAAACCGCTGTTTTTGTTGCCCTCCGGACCCCTCCGGACCCACTCGCAGCTCCGATGAAATCTGCCTGCATCGTCTGTCATCTCCATCGGGATACCTTGAAAATTTCCGGCAACTTCGGACCAGGGATAAAACCTGGCTGAATGCCAGGGTTCACGTCGGATGGGCCTCCGGTCGGGATGGAGAATCGTTGCGGGTGGTTTCGTTTTGGAAGCCATCCAACGAAAATAGTGAGGAATTAATCCGTCAGACCCGGGAAGCTGCCCTGGAAGCCAATAAACAGAAAGACAAATTTGTTTCTTTGGTCGCACATGATCTGCGCGCCCCGTTGAGTTCCATGGTCGGCCTGATGGAATTTTTGTTGGATGATCCCGATGGCCGTATGCAACCCTCCCAGCGTGACCTGGTGAATGACATGATGGCTACCGGCCGCAGCTTGATCGACCTGATTGAAGGGGTGCTGAATATCGGTCGTCTGAAAACCGGAAAGATTATTCCAGATAAAACGTTCTTTGAGTTGAATTTTTTGGTCGAATCGGTCATTCAACGCATCATCCACTTGGCCCGGGAAAAAGAGATCACCATCGACAATCGCGTGCAATCGGGCGTACGCATGTATGCCGACATGAGTCTGTTTGCCGCCGTGGTCCAGAATCTGTTGACCAATGCGATCAAATTCAGCCAACCCGGTGGGAAGGTCACCGTACGCCAGGCCGAGAGCGGCGGCCCAGCGGTGGAAGTCTGCGATCAGGGGGTGGGTATCCCCGCCGACACCCTGCCACGCCTGTTCAACGTTTCGGAAAAAACGACCACCCCGGGAACGGCGGGAGAGACGGGTACCGGCTTCGGCTTGCCGTTCAGTTTTGATATTATGGAGGCCCATGGCGGATGGTTGACTGTCGCGAGCACCCTGGGCCACGGATCAACTTTCTGTGCCCGTCTGCCTCACGTCCGGCCTCGGGTCATGCTGGTGGACGACGAGGCCATGGACCGCTTTATGGTACTCTCGGTCCTCAACCAGATGGACCTGGAGGTTATGGAAATGAATAGTGGACGGGAAGCCTTGGCCCGAATCGAACACGAAATGCCTCACCTGATCCTGTCGGATGTCAACATGCCGGAAATGGACGGAATGGAGCTGTTGCGTCTGATCAAAAAGGATGATGCCTTGCGTAAGGTTCCGGTCATCCTGATCACCGGCGATGAAAAGGCGGAAACAAGAGATCTGGCGTTTCGGCTCGGCGCAGACGATTTTGTGGTAAAACCATTAATATTACACGATTTTCTCCCTAGAATCCGGCACCATCTGGGAGGGTAGCGAAGGGTTTGGCTGCATGCAAGTCACCGTGGAATTGTCTCAGGCCAATATCTTGATCGTGGACGATCAACCGGCCAACAATCGGTTGATGCGGATGATCCTGGAACGGGCGGGTTTCAAAAATATCACCACCACCTTCGATTCGCGCGAAAGCGTCCGTCTTTACCTGGAGGGAAAGTTTGATCTGGTTTTGTTGGATTACAACATGCCTGAGATGAACGGTATCGAGGTCATGCAGGCCATCCGGTCCGCCAAGGGAAATGTTCATTATCTGCCGGTATTGATGATCACCGCCGTCGTCGATCGGGAAGTGCGCCACGCCGCCCTCAATGCGGGAGCCCTGGACTTCCTCAACAAGCCATTGGATCACATGGAGGTGGTCCCGCGGGTTTGTAATCTGTTGACGGTGCATCTGTTGAAAAAGGGATTCGAGGACCAGGTTCGTATACGCACTCGTCAATTGCAGGAAGCCAATGAAAAATTGCAACGGGCCAAAATGGAGGTGATCCACCGTTTGGGGCGGGCGGCTGAATTTCGCGATAACGAGACGGGAAATCATGTGTTGCGCATGAGTCGCTATGCCGGCCTGGTGTGCAAAGTCCTGGGTTCGGGAGGGAGGATGGGCGATGGCCTGGGGACCTCCTCCTACTGCGAATGTGTCGAGAGTGCTGCCGCCATGCACGATGTCGGCAAAATCGGGATCCCCGATGCCATATTGCTCAAACCGGGTCGCCTGACCGACGAAGAGTTTGCTGAAATTCGCAAGCATACCGAAATCGGGGCGGAAATCCTCGGAGGAGGACAGGAGGAACCCCTGATGATGGCGCGAACCGTTGCCTTGACCCATCATGAACGTTGGGATGGTCAAGGGTACCCTCGGGGTCTGAAGGGCGAGGAGATCCCTCTGCCTGGTCGCATTTGCGCCGTGGTGGATGTCTTTGATGCCTTGGTATCACCCAGGCCCTATAAAAAGGCCTGGAGCGTGGAGGAGGCCGTCGCCTTGTTGATTCGTGACAAGGGAAGCCATTTCGATCCCCGAATCGTGGATGCCTTCGTCGCTAACTTGGATGATATTTTAAAAATTCGTGAAGAACTTAAAGACTGAGCGTAGCTCAAGGACCTGGCGATGAACCCATCGGCGTCACAAAGAAAATATCTTCGGGGATTGGCCCATCCTTTAAAACCGATGGTTATGGTCGGGCATGAGGGAGTCACCGATCCGGTGTTGGCGGAAGTGGAACGGGCGCTGGAGGATCACGAATTGATCAAAATTCGTTTCAACGACTTCAAGGAGGAAAAAAAACAGCTTTGTGATGCCATCATAGCCCGATCCGGGGCGGTCATGGCGGGGATGATTGGTCATGTGGCCATCTTGTACCGTCCCAGGCGGGACCCTTCCAAACGGCGGATTCGCTTGCCATGAATCTTCAGTAATCTTAAAGGTGAGTCGGACATGAAAACGGCCAATGCCTCCGGTGTGATCAGGCACGAAATTCATTGGGACGGCAAGATCCCGGTGCGCGTCACTCTTTGGTTGAAAGGGGGAGCGGAAGTTTCGGTGGATGTGATCACCGCGGCCATCACGGAAAAATATCCCGCCAGTCTAACGGCTGAAAAGCGGTCTTGGGCCGTCGCTATCGCCGGCTATCTGGTGCGACAGGAATTATTGCGGCAAATCCAGGAACGTTCCGGTCAAAATCCGGAAGAGGCCAACCCTCTGGAATTCAATCCTAAACCCGATGGGCAACAGATCTGGTGGGGATAGATCCACTCCCCGGAGTAATTCTGTTTTGTTACATTCATTAACTTGAGCTAACCATTGACAGGGCACTGATCTATATAATAAATTTTTAAAGAAAAAAGGGGTCTGGGGGATTGCCCCCAGGGTTTTGACTTTGTTTTTGACTTTGATTTTCACGCGCCCTTTTATACGAAGCATTTTTTCCGCGTGGTTGTTGCGGAAAAAACGCG
>JADFZF010000138.1 GCA_015232645.1 Magnetococcales bacterium | reverse complement strand
GGCCGGGACGGCGGTTTTGGCCCAGGCCAATCAACAACCTCAACTGGCGTTGCAACTGCTCCGGTGAGGTGCAGGCCACGAGGAAGGTTCGCTTGCCTTACCCCACTCCCGGGCAAGCGGACCTTCTGGCCTGGAACCTTTCAGGTCGTCGAGATCAAAGTTTGCCGCCCGAGTGGGCAACAATTGCCAACGTCGGAGTCGGGGGAGAAAAAAAGGGAGGAAAAACGCGGGTTGCGGTAGATAAATAACTGGCATGTCGAATGCATAATATAAAGTGAACGGAAATTTGACGGATCGAATGAAATTTTTTCTGAATTGGCACCTGGCTTGAGAGCCAGAAACGGATACAACGGTACAATTACGGGATCATCGAGGACGACCGGCCGGGAGGGGGTATCACCCGACGGAGATGGAACGCGAGATGCCCAACGATAGGGAGAAGACGATGATAGAGGTTCATGGCACCCGTTTCGGAACCCTGAGCATTGATCCGGATGACGTGATTCGCCTGGAGGATGGCTTGTTGGGATTCCCTATGAGTAGGCGCTACGTCATGTTTCCCTACTCGGATGACTCTTCATTTTTTTGGCTGCAATCGGTGGACGAGCCGGAGATTTCTTTTATTGTCGTCAATCCGTTCGATTTCTTTTCCGACCTGGAGTTCGAGGTTTCCGATGCGGATGCGGGATCCATCGGGCTGGAAAAATTGGAAGATGTGGAGATGTTCACCCTGGTGACCATCCCCGAGGGGCATCCCGAGGAGATGCGGACCAATCTGGCGGGACCGGTGATCGTGAATGTCAGTACCCGCAAGGGCAAGCAGATTCTGTTGAGTCAATATTCTGCCCGGCAGCCGTTGATTCCGCAGGAATATCGTGCCGAGGCGCGGGAGCAGGCGATGAGGGAAATCCGACAACCAAAAAAAATGGCTGTATGAGCGAGGGAGAGGAATAGCGAACGGACGGACGAATTGATTTTTTAGAATTGAGTCACGAATCAGGATTCAGATGGAGTACTCCCCGGTGGAGGGAACTGAGAGGGTCGAGGCAGGCTGGCAGGGGGATGCTTTCGATCGACCGGTCGGCCACAAAGTCGGAACGGTCCCAAGTTTCATATCCAGGGTTGGCCCAAGCATGTGCGTTGGGATGCGAAAGATCATCGGGCAGGAGGCCCGGCTTCATCGGCAACCGACAACCGACTCTTATTAAAGTGTCGGATTGGGCGCAATGTCCCAGCAAAGGGGAATGAACCATGCCGCTTTTCATCAATACCAACATCGCCTCCATCGACGCCAGGCGTCACCTTGACAAATCCACCGATTCTCTCGGGATTTCCTACTCCCGATTGGCCTCAGGATTGCGGATCAATTCCGCCAAGGACGATGCGGCGGGATTGGCCATTTCGCAACGGATGACCTCCCAGATCCGCGGCCTGTCGCAGGCGATACGAAATGCCAACGACGGAATTTCCCTGTCCCAGGTGGCGGAGGGAGCCCTGGAGGAGAACACCAATTCCCTGCAACGGATTCGGGAACTTGCGGTGCAGGCGGCCAACGCCACCAATACTTCGGCGGATCGGGCTTCCATCAATGCCGAAGTGCAGCAGTTGTTGCAAGAGATTCAACGGACCGCCAACCAGGTCAATTTCAACAATCGAGGGGTCCTTAACGGATCCATGGCGACGGTGGCGTTTCAGATCGGTACCAATGCCGGTCAGACCATCACCATGACGATCGCGTCGATGAACGTCAGTGCGCTGAAGATCGGCACCCTGAGTTCGGACAAGATTACCGTCAAGACCTACTCGGTCCTGGTGGATACGGTGGCCCATGCCAGTGCTGCCTTGGCCAAGATCGACAGTGCCCTGGATGCCGTTTCGAGCGTCCGAGCCAATCTGGGCGCCATTCAAAACCGGTTCCAGGCGGTGGTATCCAACCTGGCCAACGTGGTGGAGAACATGTCGGCGGCCCGTTCGCGCATCATGGATGCCGATATTGCGGCGGAAACGGCCAATTTGACCCGTAACTCCATCCTGCAGCAGGCCGGGACGGCGGTTTTGGCCCAGGCCAATCAGCAACCGCAACTGGCGCTCAAATTATTGGGATGATTATTGTACGCAAGTTTGGCCGGAATTGTCCGATAAGAATGTAGGGATGGGATGATTCTGGCCGGAAAATGGTGAACCAGCCATGAAAGAGTTGAAGGGAGTCGTCCAGAAGGTGGTAACCGTTCCTCAACCAGTGATCCACGTCGATGAAGCTGAGGATCTGGAATCCCTGGTGGAGCAGGCCAATCGGTTTTTGGATTCCATGTCGAGTTTGGTATTGAATTGGGATGAGTCGATGGTAGACAATCGGATTCAGGTGCTGGATACCGATGATGATACGGAGATGGCCCGGTTACGGGCAGAGCAGGTGCAGGAGTTGTCGCTCAGGGTACAGATGTTGCAGAACATGTTGTACGACCGATGTATATAAACTCGGCGTGGGAACGGTGAAAGGGAGGGTTCTATGAGTACGACGTCCTCGGTTACTGGTTCAACAATCAGTTTTGGCGGTTTGGCCACGGGGCTGCCTGCGAACATCGTCGATCAGTTGATGCAGGTCGAGCAGCAGCGCCTGACGTCTTTGCAAAAGAAAAAGGCTGAAGTGACCTCACAGCAGAGCGCCCTGTCTGATTTGGGGAGCAAGTTGTCGGCATTGGATTCGGCCGTCACCAGTCTGCAGAGTTCGACCACCTGGTCGCCGCATACCGCCGTCAGTTCTGCCACCGATTATGTGGGTATCAGCGCCGACTCCACGGCAGTCGCCGGGTCGCACACCGTCGAGGTTTCGCGTCTGGCCAATTCTCAGATGCTGATGTCGGCGGCGGGGGTGACCAGTTCGAGCGATACCCTGACGGCGACTCCGACTCTGGCGTTCACCCTTTACAGCACCGATGGAAGCACATCCCATAACTACACCGCATCCGATTTCGGTATTGCTGCTGGTGATACGCTGGCGAACATCGCGTCGAAGATCAGCAGCTACGACTACGACAACGACATCACCTCCAGTGGTGTCAGCGCCAGTGTCCTTTATGATGGTACCAACTATCGCTTGGTGCTTAGTCCCAAGGATTCCGGGGCCGCGGCGCGCAATGCGGATGGGACGACGAAGACGACCAGAATGACGAATTTGTCGATTGTCGCCTCCTGGACGGGTGGCGCCAGTTGGGACACATCGGCCACTTCTGGAAATACTTTGGTCATCAGTTCTTCCAGCAATGCCATGACCAGCAGCACAGCCACTACGGCAGGGACCACGACCACGGCCGATCTTCAGTTTTCCTTTGACAGTACCGCCTACACTCTGAGCGATTTTGGCTATACGAATGCCACGTTGCAGGCCGGGGTGACATTGAGCGACATCGCCGATGCCATCAATACCAAGGTGGCGTCAACGGCGGCCTTGACAGGTCTCAAGGCCAGCGTCGTCAACGATGGTTATGAAAACAAGTTGATTTTGGACAGTTCCAGTACAACGAAATTGATTTCTGCATTCACTTCCTCTCTGAGTTTCAGTAATGGTGGTGGAACTGGAGTGGCGTCCCTCATGAGTTCTTCGTCCTGGAATGCGGTCCAGACCGGTTTGGGATTGGACGCCAAGATGAAGGTGGACGGGTTGAGCAACATCTACAGTTCCAGCAACAGCGTCACCAATGTGCTGTCGGGCGTGACCATGACCCTGAAGCAGGTGACGTCGTCGGCGGTGTCTCTGACCATAGCCAATGATCGTGACACCCTCAAAACGACTTTGAACTCGTTCACCTCGGCGTTCAATGATGTGATCAAATATGTTACCGACAACTCGGCTAAGGGGGGATCTCTGGAGGGGTCATCTCTGGCGCGCAGCATCATTTCTCAGATGCGGGCGCAGTTGAACACCTCCACCAGCGCGGGTGACGGGACCGGAAGCGTATTGAGTCCGTTTTCCATGCTGGCGGAGATGGGGCTCAGGACCGACCAGAAAACCGGGCAGATCAGCTTTGATACCACCAAGCTGGACACGGCACTTACGACCAATTTTACCAATCTATCCAGTTTGTTCACCAATACTCAGACCGCCGTCGGGACGGGCCATAACGCGGGTCTGGCCTATCGGTTGGATACGGCGTTGCAGGGAATAACGGCGAGCAGTACCGGGTCATTGGCTGGGGCAAAAGCGAGTGTGACCGCCCGTCTGAAGTTGTTGGAGGCCACGATTGAGCGGGAGCAGGATCGGGAAGACCGGGTGCGAGCGCAATTGAACAAGAAATTTTCCAGTCTTGAGCAGATGGTCAGCAGCTTGAACAGTCAGGGGAGTGCTCTGACTGCGGCGTTGGCCAAGATGTGAAGTGGGGCGGTCAAAGTTGTTTTTGGCCTGATGTTTGCTGGACATTCCATGATCATCATGGAGATGTCGATGACCACATCGATAACGAGCCGCATTGAAGCTTTCAGGCCGCCGTGGCAGGAGAGGATGAGGCCGGCTCGAACGACCGAATTCTAGCGTACAAAGAGGGCATGTCCGATGGAAATGCAATTGGCTCAAAGTCAGGAAAAACCGGTGGTGATCTCAGGACTGGAAATTTTGATTCAGCTTTATGAGGGATGCATCGATTTTTTGAATTAGGCCTCCCGGGCCTGCGAGGATGGGCGTGTTGATGATTTCAAGGATCGGTTGGGACGGGGGAGGAGGATCATCGAGCATTTTCAGAGCACCTTGGACTATGACAACGGCGGTCCGGTCCCCAATCAGTTGAACGATCTTTATAATTTCATGTTGGATAGCCTGACCCAATCGGGTTTGACTCATGAGACCGATTATATCCATCGGGTGGTGGAGCAGTTGGAGATTTTGCTGGATGGATGGCGTGGTGCCCGGCCATCGGTTCTCTCCTGATCATCGAGGCCAGACCCCATGTCCTACGGTTTGAAAAGGTACAAGACTTCGCAGGCCAATACCGCCTCGCGCGAAGACCTCCTCATCCTGTTGTATGAGGGGGCCATTCGGTTTTTGGAACGTTCCATAGTGGAAAAGGAATCCAAACACCTCAGCGAGCATAAGATGTATTTGCGGCGGGGATTGGCCATCGTGTCGGAACTCCAGGCCACCCTGGATTTTCAGAAGGGGGGAGATCTGGCGATTCAGTTGTTTGAGCTGTACGGCTATATGATCGACCGCCTGACCGAGGCCAACATTCGTCAGGACATGGAGCAGATTCGTATAGTCATCAAAAATTTGAATACTCTGCTCGAAGGATGGCGGGTGGCGGTGAAGCAGGTTCAGGGACAGGCGGCGATCACGGCGGCGGCAGCGGCGGCAGCGGCTCCAGCGGAGGGGACCGCTCGCCGTCTGGTCGGGGGGGCCTATTGATGTCTCTGGAGACCATCATTGCCCGGTTGGAGGCGGTGTTCAAGCGGCTTCAGGCTTCCGAAGCGTTGGGCGCAGCGGAACTTGCGGAACTCAATGGCGAGTGGGTCGGAGCGACGGGCCATCTGCGGGCATTGACGGAAGAGGAGATTCAAGAGGGTACCGCTGCTGATCCTTTTCTCAAACCACGTCTGCAACGGCTGGTGGAAGAGCTGCCGCGGATGACAGCGGGACTCAATGACCACAAAGGGGTTGTGTCGCAACAGATCATGGCCCAAAATCGCCGGATTCAATCCATGCGCCAAGGTTATGGTCGCAGCGCTACGACGTTGACACTCGTATCCCGTCAGGCATGATCATTGTCCCCCAGCCAGCGTCATTTTTTCTCCAGGGGGGCAGATGGTCCTCCGGCAGCCTGTATCGCCATGCCAGGCTACTTTCCTTGAAGCCTTTTTTGTTTTTTTTCAAGCTTCTCTCAAAAAACGCCCTTTTTTTTCACAAATTTGTTGGCTTCTACAGCGCAACATGCTATAAATGCGGCGTACATTGGTCAAACCAACAGGAGTTTTGCATACATGTCTGACAGGGAAACAGGAACCGTCAAATGGTTCAACGATAGCAAAGGGTTTGGATTCATCGCTCGTGAGCACGGTGAGGATGTTTTCGTCCACTTCTCCTCCATCAAGAGTGACGGGTTTCGCTCTCTGAAAGAGGGGCAGAAGGTCGAATTTACCGTCGTCCAGGGGCAGAAAGGTCTCCAGGCCAACGACGTGGAGGTGGTATAACTTTCTGATTTCGAACTTAAAGCTTGGACAATCCGCCCGATCGGCGGCAGATGTGCCGGCTGTTGTCGGTGCAAGGCAATGGGGGTCTGCCGAGTCCCAACGAAAGGATTCAGGGCCGACGGGTTGTTGCTCCGGTCTGCCATGACAGGTGGGTCGGTGTCGTGGATGCGGTTAAATGCTGTTTCGGCAGCCTTCGCGCCGGGTGATGGGGCCGGGCTGATGGATTAGCCCGGCCTTTTTCGTTGTCTCAAGTGGTTCAGTCGAGAGTCTGTTGCAACCCAGGAAGGGTGAAGAGTTTCTCGTTCCGTACCACCCTCGCGGGTGGATCGTGTTGTTTTTTGTTTTTGTGGTTCGCTCGCAAAGACCCGCTTCCAACCGAGAGATGATGGTATGTCCCCACAAGGGTCCTCAGACAGGGCATTTGGACTGGTCTTCTCTGTTTTTTTCCTGCTGATCTGTATCTTTCCCATATTTCAATATTCCCAGCCACATTTTTGGGCTCTAATCCCATCCCTCGTGTTTGGCTTTTTGGCGCTGGTTCGTCCACGGGTTTTACGGCCCCTCAATCACCTCTGGACTCGTTTTGGTTTGATTCTTCACCACATGATGACCCCGTTGATCATGGGGATGATGTTTTTTATCGTACTGACTCCCATGGCCCTCTTCATGCGGTGGAGCGGTAGGCGTCCCCTGTCGTTGAAATTCGATCCCCAAACCCCAAGCTATTGGATAAAACGCCATCCTCCTCAACCCGAGGCCATGAAATACCAATTTTGAGCGTTTTCACGGTAACCTACTCAGGTGTCCCGGTTTGGGAATATTGA
>JADFZF010000137.1 GCA_015232645.1 Magnetococcales bacterium | reverse complement strand
CGCCGACGTTGGTCCCTTTGGAATCGTTGTAGAAGTCGACGCCATTGACCATGCGCACCCATTGCATCCGATGGGGAAGACCGGGGAAGGATTCCAGGACATGAGCGACGATCTGGTGTCGGGCGCCGCGGCCCAGGGCCAGGGCGGCGGCGGCAGCGGCATTGGCGAGGTTGTGCCGCCCCTGGATACGAATGCGCGCCGTTTCCAGGATGGGGACCCTGTCGCCACGGCGATGGTCGATCAGCCAGCCGTCCTGGACGTAGACCCCACCGGGAACCGGATGCTCAATGGAAAAACCGATCACCTCGACCCCATCTCGAAACACCCCAGGGGCGGCAGGCCACAGCCCTGGATCGTCGGTATTGATCACGGCACTATCGCCTGGCATTTGGTTGCGGAAGATGGCGAGCTTGGCGTCAAGATAGGCTTGGAGATTGGGATAGCGGTCCATGTGGTCGGGGGAGATATTGAGCAAGGCAGCACTGTTGGCGCGAAAGCGGTCCATGCTTTCCAACTGGAACGAGGAGAGTTCCAGGACGTAGGAGCGGATATCGCGGTGCCACAACGACAGTGCCGCCTGACCCAGATTGCCACCAGTGGCGGTGGCGATACCGGCGACGGTCAGCATTTCCCCCACCAGGGTGGTCACGGTCGATTTACCGTTGGTCCCGGTGATGGCGACGAATTCGGGCGGTGGCGTTTGCGCCTGGAGCTGCCGAAACAGCCATTCACAATCATTGATGACGGGGATATTGTTACCGATAAGCTCCGCCACCCCGGGGTGGGTCCGGGGAATGCCGGGGGAGAGCAGGATGGCCTCACACTGGTGGAATCGTTGTACCGGCAACGGCCCATCCCAGAGTTCCACCCCCTCCAAGGCGACCCGACCCTGATCCCAGGCGACGACGTGACAACCCGAATCAAGAAGAAACTGGACCGATGCCCGTCCTGACCGACCCAGGCCGAGGACGCCGATGCTGCGCGAGGAGGAAACGGAACTGGTCATGGCTTACCGAATTTTAAGGGTGGAAAGCCCGATCAGGGCCAGGATGATGGAGATGATCCAGAAACGGACGATGATCTTGGGCTCGGCCCACCCCTTCAGTTCAAAATGATGATGGAGGGGGGCCATGCGAAATACCCGTTTGCGCACCAGTTTGAACGAAGCCACCTGGATGATGACCGAAAAGGTTTCGAGGACGAACACGCCACCGATGACTGCCAGGACAATTTCGTGGCGGGTCACCATGGCGACAGCACCCATGGCCGCCCCCAGGGAGAGGGAGCCGACATCGCCCATGAACACCTGGGCGGGATAGGTATTGAACCACAGAAAACCCAAGGCCGCTCCGACCATGGCACCGCAAAAAACGGTCAACTCTCCCGCCCCGGCGACATGAGGCAGGCCGAGGTAATTGGCAAAATGCAGATGACCGACCACATAGGCGATGATCATGAAACTACCGGCAGTGAGCATGGAGGGGCCGATGGCCAAGCCGTCGAGGCCGTCGGTCAGGTTGACGGCATTACCGGCACCGACGATCACCATGATGGCGAATGGAAAAAACCACCATCCCAGATCGAGGGCATACCCCTTGACGAAAGGGATGCTGAGGTAACCAAATGTGGCGCCATCCGCCCATTTCAGACCGGCGGCCATCAGCAGGGCGATGACTGATTGCATCAGAAAGCGGGTCCGTCCCGAAACCCCACGGCTGTGCTGACGGGTCACTTTGACGTAATCGTCCCAAAAGCCGATGGCGCCGAATCCCAGGGTCACCACCAGGACCATGATGGTATAGGGATTGGCCAGATTGGCCCACAGGAACGTGGATAAGGAGACCGCCAACAGAATCAAGGTCCCTCCCATGGTGGGGGTCCCTTTCTTTTCCAGCAGATGCCGTTGCGGACCGTCTTCGCGAATGGGCTGTCCCCCGGCCTGCACCGCCTGCAGGCCGCGGATCATGAATGGCCCGAGCAGAAAGCAGATGATCAGCGCCGTCAACGAGGCGCCGATGGATCTCAGGGTGATGTATTTCAACAGGTTCAGAAACGACCACTGATCACTGATACTCAAAGGATAGAGCAGATTATACAGCATGATTACATAAATCCTCGACGATGCGCTCCATTTTCATCCCCCTGGATCCCTTGACCAAAACGCGGTCTCCCGGTTGACATAACCCGGGCAACACCCCGATCCAATCGCCCGCATCCTGGCGATGATCGACCTGAATGGTTGGATGTCCTTTGAGGCGATCAGCAAGAGCAGCCATAAGCTTCCCGGTAGTGAACAGTCGGGAGACACCCGCCTCCATGACGGCGGTTGCCAATCCCTCATGCAAGCCTTCTGCCGATTCCCCCAGCTCCAGCATGTCGCCCAACACCGCGATGCGGCGAGATTCCTTTTCGCACCCCAATCGTTCCAGGGCGGCCTTCATGGAGCCGGGGTTGGCGTTATAAGTGTCGTCGATGACCAACCAGCCGCCGGCGGTGCCGAGGACCTGCCCTCGTCCTTTCTGCAGGCGAAACCGCGCCAATCCACGAAGGATGGCGGCCATGGGAATCTGGGCCCGCGCCGAGGCTGCCGCTGCGGCCAGGGCATTATCGACCAGGTGCCGACCGATGGCCTCAAGACGCGCACGGAATGGGGGAAAAGGGGGACAATGAAGAGTGAATGTCGTCCCCTGGTCATGGATCACTTCTTCTTGTGACGTGACCTCCCCTCCTTCGCCAAAGGTGACGTGACGGACCGGAGTCGCCAGGGAGTGCAAAATCGACGTTTCCCAACGATGACCAGGATAAATGGCGATGCCATCGACCGGTAGCGCCTGGAGCAATTCCCCCTTGGCCCGGGCAATGGCCTCGACATGAGCAAACGCGGCGAGGTGCGCCGGATGGACGTTGGTGACCACGCCGATTCTTGGTCGAGCCACGGAGGCCAGATGAGTGATCTCACCGGCGGCACTCATCCCCATCTCGACGACCAGCGCCCGACAATCGGAAGGCATCTCCAGCAGCGTCAACGGAAGCCCGATATGGTTGTTCAGATTGCCACGGGTCGCATGCACCGAAGAAAAATGTTCCCTGAGACACCAGGCGATCATCTCCTTGACCGTGGTCTTGCCACTGGAACCGGTGACGGCGATGACATCGGGATCGACCTGTTGACGCCAGGCTTGGGCCAGTTGCGTCAAGGCTTCCAGGACCCCTTGAACCCGAATCACCGGTAACGGCGCCTCACCGGGCCACTCCCGTTCCACCAACAAGGCCGCGGCTCCCCCGCGAATGGCCTTGGGAATGAACTCATGACCATCGAAATTCGGACCTCGGAGGGCAGCGAACACCTCTCCGGGCGCCAGGGTACGGCTATCGATGGAAAAGCCGGCCAGAGGACCGATGCCGCCCGAGGCGACAGGCCGCGGCACATTCAGGGTACGCACGATGAATTCAAGATCGGGTTTCATGGGCGGGCCTCCCTGTCCGGACCGGAAAATCCGAGTTCTTTCAGATGGTGACGCGCCCACTGGCGGTCATCGAAGGGGACCGATTCCTGCGGACCGATCTGAACCGTCTCGTGACCTTTGCCGACCAGGAGGACGCAATCCTTGGGGCTGGCCAGCGCCAGGGCGTGACCGATGGCCTGGGCACGATCGGCGATCTCCTCCCCCTTGTTGCCGCCACGCACGACTCCGCGCAAGATGGCGGTGCGTATTTCCTCGGGGGATTCATACCGAGGATTGTCATCGGTGACCACAACCCGATGCGCCAGTTGTCCGGCAATTTCCCCCATGACGAAGCGCTTGCCGGCATCCCGGTTACCGCCACAGCCGAACACCAGGATGATGCGGCCCTCGCCCACCATTCCCCGTACCGTCTCCAACAAATTTTTCATGGCATCGGGGGTATGGGCATAATCGACAAAAACACTGAAGGGTTGGCCCATGTTCACCGGCTCCATCCGTCCCGGCTGCGGGGTGAACTGCCCCAGGCCACGTCGGACCGATTCCAGATTCGCTCCCAAACGGCCCGCCAGGGCGGCCGACGCCACCGCATTGGCAACGTTGAACAGACCGCATACCGGTAAATGGATCTCCTGCGTCCCCTGAGGGGTAGCCAGGACAAAATCGCTGGCATCCCAACGGGTCCGAATATGCTTGGCACGGTAATGCCCGGGCGCCGGCGGTGGTTTCAGCGTATAACCCAACACGTCACTGTACTCGTCTGCCAGTTCCGCCAGACGCTGACCGTAGGGATCATCGAGATTGATGATGGCATGGCGGGGAGGCCGCTCCAAAAACAATCGGGCCTTGGCGGCAAAATAGGCCTCCATATCTCCGTGATAATCCAGATGATCCTGACTCAGGTTGGTAAACACGGCACTGCGCCAGGAAATGGCCTCGGTACGCTGTTGTTGCAGGGCATGGGAAGAGACCTCCATGATCGTGGCCCGGCATCCCGACGCGACCATCCGGGCCAGAATGGCATGCAACGTCTCCGCATTCGGCGTCGTCATGCCCGTGTCGTCCGCCAGGCCCGGGGCACGAACCCCCGTGGTACCGATCACTCCGGTCGCCACCCCGGCACAGGTCAGGATGGATTCGGTCATGGCGGCCACGGTGGTTTTACCATTGGTCCCGGTGATCGCCGCCATGGTCATGGCACGCGAGGGGTGACCATGGAACGCCGAAGCCAGGCGCGAAAGGGCCCGGGCAGGGTCGGGATGGACCAGATGGGCCAGGGTGGACGGCAACCGGCTCTCTCCCTGATCCAATATGGCCACCGCCTGGCGACGCAAGGCATCTTCCACGAACAACGTCCCTCTGGTCCGCCACCCGGGCAGGGCCGCAAACAAATACCCGGGACGAATCTGCCGCGAATCACTGGTCATTCCGGAAATCTCCCGGTCGTTGCCTCGCAGTGACAACTCCGGCAGACCGGCCAGTTCGATCAATCGGGATACGCGTTGTACGGTAGTCATTGCATGATCAGCCTGGGGGGCCCTTCCGCGGGAGTTTCGAGAGATTTGACGATACCCGAGCCGCGAACCAATGGAACGATCCCCTTTTGTTTCAAAGCCTCCAGGGCTTGGCCCAAACTGAGGTTTTCCAACGGATCCGGGGACGGGGGGCTCCCCGGAGTCTGACCGGGCGCCGCGGCATGAGTCGAACCCGGAACCGCCGCCGGTGTCGGGACCGGAGTCGCCGGAGTGGCCTCCACCAGTTCCGGCAGCGGCGGATCGATATGGGAATCGGGAAAAATCAACAAGCGCGGTAAAATCTCCTGGGCAATCTCCCGAAATACCGGCGCCGCCACCTTGCCCCCGTAAATACTACCCACCGGTTCGTCGATGGAGACGAATATCACCACCTTCGGCTTTTCCACCGGGATGAAACCGACAAACGAGGCATAATATCGACCTCGAACATAGCCCTGGCCAGGGATGGCCTTGCGCGCCGTACCGGTTTTCCCCCCAACCTGATACCCCTCCACCGCCGCTTCGATGGCGGTTCCCTCATCGGTCACCACCGACTGCAATATCTTTCTCATCCTTTTCGACGTCTCCTCGCTGATCACCCGATGGGGCTGCGCTTTATGCATCGGGACCACCAAGCCATCGACTATCTTGCCCTTGATCAGAGTCGGAGGATAATAAATGCCACCATTGATGGCACTGGCAAAGGCGCTGGTAATATGCAACGGCGTCGTGGTAATGCCATAGCCGAACGAACGCGATGCCAACCCAATCTTGCGATAATGCGTCACGTCGGGAATGCTGCCGCTGGGATCGCCAGGCAATTCGATCCCGCTACGCGATCCAAACCCATATTGACGCAGATAGTGTTCCTGGGCCTCCAACCCCAGGCCCAGACCAATTTTGGCCGCACCAACGTTGGAACTGCGTTGCAGGACCTGACTGACGGTCAGATAGCGGGCCCCGCGGTGAAAGTCGGTGATGACGCGGTCGGCCACCCGGGTCTTGCCGAATTCGACGTCAATGACCGTATCGGGGTTTACCGTCCCCTTGTCCATGGCCGCCGATACCGTAAATACCTTGAATGTCGAACCGGGTTCGAACAGATCCGTCACGACGCGGTTGCGCCGATCATTGGACTTGGAATGTGCCAGGTTGTTGGGATTGAAGCTGGGTTGGTTCACCATGGCCAAAATTTCGCCATTATTGGGATTCATCACCACCGCCATCCCCGCTTTGGCCTGACTTTTCTGCACCCCCTTGAGCAGGGCGCGATAGGCTATATATTGGATCGTAGTGTCGAGGGTGGTCTCGATATCGGCTCCGGGATGCGGCTCGGTCAGCGTTTTCACCATGGGCATGGGCCGTCCCAATCGGTCATGGCTGATCACCTGGGCGCCGTTGATGCCATGAAGATCATCCTCGAAGTACCGTTCCATCCCTTCCCGTCCCCGGCCCTCGAAATTGACAAACCCCAATACGTGGCTGGTAATCTCGCCCATGGTGTAAAATCTGCGACTTTCGGGAAAGAAAAACAGGGCATGATGGTCCAGATTGCGGACCTTACGGGTCATCTCCGGCGTCAACTGATGCCTGATGGTGGGGTAGCTTCCCGCCTTGAACGACCTGAGCCTGAGGCGCAAATCCTCTACCGGCATGTTGATGATGGGGGCCAGGTTGTTGGCCAGCCGATCCCGATCTTCCATCTGATCCACATCCACCGACAGGGCGCTCATCGGCAGGCTGATCGCCAATGTGCGACCGTTGCGATCCAGGATGCGACCGCGAGAAGCCACCATGGTGATCTTCTTTTTATATTGGCTGCGAACCTTTTGTTGCAGATAATCCGCCTTGATCACGGTCAAATCGACCGCCCGCATCGCCAGTGTACTGAAGGCCACGACAAAAAAACCCAACATGAAGGTTATGCGGGCCTGGGGGTTGCTCTTGTCGATATAGGGGACCCCCGCGGGACCAAACGCCGGTCCGCGGATGAACGAACTGCGTTGCACCGACTTGTCGCGACTTTTAGGAACAAGCAGCCTTTTGAGCAACGATGGCCCTTCCCTGGGGGTTGGTCCCCGGAACATGGGCGATTTGATGACTGCCGGTCGGGGCGACGGGGTTCGGGAAGGGGGGGGGGCCGCCGGAAGAATGGGG
>JADFZF010000136.1 GCA_015232645.1 Magnetococcales bacterium | reverse complement strand
GTGTTCGAGTGGCCTGCAACAGGTACCCATCCAATATGCTCCGTCGGTTCAGCGCGCCCTGCAGGAGCAGGAGAATCCCGCAGCGGTGAAAAAATCGCCATCCGGAGAAGCGCAAGCCGCGTCTGTTCCGGTGCCGTCGCAGGGAGGCAATGATTTTTCATCCCGGCGTCTTTCCTCGGACCAGTCGCGAGCCTTGCCCGCACCCCAGGATGTTGCGTCCAAGGAGAAGCCCATTTCAGGACCGGCAGGTAGTGAACCGTCCATACCATCCACCCCGCCTCCCGCGGTCATTCTCGAGCGCCCGTCGCCGCCACAGTCGCAACAGCCCGCGGAAGCCACCCGTGGCACCAAGTCGGACAACTGGTGGACTTCATGGTATCATTCGACCAGCAATAAGCTCGCCAATCTGTTTCAGGGTTCAGCCGATGCCGGGAATCAGGAGTCGAAAGCCACGGAACAGAATCAGGCTCCGGTGGGAGGGCCGCTGCCGGCGGAAATGGGGACCTCCGTACCGCAGCCGTCGATGGATGGAGCCAACATTGGCGACCCTTCTGGAGGATCTTCTTCGAGGCTTGAACTGAGGTCGGGTCCGCTCTTTCAAGATGACTCGGCCAGCCGCTGGAATGAGGGGAGGGAGACGCAGCCGGGGGGACAGGGAGTCGAGAGGACGCCCGGTGTCAGCGAGGTGCTGACTCCGGATCGTGGGAAACCTGGGGTTTTCGTTCCCCAGGGAGAGTCGGCCCCGGATGCCCAGCCGGGCGCCAAGGTTTCGGAGGGGGGGGATTCAGGGTATCTGGATTTGGATAAGACCGCCAATCCTCTGGAGGCGGCTCCATGGCAGACTGGCGGTGCCTCGGCGACCGCCGCTCGAGGGCATTATATTCAGATGGGTCATTTTTCTGACAGCGCTTCCGCGGATAAGCTGCTCAAACGATTGAAGGCCTTGAACGTTCCATTTCTTCGGCAGCAATCCAGGTTGGATGGGACCCCGGTGATGCGCGTCTATGTCGGTCCGTTTGCCGAGGTCGAAGAGGCTCAGGCCATGGTGCGCGAACTCGGCAAGCGGGAAATCGAGACAGGCGTCATTACCAACCGACTGGAATGAGCCATGATCGAAACCTTTGCCAATCCCAAGCCCGAACGGGACTATGAAATCAATCTGACCTGTCCGGAATTTACCTGTCTGTGTCCCCGCACCGGTCAGCCCGATTTTGCCGTGATCACCATCTCCTATGTCCCGGATAATTTATGCATGGAACTGAAATCCCTCAAAAACTATTTGTGGGGGTTCAGAAACGTGGGAACATTCCACGAGGCGGTCACCAATCGTATTCTGGACGAGATGGTTCAGGCGGCATCGCCCAGGGCCATGACCGTACGGGCGGTATTTCACGTTCGTGGAGGGATTACCACCGAAGTCAAGGCGTCCTATCGCGCAGATGGCTGAGTGGGACAGCTCAAGGGGATGGGACTGGGATCGGGGGGGCCCTTCGGGATGCCTCCTCAGGCCGTGGCTGGGGTGGTGTGTCTGGGGAGGATGCGGATGTCGTTGGCGCGATAGGTGCTGTCACGACCGGGGCTGACCCGGAATTCGATCAGATCACCCGGAACGGGCTCATCCTTGGGATCGGCCAGTTCGGAGACGTGGACATAGATGTTGCTGCGTCGGCATTTGGCAAAACCATACCCTTTGTCGCTGAAATAGACGCTGACCACCGCCTGTTGCGTGGAGCCTATGACCAGTCCCGAGGTATCGCGGTCCTCTTCCAAGTCAGGTTCAGAGGCCGATTCCACCTCCAAGGCGACCAGTCCTTCGATATCCGAGCCTGAACCGACGGTAAAATAGACCGGGTCGCCGGCCCGAAAGCGGTTGTCACGGTTTTCCCTGGGCAACATGAAAAAACGAATCGAGTTGCCTTCCTGGACCGGAAAGGTGATGAAACCGGAGCCATCGGCCTGAACCGATTCCACAATGCCGCGCAGTCGGCTCCCCATGACCAGAATATTGCATGCCTGGGGTCGTTCCTCTTTGCCGGGGCGCACGACGAATTGCACATGATCGTGTTCGGTGATGGAGACCTGGGCTATAACATAGGTCATATGGAAATAGACTTCTTTATAAATGTCATCTTCCGAATAATACTGGATGAACCCAAAGCCGCGTTCTTTCTTGAAAGCGGAAACCCGACCGAAATAGGTTCGTTCGCTGTGGGATTCGGCGAGGGGATGGGGGCGATATTCTTCGATGGGGTTTTGGGTCAGATAGTGGGCGGGTTCGTTTTGCCAGAAGATGGAGTAGCAGGTCAAAGGTTTGTTATGGCCGGAGATACGGAAGATGGGTTGTTCGACGAAATAATCCCGGGGGTAACGCAGGCTGACTTCACCGGCCTTGGAGTGGATATGGATGTTATCGTTGGGAGGGAAAATGGGGTGATTCATGAGGATGGCATGACCCCGGGCTTTTTGTCCGAGTTCTTCGGCGATTTCAACGCAGGTGCCGAAGAAATCCCAATGATCGGCGCTGATGGGAACGGCCATGGCCTGTCCCGAGGCGATCCCCATGGCGAGCGACAGCGAGACTGGCTGGGATTGTCCCAGTTCCTGGAACGATTCCTGGATGGTGACCGCGGCCTGAGCCCCTTGATCAGCGGCGTTGAAGGCGGCGAGCAGGCCGTCGGCGTAGAGTTTGACGAGGGTACCGCCGAACTGGGCCGAGAGTTCGGTACAGAGGCGGTGGAACTGGGAAAAAAGATCGGCCCATTGCTGCCCGCCGAGGCGTTTCTTGATCGCCTCGGCATGGAAAATTCTTATGCATAGAAAAGTTTTGCCGACAGTTTTCATCCAGGCCCCGGGGACTCGGTTATTTTATTTATTGCGTGCAGCGGACTGGATGGTGACCGGTTGGATCGGGACGTCCGAATGCCCGGCCTTGTTGCCGGTTTTGACCTTGGCAATGGCATCGACGATTTCCATTCCTTTGACGACCTTGCCGAAGACGGCGTAGCCAAAATCACGGCTGCCGTGGTTGAGAAAGGCGTTATCGGCAACGTTGATGAAAAACTGGCTGGTGGCGGAATCCTTGACTTGAGTCCTGGCCATGGCGATGGTACCGCGGACGTTGGTCAGACCGTTATCGGCTTCATTTTTGATGGGGCTGGAGTTGGGTTTTTCGTCCATGGAGGCGGTCAATCCGCCGCCCTGAATCATGAATCCGGGGATGACACGGTGGAAGATGGTGTCATTGTAGAATCCGCTGTCCACGTAGGCGAGAAAATTTTTGACGGTGATGGGGGCTTTGGTTTCATCGAGTTCCAGGACGATTTCGCCAAGGGAAGTGGTTAGCGTCACCATGGGATGGACTCCGGTTGGGATTGGTGTTTGTCCGGTTGCGGCCGTTCCGGGTGAGGGGTGCGCGAAACCGACGACAAGAAGCAGTGCAATGTATAGAAAACGTGCGAGCATGGTCAATGGATTCTCCATGATGGGTGGACGATTGGCGAAACAGGGACATGGATCTTCGGTGGCTTGTCCGGGAAGGCCGTCGAGTCTCTGAACCGATCCGGCATCATTACGAAGAGATGAGGGGTGAAGCAAGGGTTGACGCCCATGTTGATCATAAAATAAATGTGCTTTTCATCTTCCGGCCTGCCGTTACCTGGAATTGTCGATGATTACGACTTGGAAGGTGACGTCTGGACGGGATGAGGGGGAGAGGTAGAGACCGATCACCCTTTGGGGAGGGTTTCCGCTTGAGCTTCCTAGCGGCAGTGTTGGAGCGCCGCCAGGGTACGGCGGATCTGTTGATGGATCATGGGCTCCAGTTCTTGTGGTTCGGTGCGATCCCCGAGGCTGAATCGCAACCATTCGGTGCGTTGCAGCGAAAAATTGACTCCGCCGTTGGCGAACATTCCGTGCCACTGTGGCCGTTGTTGCATCCAGTGCCACAACTCTGGCCCGGCATCCTGGGCTCGCCCCACGGGATAGGCGATGAAGTCGATCAGCGGAATGGCCTCTTGTCGCCAGTCGTCGGCATTACCTTCGATGGCATGGGTGATTTCTTCCTGGTTCTGCTGGGACAGGAGGCGGTGCGCCCGGGTATGATTGCCGATTTCCCATCCATGTCGCATCAGTTCGGCCACCCCATCCCGATCCAGATGGATGTTCAGATCCGCTGGATCGCCCAGGAATTCTCTGTAGGTCGCCTCGGTGACCTCTTCGACCACATTGACGATATAATGTTTTTTCAGCTCGTTGAATAAGCCGGGATCATCCTCGGGCCAGGGATGTTGGGGGGCCTGTCGGCGCAGATTGGCTGCCAGATGTCGGGCGTGGCCGTGATGGATCAATACCGCAGCCAACACTCTGAAAAAATTTTGTTTCTTTTTGGCAAATTCCGAATTGACAAAAATGGTGGGCCGCAGACCCAGTTCGCTGATGATGGGATGGGCATGAGTGAGGTTGTTGACAAAACCGTCGTCGAAGGTGATGGCACAATAGGGTCGATCGGGTCGGCCCCGGGCCCACAACGCTGGCAAGGCACTCAAGGCGATGGGAGTCATGGATTGCAGTATGAATTCTAACTGTTTTTTAAATTTATCCTTGGTTGTTTCTCCTTTGCGATAACATTGCTCCCACAGGGACCGATCCTCGGGATCGACGATACTGTGGTATACCAGGATATAGATACCGTTGGGAAAGCGGATGCGGCGGTTTGGGCGCCAGGTGGGCGGCAGCCAGGTGTGGTATCGATCGACGAGGCGCCCCAGAGTCGGGGGCAGCGGAACGGCCGGGGTGGGGGTTGCCTCTAGGGCGTGTTGCAGGAGGGGCCAGGGTGGGGCAGGAGTCGGGGCGGTCATCAGCAAGGCCTGTGTCTGGACAGCAGCGTGGTGATGATCCATGGGATGAACTGCAACCATTGGCGTCTGCCCCTGAGCGTCCCCCCTTCAGCGACCAGTCGTTGAAACAGGCCATGATATTGTTGACACATGCGTTCCGCCGTATGGGGAAACCGGGACATTTGCGTCAGCCAATGCGGCCAGGTGGCCAACATTTCCTCCAATTTGGCTTCCAGGGTTTCGGCGGTGTATTCGATCCCAAACCCGCGGCAATATTCCGCCATGGCTCCGCTGTTCAAGTACAGGAGTGGCAGGCCGCACAATCCCGCCTCCAAATTGTGATGCCCCCCTGATTCATGTCGGGAAGCGGTGATATAGGCATGGTGACGCCGCAGTTCGGTCGCCAGGGACTCTCCCGCCATCGGTTCCAGGTGCCGGGCCTGTTGAAAGCGAAAATGATCGGGAACCCGGCCTATATAGGTAAACGCGATCCTCGACGCCCATTGGGGCTCGGCCAGCAACCGATCCAACTGTTGGTAAACATCAAAACCTTTATTCCAATGATTGCTCCAATGATGGGTGACCAGACGCAGGGGTTCGTCCGGCCTTTTTGTTGCGGGACCTGGCTTCCATAAGCGATGATCGCTTCCATTGTGGATGATGCTCCACGGTTTGGTGTCATCGAAGCCCGATTCCACGTAACGATCCTTGACCCAGCGACTCACAAAGACGGTATGATCCGCCACCCGATTGGCACAGATGCGATAGGTATTGAATTTTTTTTCCTGGTCGTCGCGGGCTTCACTGGTATTGTTGATCCGATGGACCACGATGGCTTTGTTGTTACGCAGCCGGTACCTGAGTATGCGACGGTGATCGTAGGCGGAGATTTTCAGCCGGGCATCGGGTTCCGCCAATAGAATGATGTCCAGATCGGGGTTGGAAAGGTCGTAGCTGACCTGTTCGCCCTGGTCGATGAGGTATTGGCTCAGGGCCTTGCCAAATTGGTTGCCCCCGCCCCAGGCGCCGGATTGCAGGTTCATGCCGATGCTGATTTTCATTGTCCAACCTGGCCAGGTTAAAGTGTCGATCGGTTGATTGGGACGAGTCGGACTCATCCAGTGTAGCTATTCGGATCACTCCGTACCGGGGGGAGTTGAATACTTACCATCCAGTAGCAGGAATGGGGATCATGACCCCAGGTCAGCGTCAATTCAACCAGGCGGCCCCCCGGACACCGCTGGAATCGCCATGGCGGGCCTGGACCACTGTGGTTTCCACATGGTCGGTAAACACATATCGGGGCAGGAGTCTGGGGACGTTGATATACAGACGCGCGACATTGGAAAGCCCGCCCCCCAGTACGATGATATCGGGATCCAGAATGTTGATAACCCCTGCCAATCCGCGGGCCAAGCGGTCTTCGTAGGCTTCCAGGACATGAACGGCACTGGAGTTCCCCTCCAGGGCCCGTTGTACGATGGTTCTGGCATCGGCGGTCAATCCGCTGACCCGGAGGTAATCCTTTTCAAGCCCAGGTCCCGACAAAAAGGTTTCGATACATCCCTGGCGTCCGCAATAGCATGGTGGACCCGGTCGTTCGCCATCCAGGGGCCATGGCAGGGGGTTATGTCCCCATTCACCGGTGATCCGATTGGGACCGCAGAGTAGTTTTCCCCCCACGGCAATGCCGCCACCCACCCCGGTCCCGAGGATGACTCCCATGACCACATATCCCCCTTGGGCGGCACCGTCCACGGCTTCCGACAGAGTAAAACAATCGGCGTCGTTGGCCAACAGGATCGGAAAACCCAGCATGGTTTCCAGATCCCCTTGTAAATCTTCGCCAATCAGGCAGGTGGAATTGGCATTTTTAACCCGACCGGTACGGTGGGAAATCGCCCCGGGGAGTCCAATCCCCACCGAAATCGATCCCGGGTCCGTGGCGTCGGGCTGTTCGTTCTTGATCTTTTCTATAGCCTGGTGAATGAGAGCGACGACCGCCGCCAAGGTTTTCTTATAGTCTCCCTGAGGCGTGGCGATTCGGTGGCGGTACCAGAACTCGCCCGTCTCGGTGAGCACAGCCACCTCAATCTTCGTTCCTCCCAGGTCCAATCCGATTCGCATGCCCAGCTCCGTGATCGTATTTCATAATGAAATATTAAATCTTTGCCTATCCCTGATTGATTTTCTGCGTACTTCTTCTTTTCCACGGTAACTATTCAGATCCCTCTGTTCCGGAATGATTGAAAAAAAAAGGGGTCTGGGGGACTGCCCCCAGGGTTTTGATTTTGTTTTTGATTTTGCATTT
>JADFZF010000135.1 GCA_015232645.1 Magnetococcales bacterium | reverse complement strand
GAGCTGTTTCAGACGATGTTTGCAGGGTCGGAAGGCCTGCAATGGCGCAATGCCTTTGATGGAACCGGCAATGTTGTTTTTCGGGGGCTGGCCGCTCCCGATGCGACCGAGGATGCGCCCGCCTGGCGGATAATGAAGATAGGCTATGACGGGTCAGGGAATCCCGTTTCGGGGTCTTTTGCACAAGGCGACGCGACCTTCAGTAAGGTATGGGCGCAACGCGCCACATACATCTATTAAAAGGGGTTCCCAATGACGATGAGATTCAACCCGGTCACGGGTCAGATGAACTTGGTCGGCGATCCCGGCCCACAAGGACCTGCCGGACCTCAAGGGCCCCAGGGGGCAACAGGGGCGACCGGAGCGACCGGGCCTGCCGGGGCAAGTTGGTCGCCGTCCGCTATTCCCATCACGGTATCTGGCACGTCGCACACACTGACGGCGACCGATATCGGCTCACCCCTGATGTGTACGTCGTCCAGCCCTGTCACGATCACGCTCCCGCAGGCGAGTACAGAAGATATTTCTGTCGGGGCCATGTTTTGGGTGTACCGGCAGGGATCTGGATCGGTGACCTTTGTCAAAGAGGGGTCGGATGTCATCGAGTCAGCCGGGGGGCTGACCAGCATCGCATCCCGATATCAGAGGGTGGAGGCTTGGAAGAGGGCAGCAGGTATCTGGGTCTTGACAGGGGCGTTGTCATGATCGGATTCGGCACCCCAGCATCCGCGTGCGCGGACGCGGCCACCCCCGGACCGGTGACTTTTGCGCCAACTCTTTTGACTCTTGATACCCATGAAGGGCGCGGGTCCTGCACCTTTTCCCGCGCATCTTCCGCCACCGTCAAACAGGCCAGCCATATCTGGGTTGAGGTCGGATCCCATGTTCACCGGGTATGGGGAGGAACCTATGCAGGTGGCGTGTGGTCGGCTGTTGGTGTAACGACAGCCATACACCATGGTGTAACCTGGTATGATCAGAACGGGTTCGGGTTGCTGATTGAGCCATCCAGGACAAATTATGTTTACTATTCAAGAAGATACTCAGGATGTTTGTGGTCTGTTAACAACAGGACCGTGTCTCAAACTGCTGTCGGCATCGATGGCATTGCCAACAGTGCCGTGGCCATCACTCAGACCACATGGTACGCAGTCAATCAGACAGAATACTACTCACTATCGGGAAATGTTGTCGCCTCGTTTTTTGTCAAAAAAGACGTGACGGCTTCCAATTACTTCGGGGCTGTTTCTCACGGCGCATCAACGTACATCAGTAGTGTGCAAGAGAATCTTGCCATTGACAACGGGGCAAATTCATCGTTCTCGCTGGTTGGGACTCCCACCTTTTCCATGTCCCTGGTTGGCGATTGGTGGCACATCCGCCACGGTGGATCATTCACGGGACACATATCATACGGATTTTACCCAGCTATCGGCGGATCCACCAGATGGACCTGGGCCGATCAGGGACAGACACCCACAGTGATTTGCGACAACATGCAAGTCGAGGTTGGTCTGGGTGCCACGACACCGATCTTCACAACCAGTTCCCTTGTGACAAGGGCCGGAGAAGCCTGCAAGTGGCCTGCCGCCGGAAATTACTCCGACACATCCGGAACTTTGATCTGTGAAATGGAGTTGCCATTTTTGCAGTCAGCGGCTTTCGTCACAACCGGAACTATGGGCCTTGTCAGTCTGTCCGGGTCGGCGACTTCTCTGGCCTACTACGATTTTGCCGCCCAGGCCTTCAAAACCACGGACGGAACCAACACATCCAGTGTGGCGGCTGTCCCAACCTGCGGCAAACGCTGGCGCATCGCGGTGCGTTGGAAAGCGGCAACGAATGAAGTGCAAATCGGGGCAAAAAACATATCCGATTCAGGATCATGGTCCTGGAGTTCCGTGGCAACTTATGACGGGGATTTTGCCAGCGATGGATATATCTCGCTGGGTGTCGGGATTCCGGAATCCATTGTGATTGCCAATGTCATGATCCTGAGTGCAGCCAAAACCACCACTGAAATCGAGGTAGAATGGCCATGATCTACGACGTGTTGATCAACATGCCGGCAGAAACCGATTTTTTTACCCTGCCAGGATCCGTCCAGGCCGCCATCCACGCTCTGCGGGGGGAGTGGCCGTCTGGAGAGATGCCCGGAACCCGGAGTGTCAATGGACGGCGCGTCACCCATGCCCTGATTTGCATGGATGAGCCATCTCCCCTGGAGATCCTGGAGGGGATCATCGTCCAGCACAACCTGGACTGGCTGGTCCTGGCCATGCAGGCAGCCAGTCCTGATGCCGATGGCAATACGATTTGCCTGCGGGCCGTGCCGGCATCAATGCTGGCGTATCTCCCGGATCTGGATAACCAGGGGACCAGACCGACCAGTCTGACATCCCTGCATCGTTATGCCGGGCACCCGGAATGGGTGGTGGGGTGAACAATTGCGGATTTGGAAGGGTTCGAGGATGTTCCGGACCCTACCCGCAAAGCGCGGCGTCTGTTGGTCTATTCCGCCACTGTGTACTTCCTGCAAGAGGAGGGATTTTTACGGACGACCGGGGTCTCAGGCAAAAGGGGAAACGACATGTTCGCCCATGTTGTTCTGACCAGCAAAGGCTTGGCAGCGCTCAGCAAAACTCCCGGTACGCTTGCCACCGGTCAAAACACCGCCGGGGATGTCCTGGCCGAACTGGGCAAAGACATGCTCAAAAGAGGAACCTGGGAAAGCTTCATCACCGTCGTGCGTTCCATACTGGCCGGGTGATGAAATATCCATTTGAGATGGCACCACCCACAAGGAAATTTTCCCCTTGACCACGACCCCAACACCAGCCGCCTTTTTTTTAGCAGGCGTGCTGATCAATCAAAATACATGCCATGTTGATAGTGGGGCAAGCAGTGATCGGTTTTTCGGTGCCATTTGGCGCGTCAATCGGTGCCAAATCAATCGGCGCTTTACACTATCCCCGCGCCTGCGGGGGAACCCAGGGCATGGTCATCTGCACCTTCACGCCACTGGGTCTATCCCCGCGCCTGCGGGGGAACCACATATAATTTACTCATGGAACCATTTTTTGAAGGTCTATCCCCGCGCCTGCGGGGGAACCCGGGACGCCGCATGCACCCGTCCGCAGGCAACGGGTCTATCCCCGCGCCTGCGGGGGAACCAGTATCTATGACTACGGCTCGCGGGGGTCGCGCGGTCTATCCCCGCGCCTGCGGGGGAACCTGAAAGGTCAGGTCCTGGGCAGTGTCAGGATGGGGTCTATCCCCGCGCCTGCGGGGGAACCTCTCCTGCATAACTACATGAAGCCTAGCATTTTTTCAAAGAACAAACTGCGTCAGATCTTATTTTCGATGTTTATTTTCTGAGCAGGTTCCTGATAGGGAATGATGGGAACAAGGTGGGATGGTGAGTTGGCCAATTGGTCTATCTCACTGCCAGTCAAGGGGCGACGGGAAAGGATGACACCATCAACATCCACCAATTCTACAGGAGGTTCACCCAAAACACGAACTGCTTGACCGGCTGTCAGTTTAGGTTCCCGCCAGACCATGACAATGGCACCACCACCCAATTGCTTGAACCATTCATCCAAGACCAACCAGACACGCTCTCTGACGGCTGGATTCATGCGTGATGCCGTATAGACACCCGGTGCAATCTCCAACATGCATGATGCCAAAAAACCTCGAAAACGGTCTGCGACATCTCGAGTAACGACCACGGTCATGGTTTACTGTCTCCAAGCATCAACGAAGATCCAAATGGAGTCCTGTCTGAACAGATCAAGAAACATCTTCATCAGCAAATAGTTCCTTGATACGGTCGATCATCGAGGGAATCACGTTCTCGCGACGAAACAAAACCCCGCATTGCCGCCGCACATGTCGTTCCAAAGTGACCTGCGGCTTGCGTTGAAAGTCACGTACCCCTTGAAAAGCCGCCGGCAAAGTGATTGCATCCCGGTAAAGATCGGCGATATCCAGACAAAAAGCATTGGCCGAATCCTCATGGATAAACCCCAATGAAGAAATCGTTCCGGTAGCAGCCACGGCAATGGTCGCAGCGGCCTCGACCGCAGTCGCTGCATGGTTTATGGCCTGATTCGGATCATCAGCCGCATGCGGATTTTGGCGATCATAAACGCGACCCTTCCATTGGATACCAAAACGTTCCGCCAATATTTTATAGGTCTCCTTCATGCGGGCACCTTCCATGCCGCGCAGAATGGCAATGTCCCCCTTGACAGGCAGGATTTCACCCAATCGCCAGGCATACATGCGCCGCGCCAGACGAATACGCTCCTTGCTCCCGGTTGCCCAGACCATGGCATGGCGTCGTGCCAAGGCTGAATCACCTGGACCCAGAGGTGGCGCACTGTACATGCGAACCCCGTCCTCACCAACAGCAATCAAACCAGTTCCATGCCGCGCCAATAAACGCAAGGCATCATGACTGATCGTCGTGCCGGGACCCAATAAAATCATGGAAACACCCTGGAATGGAATCTGATAGTCACCAGAGGTGAACTCCTGAGTTCCAGCCGCCAAAAAATGGAGAGTACCCGCATTGACAATCAGATTGCCCCGACCCAGCCAAAGCAAACCGTGCCGATCCGCATGCGGAATACGGGCACTCTCCAAGCCCAAACGTCCAACAAGCATGCTCAACCCTCCCGAGGACCTGGAGGTGAAAGACGTAACATGCCAAAACCAAAAGCCCGATGACGACCCACACCACGCCGCAACAAGGCCCGAAAAGCAACAGCATCCACCGTTTCCAAGGTACCTTGAAAAACCACCTCCCTTTTTTCGTGATGTTTGAAGCCACGCTCCGCCGTGCGACGGGCAAGACGCAATCCCCGCATGGCATCCAGGCGCAAACTCTCCACCTTGACCCCACCCTGACGTTCGACAGATTCCCTGAACCAGTTGGCGTAAACCACCCCCCGCTCCAAGGAAAGACCACTGTCGGCTTGCTGCCTACAGGCCGCTACCCAGACATCCACCTCGGCACCTTTTTTTCTGAAGTGCCGACTGCACGTTCGCACCGTGGGCAACACATTGACCCGAAAGCCCAATCGCCGACCAGCGGCAACCTCGGGTACCGGCTTGGCATGCAAATGTCCCTGCAATTCCGTCACAATGGCCGGCTCCCCAAACAGGCGGGCACTCTCCAGCAACATGTCGGCGTTCTGGTCGGAATAGCCCAGAACTTCCACATGTCGGCCAACAGTCCGGTAACAAAATGGCCTGGGAGCCGCCTCACCAAACAAACCCACCAACAAGGCATGCAAACGATACCCATCGTCCGAACCCATTTTGGCGTCATATTGGATCAGGGTTTGATAAACAAGCCGGGCGGGAAGTTGAAGCTGCATCATGTAAAATGGTTCAACCATGTTGGTCTCCCCGTTGCGGATGAATCATGCCCATGCGCACCAGCCGTTGCCCACAATGAATCTGATTTTGCCAGTCGCGCTGGTCCGTCAGGAGGTTGAGGAGCGTGGTGTCCGGGTCTTCAGGACCCTGACCCGGAGGCCAACAGGCACGCATGCCGTTTTTCGGACTGAACAACATTTCCGGCTCAACATCCTGATGGTTGAAAACGGTCAAGGCTGCATGCAAGGTTGCCGCTTCCATGCGTCCAGCCAGAATGGGTGTACTGGGCAGGCAGGGCTTGCGTCCCAAAAAGAGAGGTCGGGCCGGTTCCCGCAAGGCAATGGCCAAGTCGGTGAGAGTCGGTGCAAGGTCTGCCGGTTCCAGGGCCAAAGCCACCGTACACAAGGCATCGGCCCGATAGGAACGAAAACGGATGTGGGTCCCGGAAGTCGCACTCCCGGAACCACGATGTTCCACATCTCCGCGCGTCGTCCAGCCCAGTTTTTTCATATCCATGAAATCCTGGCCCAGATCAACAGTTTGATAATCCAGTACCTCCTCACCCTCCCGGTCCAGACGGGCCGCAAAACGCACTCTCGCTTGCAGCCGATCCAGAAGATCCGTATCGGCATGATCCCAGCCCAGGGCATTGCCCAACAGACCGGTGAGCATGGAAGCCGCCGGAAAAGGACGAATCACCCCTTTCTGATCGACCGTGGGACCACCGAAAGCCAACAAAGGGGCTTCCAGGCGGAGAATCAACGTCTCCATTACGCCACCCCCCTGATCTGATTGGCACTCCACCGGGCCAACTCGTCCAGACCGGCAACGCTCTCAGCATGCAGGGCCGCGGTGTCCGCCATGGATACCACCTTGCGCACTTCGCCATCGCCGTACATGGCATCGAATTTTTTCAGATAGTCCCCGAGCTGGGCAATGGCAACATCACGAACATCTTCGCGCCCCTTGTTGGGAACCGGTTTGCGAAACGCATTGGCCAACGTGCGGGGTTGGCGGTTGCCACTCTCGACCAGGAGCATTTCGGCATAGGCATAGGGTGCCGTAGCCCCCTTTTTGGCCCCGGGTGAGACCGTGGCAATCAAATGCAGCAAATTTTCCACCACCCGGGCCGGCAAGGTGCGGTCGGCAGATTCCCAACCTTCGCGTTTGCATCCCGTCAGGTTGGAGACCAGCAAAGGCACATCCACCACCACATAGCCATAGAAAATGCCACTGGTCAGTTCACTGTCGTTGATATGCCCCGATCCCAATTTACCAGATTCCTGACGCAGGTCGTCCATGGCCGAAAAATAATCGGTTTCCAGTTCATGTTCATGCACCGTAAAAGCATGGGCCACATGAATGGCGGCATCCAGACGGGCCAGCAAATCACTGGTGACCATGCGTCCAAACAAGGCGGCATCGAGACCGGCGGGCAATTGGGCTGCGGCGAGAAGTGCCTTCATATTTTTGCCTTCCGCCTTGAAAAGTGCCTCAATCCCCTTGTTGACAGCATCAACGTCCGCTGCTCCGGCAAGAATGGAGCGCACCTTTTCCTGAATGAAACGCACCTCCGGCCAACCCAGAACCACCACCTGACTCGTTTGGAGGGGGGTGGTTGTCTCACTTTTCTCACCCTTTTCAGATTTATCCTTTTTTTCTTTCTTGGCCCGGGCACTGCTGCCAAGCAGTTGATCCTGAAAAGCGGCCACAGCCGCCTCCACCTTTTTCGGGTCATGACCTTCCTGTTCGATGAGGGGACGCGCCACCTTTTCATCGAAAATATGCCGGGATCGCAAAC
>JADFZF010000134.1 GCA_015232645.1 Magnetococcales bacterium | reverse complement strand
CATCCGGGACGGAATCATTTTTATCCCGAGGTAAAGTACTCGACTTGGAAGTTCAAGTGTGGTAAGGCAAAGGAGCCTGATCGGTTCCTGGGATGGGTTCGGGAAGGGACGGGTCTCTTCCCATGGATTGGGGGGCGAAGCCTGATGGTGTTGATTGTTGTTTCGCCACCCTTTGCCACCGAGCCTTGTTTATCCAGAGCACAAACAAAGTGGGCTGGAGGGGATGGCCTAGCGTTAAACTCCTGGTGTGGAGTCGGTCCTTTAGGGAAATCCACCGACGGAGTGGAGAATAGGTGGCTTCTCCCCTCGAGCATTATTTGCGCTGGGTACGACAAAGAAGTCTTCGTGTGAAGGTCGATGAGTCGGCCCTCGTCAGGATTAGAAGGAAATACGGCAGGGCGTTTTACTTTTTAGGGGGATTTGAAAGAGGTTATTTTACACTATGTCACCGCCGATTGCTCCAGACACCATCGAACAGGCCCATGAGATCATCGGTCTTCTTTACAGAAACTTGGAAGAAGGCACAAAAAAGATGTCTGAGGCGGAAGATTTGGTACAAGCCAATAAACGAGTGACCGATCTCTTACTGGCATCGGTGGAAAGCATTTTAGGGACCATCACCCAGATTAAGAAAGTCGCCAGTCAGACCAAGCTATTGGCCATCAATGCCGGTATTGAGGCGGCGCAGGCGGGCGACTCAGGTCGAGGGTTTTTGGTCGTTGCCGAAGAGGTCAAGGAACTTTCTAAACAAACATCGGCAGCAACAACCAACATCACCCGTGAAATTCAAGGGATCCAGTCGGTCACCGACGAAGCGGCCGTCAGTCTCAAGGCCATGATCAGGAAACTGTCGGAAATCAGGGAAGCGAATAACGAAATATTATCGATGATGCGCCGAGGTCGTTAGTGGTGGCGACTACTCGTCGATTCCTCGCGGGTGCTGCGGAAGGGTGGGGGGACTGGTGAACGCTTTGCCGTCTGCCTTCAGGCCGGCAAGGTTGTCGGACCAGGTCTGGATGATCCAAACCCGGTCCAGCAGCGCAAGGTCTGATTGCCAGTGGTGTCTGGGATCGGTAGCGGCCTCACACAGGATTCATCCGACAGTAATCGTTTCCGATGCCTTGAATTCCTGCCCTTTGTCATCCTTCCAGGTGACTTCCACCGGACCCGTTTTTTCGGCGCGGAGGGAAAAGCCAAGGTAGGGGTTTTTGGCAATAGCTCCAGTCCATACCGCATCCAGAACCGGTTTATCGTTGTAGACTGCCTTGACGCTGACAATATAATGGGCAGGGACCGTCTCGCCGGTATCCTTATCCTTGCGCAGCCCACTTTCCATGGGATGCTGGATCATCGTTTTGATGTTGACGATATCCCCTTTTTTAACGGGGTCCTTGGGCACGCGTACTTTTGGGCTGCCGACAGTCATGGGAGGTCCTCTCGTTCAAGTGGTATGATTCTATCCGTTCAAGGTGCTCAAGAAGGTCCATCAACCGGCACAACCACCCTCAGCGACCTCAATTTTTTTGGTGAAGCCGTACAGGGCGCCGGTATTGCTCTTGGCAACGACGCGTACATTGGATGATTTGGCCATTTTCAAACGAAATTCGATGTCTACTTTACCGCTCTCGGGGAAGAAGGTGTAACTGGCGATGAAGGGCTTGGGATTTTCGTCGACGAAGATGGCCACTTTTTCGATATAATTGTTTGGTTCCATGGGATGGTTGACCACCACGGGGATTCTGACCATGGTTCCATTTTCTGCTTTATCGGGGGTATCGACCAACACTTTATCCATGGTGATGGTCCCTTGGCCGACCTGTTCGGAGATCAGGGCATTGATATCGGCCGAGGCGTATTTAGGCATTCCCGTCATGGTGGCCCCGACGGCTACGGCAACGCCTGCCACGCCTGCAGATCGGAAAAAGCCCCGGCGATTCATCATCAACACGTTCATATTTTCCATGCTAGGCTCTCCAAAAGAGTTGATTAAGTCATTTGAATCGTTGCATCAAGCCTCTCCTGAGTCAATACCGGACGGCTCAATGGGCTGGGCGATCACCGGTCAGGCGCCTATTTCCAAACGCGACCATTCTCCCTGAACCAGGGGCCCGTGGATTTCATTTTTTGTTGGAGTCACTGCCAGCCGCTTTGTCTTTATCTTTGTCCTTGCCTTTTTCATCGGGCTCTGCTTGCTCCTTATGCACGATGCCGGCGTGGCAGTCGACACAGGTTTTATCGGCGCTTTCCATGACCCTTTTATGTTTGCGCGCCGCTGATTTTTCCTGATCCTCCATGTTCATGGCATCGAAGGAATGGCAACGACGACATTCTTTGGAATCTCGCGAACGCATATAGGCCAGGACATTTTGGGCCATACGTCCGCGTTCCTTGTCGAAGGCCTCCTTGGTGGGAAAGGTTCCGATCAGGTGGTGGTAGATATCTTTGGACCCTATGGTCAGCTTCGCCATGAACTTGCTGATATAATCGTCAATGGTTTTACCGTCAGGGACATGGCAATCGGAACATACCGCCCGGACTCCGGTACGGTTGGAGTAATGCTTGCTCTCCTTGTATTCTTCGTAAACCCCTTCCATTTCGTGACATGAAACGCAGATGGTCATGCTGTTGGTTGCGTTCATGGTAAAGTGGAACACAAGGAAAAAAACAACGCCGGCGGCGAATCCGACCAGCAGGATGATCCCAAGGGCAAATTTTGGGTTAGGACGGCTCAGCAGAGCCCAAATTTTTTTCAATAGTCCCATCGTTCGGTAACTTTCTTGACAAGATGATCTTGAGTTCCCCATGTCCAGACCGTTTGCCAACCGCAACCGGCATGGCCCAGAGCCTACACAAACCTGCAGTGGCAAGGCAAGGGTTAACTCTTGTGGCTGAATGCTATTCGGACATTTGTTCGGGAGGCATCCACCCCGTTCCACGCTTTCTTGAAGTCGGCACGTATTCCACCGGCATTGGCTCCCGGTTTTGAACCCGATGGAGACAATCGGCGCGAAGGAATTTAGGTACCGTTATACCGGATGACGTAATTGGCTGATGCATGTCAATTGGCCAACTTCCGCCGGAGACGTTGGCAGGGATGATGCAGCCCATGCCACAAAAAAGCGGGGCTCGTGCCGACGCCCCGCTTTTTTCAATAATGACGAATCTTTACTTTCACCTTCCAGACAGAGTCAGGGATCAGGAGAAGGTATCCGCCATGATGCTTTGATACCAGCTTTCGTTGTAGGTCGCCTCTTGTTGCCGAATGAATTCGGGGGCATCTGCTGCCGACAACCCGCCACCGACTTCCTTGATTTTACCTTCGACCAATTTATAGACCCCTGCCACTGAGATGCCATACGTGGGGCTGAGCATGCTATAGCAGGTATTGACGTAGGAAGGCTCACCCGGCTTTTGTCCGTTGAGCAGAGCTACGACCGCTGCCGCGCACACTTTAGCTTCTGAATTGGCGGCATATCCCGATTTGGGCAGGCCAGTCGCTTGGGCTGCGTCGCCAATGACATGGATGTCCTTATGGATTTTGGACTCGAAGGTGTCGAACTGGACGGGGCACCAACCCGATTCATCAGTCAACTTGGCCATTTCGGCGATGGCCCCCGCTTTCTGTGGCGGAATGATGTTGATGCAGCTCGACTTGTATTCTGCCATGTCGGTATAGACGGTCATGGTCTTGGCATCGACGCGGGCCACCTTGCCCCCTTCGCCACCGGGGATCCAGTCGATGAGGCTCTTGTCGGTCCCAAAGCCATATAGTTTGGTCCACCCAGCCTGGAACAGGGGCATCTTGGAAAATTTGTCCTTGGGATCCAGGATGATGACCTTGGATTTGGGTTTGTTTTTCTTGAGGTAGTGGGCGACCAGGCTGGCACGCTCGTAGGGTCCCGGAGGGCAGCGGAACGGATCGGGCGGGGCCACGAGGATGAATGGGTCGCCATCACGCATGGCGGTCAGTTGTTTGTTCAATAGCACCGTCTGCGGACCCGCATGCCAAGCATGCGGCATCTTTTCCTCCGCTTCGGCATCGTAACCTTCCACTGGCTTGAATGCCACGCCTGGGCTGACGATCAGACGGTCATATTTGAATTTGGTTCCCCCCTTGGTAGTGACGGTTTTGGTGGCTGGATCGATTTCGGTCGCCGGCTCAATGACCACCTTGACGCCATGCTTCTTCAGACCTTCATATCCCCATTTCTGCACTTCAATGTCGCGAAAACCGGCAACCACCCAATTCGACAGCGGGCAGGAATAATAGTGTTGGTTTTGTTCGATCAGGGTGACTTCGATTCCGGGGTCGGCCATGCGGATGTACTTGGCGGCGACAGCGCCACCATACCCCCCACCGATCACCACCACACGCCCCTTTTCTTTCTCTTTGTCGGCGGCAAATCCAACCCGGTTGACCGCCGTGGTCGACAACCCCACCAGAGCCGCCGCACCGGACAGCTTGACAAAGCTTCTACGATTCAGCTTCAGCATCGACATGATCGTCATCTCCTCTCGCAAGTTCAGTGCTTGGAGGCGTAAAAGTGGGCGATGGCCGCAAGGTCCTCCGCAGACAGCTTCTCCATGGCCTTTTCCATCTTCTTTTCTTGCGGTACTTTCAGCGCCGTATTTTTGTAGTCCTGCATCTTGAAGAGCAGATAGTCGAGCCATTGGCCAGCCAGTCTGGGAGTGTTTTCATCCTGGGCCTTGCCGTCATCCTCGTGGCATTTATCGCATTTGGCACTGGCCGTCAGTTTCTTGCCCTTACCCGCCTGCGCTTGGTCCACTGCGGTAGCCAGTTTGGAATTGGCATGGCTTTCGGCATCAGCCCATTTTTTCTTCGAGAAAAAGTCGGCGATCAGTGCTACTTCCTCGTCACTGTAACCTTTGGCCAGGCGTCCCATGATGGTCGAAGGGCGGCTGCCGTCTTTGAATTCCTTCATGAGGGTCTTGATATGATTGGCGGGCATTCCCGCAATGGTAGGCATCGCTGGGCCACCAGAAATCCCATCCGTCCCGTGACACCCGGCGCAGGTATTGGCCAGCATGGCGGCGGTCGGTCCACTTTCAGCGTTTGCAGCGGTGGCGCATAACAACCCTCCCGCCACCAACCCGCTGATCAGCCCCATTGTTTGGATTTTTTTTCGATGCATAATACCCTCCAATGACATCAGTTGTTAGGGACGGGCTATGCCTGCCCCTGAGGAATAACTGTCAGCCCCCTCAAGCCACATTGTAGCATTTCGATCAGAATTCACCCTTGGCCGCTCCATGCAGCATCTTCCATATGACGTTGCGTACCCTGAGCGCCTCGGATCGCAGTTCGTCGGGAAGCTTTTTCCCGCCATGGATCATCATGTCCAGGTTCATGGAATACAGCCAAATTTTTCCATTCTTGTCTTGTACGACCGAGATGCGACACGGCATGAATCCGGTATACGCATCGCGGTAATCAGCCATCATTTTGCCAACCTTGGCGTCGCAAAAGCTCAAAAAGGCGATGTGGCGATAGGGTTGTCCGGTTACCGCTTCGACCTGTTTGTAAAAGGCCGATTCTCCGACATAAAGGAAGTTATTCTGTACCGCTAGACTTTTAAGGGATTCCTTGATGTCTTCTACTTTCAGCCCCGGGTCTTCCACCGGCACTGCCCACATCATGGCTTCCCCTGGATCCTTGGTGGTCAGTAATTTGGCGGCAAAATCTTTATAAGTCTCCATATATCCAGGATCGAACTCGGACAAGATCGGCGCAATACGCACAAATCCGTATCCCAAACCCAGCAGGGTGATCAATCCAAGCGTAGCCAAGATATTTCTGACAAAAATCATTACTTTTCTCCGTGAAATGGACCGCGGGCATGGTTGCCAACTAATAACGCCACGTCATCAAACTTCATTGCGGTCGGTCTTCTGGACGACTGAACCGTCCCTCTCAGGGGGTGGATTCTTTCCTCGGTGCTCAAGGTCGTGCCAAGCCTCATTGCTGTCCGTAAACAAGCCCCTGCATCTTCGCAGCAGTGGTACGGGGTCCCTGGAGAAGACTGGGCCTCCTGATCGCTGTTCCGGGAGAAATCATTTTTCGGTAACATACGTAAATTTTACTATATGGATATGGCAACAACCAGACTTGATAAATAGATGAGGTGGCTAAGGATGTCAACCATATAGTTGATCATATAAAATTTAGAATAGCATTATATGCTGATGTTTATGCATTGAATTCATAACCCCTTCTCAAGACAAGGAAACAGGTGCTGAAAAATTGAAATTTTAGTCAGAACAAGTGTGTGATTATGTAATCATTTACAATAAATATAATAAATTTTGAATATATTGATAATTTGATTAGGCGATATCCCCGGATTCCACTCGCCACATCCATGATCATGGATGGAAGATCCGGTGCCCGCCAAGTGGGGGGGGGGGGAACAACTCTTATTAACTGAAATAACCTTGTGTCAAAGCTTCCCCGCTCAGGGGGCTGCGCCAGAAAGGGACTGGTTGTTATTCGTACCAAGGCTGGTGGAGTCGGCCCAGATGGCGTGGGTGGGGAAGACTCCGGTGCAAGGCCGCCTGTAGGTCAGCCCCAATGGCAGGATAAAGTGGCTTGTGACCCACATCCGACAGGGGGAACCAGACAATTTCAAGGGCCGATGTCTCAGAAGAGCGGATTTGCGGCGTTCCTGCCAGTTCCGTGACCCGGAAGGCCAAATGCAGGACGTGACGTTCGCGAATTAATGTCTCTGCCGTAAAAAGGAGATCCCCGACGACAATTTTGACTCCAAGTTCTTCGTGAAATTCGCGGCGAAGCGTGGCCACGATCTCCTCCTGGCCTTCGTGCCCCCCTCCAGGCAAGTTGAACCGGTCCCTGCCATCATAGACATAACGCAGTGTCATCACCGTGCCATCAGCAATCCATAGTCCACAGGGGCGAATGATCATGAACCGTCGTCTTGCCTGCTTGAGATCGTCAACAATCCGAGGAAATCATTTCTGCCCCTCAGGGCCGGGGTCGGTTTGGGTGCTTCTTTTTTGCTTCAGTGCTTCAATGGCGTCCGGTCTGACCTTGACCTCCTGGTCGCCAAATAAGATACTTTTCAGCCAGGAAAAGGCAAAATCGGTCAGGGCGAGGTCGTCTTCAAGGATTTTGCGTTCGGTCTCTGGATCGACCTGAAACCGTTTCAAAAAGGTCGAATCGAACACAAAGTTGCGAAAGGCCTCGGGATTGGTGCTGGCCATGTAAAAGA
>JADFZF010000133.1 GCA_015232645.1 Magnetococcales bacterium | reverse complement strand
TGTAGAGGATTTCCACATGCAGCGGCATGGTGTTGGTCAGGCCCCGAATATGGCCTGACACCACCGAGACGGCTCCAAATTCACCCATGGCCCTTGCGTTGCAAAGCAGTACTCCATAAACCGTTCCCCATTTGATGTTGGGCAGGGTAACGCGCCAAAAAGTTTGCCACCCTGAGGCGCCCAGCATCAAAGCCGCTTCTTCTTCATCGCGTCCTTGTTCCTGCATGAGGGGGATCAACTCCCGGGCGATGTAGGGAAACGTGACGAATATGGTTGCCAGAACGATGCCAGGTATTGCAAACAGCACGCGTATATTGTGGCTGACCAGCCAAGGGCCCAGCCATCCCTGGCTGCCGAACAGCAGGACGAAGATGAGGCCCGAGACGACCGGAGAGACTGAAAGTGGCAACTCAATCAGCGATATCAACAGATTTTTCCCAAAGAAATCAAATTTGGTAATGGCCCAGGAGGCGGTCAAGCCAAAAAGGAGGTTGAATGGTACAGCGATCATGGCGGTGACGGTGGTCAAGTGGATGGCGGCCAGGGCGTCGGGGCTGGAGATGGCCTGCAGATAGGTTTCCCATCCTCGGTGGAAGGCTTCCACGAAGACGATGATCAAGGGAAGCAACAGAAACAGGATGAGAAATGATGCCATCAACACGATCAGCAGATGACGGACGGATGTCGGTTCATTCAAACCGCGGGAAAAGGGTGCAACCATGAATCATCGCTCCAGACGCTGTTGATAGCGGCGCTGTAGGGTATTGATGGCGAGCAGCAGGGAAAATGAGAACAGCAGCATGATGCAGGCGATGACGCTGGCGCCACTGACATCGTATTGCTCCAGTTTGATCATGATGAGCAGGGGGGTGATTTCAGTGACATTGGGGAGATTTCCGGAGATGAACACGACCGAGCCATATTCACCAATGGCGCGTGAAAAAGCCAAGGCGAAGCCGGTGGCCAAAGCGGGAAGCAGCGTCGGGAAGATGACCATCACGAAAGTTTGGATTTTTGAAGCTCCGAGGCTGATGGCGGCCTCTTCCAATTCCAGTTCGATATCGGCCAGCACCGGTTGAACGGTACGGACAACAAAAGGTAGACCGACGAAGATCATGGCGATGACGACACCGATGCGGGTAAAAGCGACCTGGATCCCCAGTGGGTTCAGCCATTGGCCGATCCAGCCATGAGGTGCCCACAGGGCAGTTAGGGCAATTCCGGCGACGGCGGTAGGGAGGGCGAAGGGAAGGTCGATCAAGGCGTCGAGGAGGCGTCTGGAGGGAAAGCGATATCGGACCAGCACCCACGCCACCAGGGTACCGAAGATCAGGTTGATGGAGGCGGCGATCAAGGCGCCGCCAAAGCTGAGGCTGTAAGCGGAAAGGGCGCGTTTTTCAGTGGCCAGCTGCCAAAATCGGTCCGGATCCATTCCTGAGGTCTGCATGAACAAGAGGGAGAGCGGCAGCAGCACGATCAGTCCGAGGGCGAAAAGCGAAAATCCCAGTGTGACCCCAAACCCTGGTATGATGGAGGGTCGATGCCATTTCCTCATGTTGGTCATCATGCGTTATCGTTTCATGAGGAGATCGAAGGAACCACCATCGTCAAAATGGTTTTTTTGGGCGTTGTCCCATCCGCCGAACATGCTGTCGATGGTGATGAGGCGCAGAGATGGAAAACGGTCGGCATGGCGTTTGAGCAGCTCCTCGTCCCGAGGACGGAAATAGTGTTTGGCTGCCAGGGCTTGTCCTTCCTGGCTGTACAGGAATTGCAGATAGGCTTCAGCCTGTTGCCGCGAACCGTGGCGATCAACCACCTTGTCGACCACGGCCACCGGTGGTTCGGCAAGGATGGAAACCGAGGGCACGATGATTTCAAATTGCCCCGGTCCCATTTCATGCCTTGCCAATAGGGCTTCATTTTCCCAGGTCAACAAAACGTCGCCGAGTTGTCGTTGGATGAAGGTATTGGTAGCGGCGCGAGCTCCCGTGTCCAGTATGGGTATGTTTCGCAAGAGACGGGCCATAAATTCTTTGGTCTTGCCGGTATCATGGTTGTATTTTTCCCACGCGTATCCCCATGCGGCCAGATAGTTCCATCGCGCCCCCCCCGATGTCTTGGGGTTGGGGGTGATGACCTGGACTCCGGATTGGATCAGATCGTCCCAGTCCTTGATCTTTTTGGGGTTGTTCTGGCGGACGAGGAAGACGATCGTCGAGGTATAGGGACAACTGTTGAAGGGGAGGCGTTCCTGCCAGTGAGGTGCGATGAGACTCGTTTTCGCAGATATGGCCTGAATGTCATAGGATAATGCCAAGGTCACCACGTCTGCTTCCAGGCCGTCCATGACTGAACGGGCCTGCTTGCCGGATCCGCCATGGGATTGGTTCAACCGTAGGGTTTCCCCGGTTTTGTTTTTCCAATAGGTGATGAAGGCGTTGTTCAGCTCTTGGTAAAATTCACGGGTCGGGTCGTAGGAGACGTTCAACAAAGTAGTGTCGGCATGGACGGGGGCAATGTGCTGCAGCACAAAAAGAAAGAGGATGCCGACGATGAGCCGGATACGTTGCATGAAAAGCCCCTATGACTGGTTTTCGGGGAATGGCATGATGTGTTTCAGGTCGATGCGATTTTTTGGCATAGATGTTACAAATATATAATTTTATACAATAATTTATATTGCGGCTGGGCATTGGAAGTGGTTGGATCATTGCAGGCGGATGCCGAACGGCCAAATGCTCCAGGGGTATGATTTTAATTGGTCTCATTCGATTTTATTTTGCGGGATGATATTTTCATCGCGGTAGAATGGTTGACGCGATTCGTTTCTTCCCAGACGACTCTCAGGGGGCGGTAGGGACCTCATAAGAGTCCGGTGGGGAGAATGGTTTGTTCAGGCACAATTTTCGGATTCCGGTCGGCGACTGGACACTTGGGGTATTTGTTTTCGCGTCATGCATCTTTACAAGAAAGGGTCTGGTGGGCAGGGGCATGGACATGAATAATCGATACTGTCGATGCTGGTGGGCCTTTTTCATCTGTTCCTTGGGGGACATGGTTTTGGATTTATCCTCCAAGCGGTATCATCTATCATCGAGTGAGTGCGATTTCAAGGTTTCTTCTGGCCTTTTGCATCAGTACCGTGGCTTGGTTCACCGCACGTCCATATTGCCTGGAGGATTCGCGCAGAGGATTGAGTCGGTCGCGATAGCGTTGAATCACCTCGCGGCGGACCTGGGTAGAGGATTGATCCTCCTTGGAATTTAGGTCGGTCGATTGCAGGATTTCCTGTCGTCGTGCCAACAGGGCTTGGTGATAGGCTTGGGAAGCCTCCCGGTACCGCTGACGTTCATCAATGACCAGTTTGCTGAACTGGGCCGCTTTGTCGTGCCAGTAGGCGGACGGAAAGAGCATTCTTTTTCCTGTGTCCCATAGGCTGTCACCGGCAATCAACTCGGGGGTGACTTCGATCCCTTCGGGTCCACCGCATCCAGTGAGCAACAAGGCCAAGAGTACCATCGGCAACCCGGTTGAAGCTCGGCGTTTCCTGAAATTCATCCCAGGTTTTTCCTTCGGGTCAACGGGCAGCATATTCGTTGAGTTTGTTGCGCAGGGTGCGGATGGATATACCCAGGAGTTCCGCCGCCCGGGTGCGGTTGCCATTGACTTCGTCGAGGGTACGGTGGATCAGAAATTCTTCCATCTCCCGAACGGTGGTACCAATGGGGAGTCGGATGCCGTCTGTATTGTCCCCCAGGGTCGAGGTGGAGGGGGGAAGGGAATGGGATGCCGTCGTGGGCCTGTCGTCATTGTCGGTGGGGTCGTAGTCGATCATGAGATCCTCCGGCTCCACAGCCCGGCCTTCGGCCATGAGCAGGGCGCGTTGGATGACATTTTCCAGTTCGCGGATGTTGCCGGGCCAGGAATAGTTTTCCATGGCGCTCAAGGCGGATGGAGAAAACGGAATATCGTTACGACCCAGTTCGGCGATAAAACGTTTGCGGAAATGGTTGGCCAGAAGCAGGATATCCCCGGGTCGTTTACGCAAGGGGGGTAGCGAAACTGGAAATACGTTCAGCCGATAGTAGAGATCTTCCCGGAATTTACCCTCTTCGGCCCAATCCTTGAGGTCGCGGTTGGTTGATGCGATGACCCGCACATCCAGGGGGACGGAACCCCTTCCCCCGACCGGATCGACTTCGCGTTCCTGGAGCACACGTAATAGCTTGGCTTGCAGGTTGAGGGACATTTCGGAAATTTCATCCAGAAAAATGGTCCCACCGTTGGCCTGAAGGAATTTGCCCTTGCGGTCGGTAATGGCACCGGTAAAGGCCCCTTTGGAGTGGCCGAACAATTCGGACTCCAGCAGATTTTCCGGCAGGGCTGCGCAGTTGAGGGCGACAAAGGCCTGGTTGGACCGGTCCGAGACCTGGTGAACGAAGCGGGCGATCAGTTCTTTGCCGGTACCGCTCTCCCCTTGGATCAGCACGGTAGCCAACGATTTGCCGACGCGTCTGATTTGGTTGAGCAGGCGTTTCATATTGGGATCGCTGGAGAGCAATTTGCGACCGTTGCCCAACTCTGGATCAAAATAGCGCGCCAGATAGTTGTTCAGATGGGATTTCAGGAGTTCGTCTTCGATGGGCAGGAGGAGATAATCGGCGGCGCCGACGCCGATGGCCTCCCGGGCCTCGGTAACGCTTCCGTGAACCGCAGCGGCCAGGACCGGCAATCCGCGGTAGAGAAAGTTGATTTCACGAATCCACTCCAGGGCCTCGCTTTCGGGACCCAGTGCCACGACCACCATCCCCACCCTGACGCCACCTACCCGGGATCGGGCCTCATCGCCAAAGGGGGTGATGACGGCTCGGCACCCCATGGTGCTGAATTGTTCCGCCAGTTTCTGCAACGTCGGATGTTCACGTCCGATCAGGATGATTTCATTGCGCTCCGTCATGACGGTCACCTGCCCGCCTTCTTAGCCATTTCCAATTGAGAGGCATTTTCAGTAGAAACCTTGGCCCAGGGGGTTCCTGGGGCCAACTCGGCCGCCTGTCGATATCGTCCGATCGCCTCGCTGGATCGATTTGCCTTCTGCAGGATATCGCCGACCCGAATATTGGCCAAGGCCCGTATTTCCTTATCGGAGGCTTCGTCGGCAACTTTAATGAAAGGTGCCAGAGCCTTGTCGTCTCCCTTCCAGAGCTGAATGACCGAGGCATAGCTGTAATAATCGACACCATCACCCATAGGTCGGTTGCCAAGAAGGAATTCAAGATGTTTGACAGCGTGCGGAAATCGACCCCGGCCAAGTTCCGCCCGGGCCAGGAATCTCAGGCGCTGCTCATTGCCTTGATCACTCAACAGTCCCTCCGGAAGGGGGTCCAGAAGCAGTTGTACTCCCTCCCACTCCTCCTTGGAAAGGAGCCGTTTGGCCTCGGCCAAGCGTACCCGGGCGACCTCCCGGGTCATGATGCCACCCAGTTTCCCTTCTTTGCGTGCCGACTGCAACCACTCACTTTTTTCCAGAGTTTCTCCAAGTTGCCGCAGCGCATCAGCGGTCGGGTCGTCCAGATTGGCCAGGGTTTCCAGGGCCGCCTTGTTGTCGCCAAGCTGCATGAGCGCCTCACCCAGGAGTATGCGTGCATGATTGAAATCGGTGTTTTGGCGAAAGTCCAGGCCATAAATTTCGCCCAGCAGGGAGGCGAATTCGGGCCGACCGTCGTTCAGGGCAGCGGTCATTCCTTCCTCAAGGAGGTGTTTCTTGAGACGGTTGGCCCGGCGGATGACCGCCATGCTTTGGGTCATGTTGAGCAATTGGTTCAAGGTGTCAATGCTTTCGCGATATTGGCCGTCCTTGCCCAACAGCTCTGCGCGGGTCAGGTAGGCCTCGGACAGCGCGTTGGGAAGGGCGATGGATTTGATGACCTTATCCAATTTTTCCAGGCGTTCCTTGTAGGACAACTCGCGTTCCAACGCCAATTGAAAGATTTTTCCCCAAACCGCAGCGTCGGAGCCTCCATATTGTTTTTGCAGCCGGGCAAAGAGCCGTTTTGCATCTTCGGATCGTTCCTTGGCCGACTCCGGGTCTTTGTTTTCCTCAGCCTTGCGGGAGAGTTGGAAACTTGACTCGGCGGCACGCAGTATCGCCCAGGGGAGGGCGCGTGATCGGGATGGAAAGGCGTCCATGAACATGGCGTAGTATTTGAAGGCATTCGGGTAGTGCCCATATTTGTAGTACATGTCGGCAATTCCCAGGACTCGATCGGGCTCCATGCCCAGGTAGCCCAGGGATTCTGGTGTCAGTTGATCCAGCGTCGCCAAGGTGCCCTCGCGATCATCCTTGATGTCCTTCAGTCGGGCAAGCAGGTAGAGCGCCTGGGCGGTGTGTTCGACGCGACCGTCGGTACCGGAACGTAGCTGCTGAAGTTGGTTCTCGGCCTCGGTAAAATATTTGGGATCGCCGGAGTGGGCGCTGGCCAACCCGATATAGGTTCTGGCCCGTTCCAGAGCCAGGGTGGATTTTTCCCGGGGAAGATTGGGGTCATCCAGCATGGCCAAGGCGCTTTCAAAGCGACCGGCATCGTTGAGCAGCTTCAGTTGCAGAAGACGGTAACGCGAATAGTTGGCGGAATTGGGGTGACGGGCCAGGTTGGCTTCCAATTCGTTCAGGAGCCAGCCTGGTTTCCAGTCCATCTTCCGGGCGAGATCGAGTCGCAAGAAGTCGATCACTTCCCGATTGGGGGTATCCGGGAAAACCTCCAGCAGGGTTCCCAGGTAGCCGCGGGCCTGGTCGTAGTGATGGTCTTGTTCAAGCTTTCTGGCTTCCTTCCAGTAGTAATCTTCAGTAATCGTTTTGCCGGCCAGGATTTTCTTTTCGCTCGATGGTTCGTAGAGCGGAAACAGGCGGCTCAGGGGTCTGGAAATTCCTTTTTCCAGGTCCGTTTCCCTCATGGTGATGAGTTGTTTGGCATCGTTGCTGCGACCCACATCCCGGGGTCCCAGAATTTCAACGATGAGATATCCCCCCTTCTGGCTTTCATGAAAATGAACACTGTTGGCTTTGGCATTGAGGAGGATTTCGAGTTCAGCGTGACCATCGGGAAATTCGTAGACGAAGACATTTTCCACTTGGCCTGCCGGATCGACAGGGCGCCAGGTATCGCCCATGCGCGCTGCCTTCATGTGGATCCGGACGACGGGATTGCTTCCCTTTTCAAGTTTTTTATGGATCTCCGTGGCGCCGGAATAGGAGATGATGAACAGG
>JADFZF010000132.1 GCA_015232645.1 Magnetococcales bacterium | reverse complement strand
GCTGATGGATTCCTGCAGGCGGGGCAGGATCGCCTTGACGCGGTCCACGGTGGCGATGATATTGGCTCCGGGCTGGCGGTAGAGGATCAACAAGACCGCCGGTTTGCCGTTGGAGGCGCCGAAATGGCGCACATCCTGGATGCCGTCGGTCACCCGGGCGACATCCTGCAGCAATACGCTGGTGCCCTTGTTCCAGCGCAACAGGAGTGAGCGATAATCGGCCGCCTTGCTGGATTGGTCATTGGCACCCAATTGCCAGGCGAGGGAGTGGTTTTCCAGGATGCCCAGAGGTCGGAAGGCATAGGCGGATGTCAGGGCGGCACGGACCTCCTCCAGTCCGATCCCATGAGCGCTCAGGCGGTCATGATCCAGATCCACCCGGACGGCCGGCAGGGCGGCGCCGCCGATAGTCACCTGACCGATGCCTTCGACCTGCGCCAGACGCTGAGCCAGAACGGTGGAGGCGGCATCGTACATCTGCCCGGTGGAGAGCACGTCGGAGGTGAGGGTCAAGAGCATGATGGGGGCATCGGCGGGATTGACCTTGCGCCAGGTGGGATTGGAAGGCAAAGAGCTGGGCAACAGGGTGCGGGCGGCGTTGATGCCCGCCTGGACATCCCGGGCGGCGCCATTGATATCGCGGCTCAGATCGAATTGCAATGTGACGCGGGTATTGCCCAGGGAGCTGGAGGAGGTGATTTCATTGACGCCGGCGATGCGTCCCAAGACCCGTTCCAGAGGGGTGGCGACGGTGGCGGCCATGGTTTCGGGACTGGCACCGGGCAAGTTGGCCTGGACCGAAATGGTGGGGAAATCGACCTGAGGCAAAGGGGAGACGGGCAGATGAAAAAAGGCGATCGCCCCGGCCAGGGCGATGGCCAGGGTCAACAGGGTCGTTGCCACCGGGCGATGAATGAACAGACGCGAAACGTTCATTTCATGAAAATCCTGACCAGTTGACGGAATGGGTCGTGGAAGGGGGAATCCCTCCCTCCAGTGGGGCTTGGGGGGTGAAGCCCTCGAGATTTGAGCCTACCCCCATTCCCCCCCTGGACATGAAGCCTTCTTTGAGCACGGCGGCCTCACGGTGGATTCCCCGAACGAGCCAGGCGTTCGAAGGCCAGGTAGATGACTGGAGTGGTGAACAAAGTCAGAAGTTGGCTCAGGGCCAGGCCTCCGACCATGGCGATTCCCAGAGGCTGACGCAATTCGGCGCCGATGCCGGTACCGAGCATCAACGGTAAGGCCCCCAGAAGCGCCGCCAATGTGGTCATGAGGATGGGGCGAAAACGGAGCAGACACGCCTGACGAATGGCTTCATGGGCCGGCAACCCGTCGTGGCGTTGGGCATCGATGGCAAAATCGATCATCATGATGGCATTTTTCTTGACGATGCCGATCAGCAGGATGATGCCGATGACGCCGATGATATCCAGTTCCAGACCAGCCGCCATCAAGGCCAGCAGGGCGCCGACGCCGGCGGAGGGGAGGGTGGAAAGGATGGTGATGGGGTGGATGAAGCTTTCGTAGAGGACGCCGAGGACGATATACATGGTGATGATGGCGGCCAGGAACAGCAGCAGGGTATTGGTCAGGGAGGCCTGAAACGCCTGGGCCGCCCCCTGGAAACTGGTTTCGATGCTTCCAGGGAGTTCCAATCGGGTGAGGAGGTCGTTGATGGCGGTCACCGCCGGTCCCAAGGCGGCGCCGGGGGCGAGGTTGAAGGAGAGGGTGGCGGCGGGGAACTGACCTACGTGGTTATGGAGCAACGCCGTCCGCCGTTCCGATACGTGCGCCACCGCGGCCAGGGGAACCTGTAGTCCGGTGGAGGAGGGGACATACAAATCGTTCAGGGCTTGGGGCGACAGTCCGAATTCGGGTTTGACCTCCAGAACCACCCGTTTTTGATTGGACTGAGTGAAGATGGTGGAGACCAGGCGTTGGCCGAAGGCATCATACAGGATGTTGTCGATGGCGGCGGTGGTGACGTTCAGACGTCCGGCGCTGGTGCGATCGATTTCGACATAGGCCTGCAATCCCTGATCCTGCCAATCGGTGGTCACATCGGCGAGCTGGGGAATATTTTTCATGGTTTCCAATATTTTTGGCACCCACAGTGCGAGATTGGCGGGGTCGGGGGATCCGAGCAACAATTGGTATTGGGTCTTGGCCATCCGTTCTTCCACGGTCAAATCCTGAACCGCCTGAAGGTACAGGGTCATACCGGGAATATCGGCCCCTGCCTGGGTGAGGCGACGGATGATGGGGACCACCGACTGCCGACGCTCCGCCAACGGCTTCAGGGTGATGAGGAGGCGGCCACTGTTGAGGATGGTGTTGATGCCATCGACGCCGATGTTGGAAGACAGGCTGGCGACCGCCGGGTCCTGGAGGAGAATCCTGGCCATTTCCAGTTGACGGGTGGCCATGGCGGGAAAGGAGATGGATTGGGGGGCCTCGGTAAAACCCTGGATCATCCCGGTATCTTGCACCGGGAAGAACCCTTTGGGAATGGCCTGGTACAGAAGGATCGTCACCAGGAGCGTCGCCAGCGCCAGCGCCAGGGTGAGCCATTGAGCCCGGAGCACCCGGTCGAGGGCGGCGCCGTAGGCCGAGATCATGGCGTTGATCCAGCGGCCGGTGAGCCGATGCAACCAACTCTCCTCGGCGGCGGTCACATGTTTGAGCAGGCGGGCGCACAACATTGGAGTCAGGGTCAAGGAAACCAACGCCGAGATCAAGATGGCCACCGCCAGGGTGATGGCGAATTCGTGAAACAGCCGCCCCACCACATCGCCCATGAATAACAGAGGAATCAAGACGGCGATGAGGGAGACGGTGAGGGAAAGGATGGTAAAGCCGATTTGCTTGGCCCCTTTGATGGCGGCCTGCAATGGCGGCATCCCCTGTTCGACGAAGCGGGCGATGTTTTCGATCATGACGATGGCATCATCGACCACGAAGCCGGTGGAGATGGTCAAAGCCATGAGGGTGAGGTTGTTGATGCTGAATCCCGCCAGATGCATGATGCCGAAGGTGCCCACCAGGGAGAGCGGTACCGCCAGGCTGGGGATGAGTGTGGCGGAAAGGCTGCGCAGAAATAAAAAAATCACCAGCACCACCAGCCCGATCGACAGCAGCAGTTCCAGGCGCATCTCGGCCACCGAGGCGCGGATGGTCACGGTGCGGTCGGAGAGGATATCGAGGTCGAGAGAGTTGGGAAGCAGCGCCTTGAGTTGGGGCAGCATGGCCTTGACGCGATCCGCCACTTCGATGACATTGGCCCCTGGTTGCCGTTGAACATGGATGATGACCGCCTCCTTGTCGCCTGCCCAGGCCTTGAGGCGGGCATTTTCCTGACCTTCCACCAGATCGGCCAATTCCTTGAGACGCAAGGGATTGCCATTGCGATAGGCGACGATCATTTCGGCGTAGTCCTGGGCGGTTTTGATCTGATCGTTGGCGTCGATGGTGGAAGCGCGCAGGGGGCCGTCGAAACTGCCCTTGGGTTGGTTGACGTTGGCGGCACCGATGGCGGTACGGAGGTCTTCCAGGGAGAGCCCTGCTGCGGCCAGGGCTTTGGGATTGGCCTGAATCCGCACGGCGGGGCGACTGCCGCCTGCCAGGCTGACCAGTCCGACGCCAGAGATTTGCGCGATTTTTTGTGCGACCCGGTTTTCCACCATTTCGTGCAATCGCGGTATGGGCAGGGAGGTGGAGGTGGCGGCGAGGGTCAGGATGGGGGCATCGGCGGGATTGACCTTGCCATAGGTCGGCGGCATGGGCAGATCGGAAGGGAGGAGGTTGGAAGCGGCATTGATGGCGGCCTGGACCTCCTGTTCGGCGATATCCAGAGACAGATCGGGACTGAAACGCAATGTGATCACCGAAGCGCCGCCTGAGCTGATGCTGGACAGGCGGAGCAACCCGGGCATCTGGCCGAATTGACGTTCCAGGGGGGCGGTGATGGAGGAGGTGACCACATCGGGGCTGGCGCCGGGATAGAGCGAAGTCACCTGGATGGTGGGGTAATCGACCTCCGGCAGAGCCGACAACGGCAACTGCCGCCAGGCGATCACTCCGGCCAGCAGGATGGCCATCATCAGCAGGGAGGTGGCGATGGGCCGGAGGATGAACAGTCGCGATACATTCATGGGGAGCCTGGAGTCCCAGGGGTTGTGGGAGGCTCCTCATGTTTTCGACCTTCCCCTTTTTTTCCTGCCGCGGTTTGGCGACGGTGATCACCTCTGGTCTCTGTCGATGGTTTTGCAGCCGCCGGTGGTGCTCCGGGGGTCATCACTTCCACCCGCGCTCCGTCGCGCAGTTTGTCGATACCTTCCAATACCAGGCGGTCACCCGCTTTCAGACTGGTTGGAGTCAACGCCACCCAGCCATCCGCCCCCGGGCCGGGTGAGACGGAAACCACCTTCACCGTGTCATCCTGATGGACCGCGAAGACATAACTTCCGTTGGCTCCTTGCTGAATGGCTGCGGCAGGGGCCACCAGGGTTTCTGGCAAGGTTTCGGTCAACACCTGGATGCTGACGAATTGACCTGGGAACAGTTCATTGTTGGTATTGGGAAATTCTCCTTTGAGGCGGATGGAACCGGTGGTGTTGTCGACGACGCTGTCGGTGGCGGTCAGGTGGCCCGTGGCCACTCGTCGTTTTTGATCGCGGTCCCACGCTTCCATGCTGACCGGATCGGGTCCATTGAGGCGGGCGAGTAGGGAGGAGACATGTTTTTCCGGTAACGAAAACAGCACCATCATGGGTTGCAACTGGGTGATGACTGCCAGTCCCGAAGCGTCGCTGGCATGGATCACATTTCCCTGATCCACCTGTTTCAGGCCGATGCGTCCGGAAATGGGGGCGGTCATCCGGGCAAACTGGAGTTGCAGGTGGTAGGTTTCCACCTGTCCCCGGTCGATGTCCACCGTTCCCTGATATTGGCGCACCAGGGACTGTTGGGAATCGAGTTGTTGTTTGGCGATGGCATCTTTGGACCACAGCTCGCGGTAGCGGGCCAAATCGAGGCGGGCGTTATCCAGCAAGGCCAGATCACGGGTCAATTGTCCGCGGGCCTGGCGCAACTGGGCCTGAAACGGGCGGGGATCGATTTCGGCCAACAATTGGCCCTTCTGCACCATGCCTCCCTCCTTGAAGTGCAGGCGGATCAGTTCGCCATCGACCCGGGAGCGCACTGTCACCTGGGCCACGGGGGTGACGGTACCGATGGTGGAAAGCCACACCGGCAGGTTGGTCACCTTGACTTCCGCCACGGAAACGGGTTGCGGACGCCGTTCGCCCCCACCCTTACGAGAATCATTTTTTTGTTTTTCTTTGGTCTGTTCGGACGGGAGTTCTCCCCGGTGCAGGGACCACCATCCGGCGCCGGCAGCCAGGAGCAGTAGCGATAGTAACGTCAGTTTGCGACAGCACCATTGGCGTTGGCGAAGGGGGGGATCGGCAGGGCTCATGGCTGGGTATCGCCTCACTGGTTAAGGTAAGGCAGGTATTCTACACTCTCACAGGCATCAACGCCAATTCACTTACATGGGCTTACACAACAGGGGGGACCGGAGCGTTTCAGAAGGACCAGCCATGGGCCCCGGCCACCCCGCCGGCGAGGGTGATCAGGCTTCCGGCCAGCAGGACCCGATGAAGAAGAAGCATGGCCGGGAATATTTTTTTGGTACTTGCCGCACGCATTTTTTTCACCACTCTGGGCAGGATGAAGGGTTCGATGACGAAGAGCATGATGGTGAACAAGCTCCAGATGAGCACCATCCCATGGAGCCACCAGTTGGAGGGATCGGTAAAACGTGACCAGCCATGAGTGAGATGAAGCATGGTCAGTCCGCTCAAGGCGGTGAGGAAGGTGGTGATTCGGGCCTGGGTGGCAAATTGACTTTCGATGGCGTGAAACAGCCTCAGGCCGTCGGCATCGTTCTCCATGGTATTGAAGATGGGGATCAGCACCAGCGTGACCATGGCCACCCCACCGATCCAGAGAACGACAGCGATGACATGAATCATACGCGCGACAACGATCCAATCCATGGGGTCCTCTTGAACGGCAAGGCGGTAGGCTGTAATACAAGGAGGATCAGTATGGCAGTGAGGTGCGGATGAGGCAACGCTTTATTGCCGATCACCATTTTTTATGAATAATAGTAACGTCGGAAATGTTTCCATTCACAGGTGGCCTGGAGTTGAGGTCGGATCCGGGGGGAAAGCCAAGTGGGTCACGGGAGCCGGTTTTTCTTTACTCTTCCGGCACGGATTGCAGAATTATCCGCACTTGTCCCTTCATTTCATGAAGTGCCGCCCCCAAATAACAAAAAAAAGTTTGCACATTCTTCTTGCCGAAGATGTCGAGGAAAACCAGATTGTGTTCGAGGCCTATCTCATGCAGACATCTCACCAGGTCATCATCGTCAATGATGGGCAAGAGGCGGTCGCACGAGTGCGGGAGGGGACGTTTGATGTCGTGTTCATGGATGTGTGGATGCCCAAGATGGACGGTTATTCCGCAACCGGTCACATACGCCAATGGGAGAGGCAAACAGGCCTCGCGCCGCTGCCAATCGTCGCACTTTCCGCCCATGCCTTGGAGCAGGAAACGCAACGCAGTCGGGAGGCCGGGTGTGATCCTTATCTGACGAAACCGATTAATACTAAAGAAGGTTGCTGGAGGTTTTGACACGGATCTCCGACCCATTTTCCGTCCAGCCCTGAAATGGACTTGGTTCCGGGGATGTAACTGTTCTGGGTCGAGTTTGTCAGACCGGTCAAGGCACCTCCCGCACGGGCTCACCGGAGGCCGTCTCGGTGCTCATCGGGCGCTTGAAAGAGTGGATCCTCGGGAGACACCTCTGGTTATCGTGTGAGCAGCAATCCGAGCGTCGTCAGAAAGAAGAACCAGAAACCGGTTCGATAAAAATCCAAAGGATGACGTTGCAACAACGGCAACGGTGCCGGGGGGGAGGCCCAGAGTTCGGGCTGCTCCAGCCAGAAAATCAGCCCCCCAAATCGCCGGGACGATCTTTGGGGTCCAAGGCCAGACAGCGTTCCACGGCAGCCGCCAACGACGGAGGCAGGTCAGGCCGCAAAATGGGCAAGGGGTGTCAGTAGCCGCCCTTAATTCCACTTTGTTACTTTCATTAATTTGAGACAACCATTGACAGTGTACGGATCCATATAATAAATTTTTGAAAGAAAAAAGGGGTCTGGGGGGTTGCCCCCAGGGTTTTGATTTTTTTCTTGTTTTTGACTTTGCTTTTCACGC
>JADFZF010000131.1 GCA_015232645.1 Magnetococcales bacterium | reverse complement strand
ATCGCTTGAAGCGGAGATACCTCATGCCACCGCCCTCGAACCGGCCCGGGCGGAATTCAACGGTGCCGCTGCTGATAGTGCCGTCGGCTTGCTGCAGCGCCCATCCGGTTTTGCTGCCCAGGTCTAGGGCGAGAATAGAGGTTACGCCGGAAGTCTCCGGCCTGGGTTGATGGGGTGCGCCTGTTGGCGCGGTTCGGGAAACGGTCATCGTCCTCACTCCTTGGGGTGAATTTGGGTGAGGGCGATGGAGCGGGAGGCCGATCCCGGATCCGTCGCTCTGCAGCGTTGAAGATGGTATGAAAAACGTGCGAGGTGCCCGCACATGGTTTCTGTCTGTTCAACATGCTGTAATTAAAAATGAAATATAGAAAAATGAATAAATGGTCTCATATGAGAATAACTTTTTTAAATTTATTGATAATGTTGGCATGAAGATTGCGCTTTTATAAGTATATATTATATACATCTGTATATATTTATATTTTATATTCTTTTTTTAGGATGCATTTTTCCCTATTTTTTTAAATATCTTTAAATATCAATGTATTATTAGGATAGAAACAGTGCGACACTGGCCGCACTGTTTCGCATCCATTTTTTTACACCGCCCGGTAGATGGTTGTGGGTTTGGTGCGACCAAGCCTGATTTCGGAGATGACCTGTCCGCTTTCGATCAAGGTTTGAAGGACTTCCATGCGTGGTCGCCGTTCGAGAAAACGCAGCTTCTGCGACACATCGCCCTGGGTAATGCCCTTCCTTCCGGCCTTGCGAAGGACCTCCAACACGCGTTTGTGATTCTGCTCGGTCTGGTTGTCGGCGACGAAACGCTCGACGTCCTCGATGAAGGTGTTGACGGCGTAGCGCACCATGGCGATGGCCCAGACGGCATCCTCCTCCCGGATCACCGGTTGTGCAGGATCGGCGGACACTGCCCGGATCAGGGCCACCTTGGCGGCGTTCTCCCAGACCCGCGCCAGGATGGGCGAGAACTGGCTCCCTCGCGACCGCCGTAACAGGCCGGTGACTTGCCGGTTCAAAGCAGCGAACCGCTCCCACACCGCAGGCTTCATGGGCACTACCTGCGGATTGATGGCGGTTTCCGGGCCGGTGGTCAGGTTTGCCAAATTGCCATCACCTCCACTGCCGTTCTGGGCGATGGCGGCCAGCGCGGCCACCAGTTCCTCCGGGGGTTGGCGCAGGGACTCCACGCCGCTGGCCTCCGGGTAATCGTCCTGGGTTTTCAGGATCAGGAATCGGGCCAGAGAACCATCGGCAACGTTAGCGCTCTTCAGGGCAGACCAGAAAAGTGCAGGGGTGGTAGTGCCGTAGAGGCACAGGCAGGGCTGGTTGATGTCCTGGCGACCTTTTTTGTCCGGGGTGGCGTATTCCGGCCCAAGAAAAACGGTGGCGGACGAGGAGTACAGTTCCGTCATCAAGTCCAGGATGTCGGTGATGTGCTTGGGGCTGCGCTTGCGGTCGGCGGCGGCCTGGAGGAACATACCAAACTCGTCCTGCTGGAACAGGATGGCCGGGTGATCGTGGATGGCCCGCAGCAGACCCGAGCCGGAAGCAATGCGGTTGCCGCCCAGGAATTTCTTCAACCCGGCGCGAAACAACAGGTCGGTGATCACCTCCCGGCTGTGGTTTTTTCCGGAGCCGCTGTCGGCGATGCCCACCACGTAGAGGTTGCTACGGACGTCGGTCTCGGTGCGGTAGCGCCGTCCCATCAACGCCCCAAGGGCACACAGGGCGTTGCCCACGGCCAGAATGGGCTGTGGACGAGTGGCGGTGGTTACCATGTAGTTCACCAACTGGCTCAGCACACCGTCCAGGTCGGTGGGGTTCCACTCCGGACCATCCAGGAACGGCGGGGCGTTCTCCCCAAGCGCGGCCACCGACAGCCTTGGCATCTTTTGCAGCAGAGGGGCCGCTGGATGGGGGCCAGGATGCTGGTTGGCCGGGTTCAGAACGATGGTCGCATCGGGCTTCCAGCCGTGTCGTTGGGCCAAGTGGTAGATGGTCCCAGCGCCGATTACCGTTGGGCGGAAGCTGGCCCAGGAGCGGTCCGTGGTTTCGGGGATGTTTTTGGCGGACGAGGCGGACCAGTCTGCGAACAGACCTGCGCCCGCCTCACCCAGGGCACCCTTGATGGCCATGCCAACGCGCACCCAATCGTCGTAGGGCAGGTCGGCGTTGACGATGTGACGCAGGGCATCCTGGATCGCCTCGGGTGTGCCCTCCTGAGTGTTGACGACAATCTTCAGGGCCGATGAACGGGTTGAAATTGCCGAAGGGTTGCGCTCCAACCGTACCGGACGCATCCCCTCCGGCAGCAGCGCCAGCCCCTGCTCGATGAAGGCGTGGGCCTGTTCCTCGGTGATGACCGGGAGATCCGCCAGGGTCAGGTCGGCCAGGGAGCGCACCGGCCATTCGTAGGGCCTGCCGGTGCCGGGGTGGATGGCGTAGGCGACGAACTGCTGCCCCTGGCAAAGCACCTCCAGGGGGTGGGCCTTGATCCCCTTGAAGGGGGCGTCCGTGCGATAGACCAGCATCCGCTTGGGGGCGTTGCCGATGCGCACCGCCGGGGTTGCGCCCAGCAACTCGAAAGCCAAAAACTGGAGGCGTTGCGCTAAATCAATGTCATCGGCGATATCAATATCCACACCGGCGACCAGACCGCAAGGGATCCCGATTCCGGCATCGGGCCACTGTTTCCAGATGGACAGTTCGTGGGCCGTGGTAGCGCGGGCGGCATGTTTGGTCCAACCCTTGTAGGGGAGCCAGTTTCCCCGTTCGAACCGACCAGGAAACTTCTCGCCGGGAACAATGGGAAGAAAAGGGAAGCCTCCGGCAGCCAGTTGGTCGCCATATTGGGTCATGAAATTTTCACTCATGGTTGTCTCTCCTTCAGGTCAGGCCGCGTTGTTATTCAAGGTGACGAGGCACTCCCGCAGCACATCGACGGGATAGCTGTTCACTGATCCCCATCGTTCGTCGGGGACACTACCGGTGCAAATGCCCAGGTCGCGACACATCTCGCTGGCCATGACGCCAAGTCGCCGGGCCAAAGCCAGTGGGGCTGGAACCTTTTCTCGCCGACAAAACGCCAGGGCGGTCGTGTAACCGGTGTCGCCATCCATGTCGTCTTGCCGTCTGGCAATGGCGTCGATCCGCCGCTGTTGCTCGGAGCTGGTCTGTTCGATCTGACGAATTCGCTCCTCCTGCTCCCAGACCGCCTTGGCCATCAGGTAGAGCTGGTGGGCAGCGGAGGTGGGTACCGTCTGAAAATACCGGTTCACCAGTTCCCGCTGGACCTGCCACGCCAGCTCGTCGGTGAAGGATTTCACCAACATCAGATAACCAGACTGGGACAACAGAATCCCGGATGGAGCAAACTTGCTGAATCCAAATGATTTCCAGAGGTCGGTACGAAATTCGTCCCTCGTCGCTTTGATGAAATCTTCGCCTTCGACGAACCGGTTGCGGTTATCGTGAAAGTTTCGTTTGGCTGTCCCTTCCGGGCGTTGGTGGACCTGATCTACCATGTTGAAGGTGACGACGCGCTTGCCCCGGTATTCGATGACAGGGATGGTGGCCTCGCCGATGGTGATCAGAGGCTTGGTGTTTTCGATGATTTCGCTCATTCAAAATACTCCTTCGTTCAGAACGGGACATCGTCCCAGGTGTCGTTGATGTCGAATCCAGCCTTGGCCGTGAGATACCCACCGACGATCACCTGGATCAGGGTGAGAAATTCCTCCACCGTGAAGAAGGTCAGGTCGGTCTTGCTCAAGGATTCGATGTATTCCCCGGCCAGGGGAGCGGCGGCGCGTAGGGCTGCCAGTTCGCGTTCGGTTGGGTCAACCATGAGTGTTCTCCTCGCCGAAACGTGCCCCCACCACCTCCACGAAACGGCCACCGGGACGAATGGCAATTTCTTCCGGGATGCGCAGGTGATCCACCAGATCCAGGGCCTCTTTCACGCTGTCCGGCACCCGCACCTCGGCAGGGGCGCGGCGAGACCACCAGCTGGCGGCCTTCTGTCGGGGAAAACCGGTGTGTTCGAAACAAACCCACTCCCGGTGCCAGTTGAAACCACAAAGGTATTCCACCCGCAGCGAGGGCGGCTTGCCTTCCTTTTGGTGCAGGCGGTAGGTGATATCGTAGACCTTGACCCATTCCACCTTGCCGCTGGTCAGGATCTCCTTTGTGGTGGCGGTGGCCTCCAGGTTGTCGTTTTCCGGTGGCGGGAATTCGTGGTTGCACTGGGTGCAGTGACGCACCGCTGCATGGTTGATGGTGCGGCAGTCGGGACAGGTCTTGATCGGAGCGTCTCCATCTCCCTCGCCTGGCTTTTTTGGCTTCACCTTGTCGATGGGGCCATGACGCTGGACGTTGCCTGCGAAGTCCAAGACCAGGCAGTCTGTTTTTCCCGGAGCGAGGCGCATGCCGCGCCCGGCGATCTGGACATAGAGGCCGGTCGATTTGGTGGGTCGCAACATGGCGATGAGATCCACCGCCGGGGCGTTGAAGCCGGTGGTCAACACCCCCATGGAGGCCAAGGCACGGATTTCGCCTCGCTTGAAGGCGGCGATGATCCCGTCCCGTTCCGCCTTGGGGGTGTCACCGAAAATGGTGGCGCAGGAGACGCCAGAAGCCTGCACTGCCTCCTGGACATGTCGGGCATGGGAAACGCCAGAGCAGAAGAGCAGCCAGGAACGGCGGTTCTGCCCGTGAGCGACGATCTCATCCACCGCTGCCCGAGTGACGGGATCTTTGTCCACCGCCGCCTCCAGTTGGCCGGGGATGAACTCCCCGCCCCGGGTGCCGACGCCGGAGACGTCCAACTGGGTGTCGGTGCGTTTGCTGACCAGGGGAGCGAGATATCCCTGGTCCACCAAATCCCGTACCGGCACCTCGTAGGCGATGTCGTCGAAGAGCGCCCCATCGCCCTGGTGCAGCAGTCCGCTGTCCAGGCGATACGGGGTGGCGGTGAGGCCGATGATCTTCATGTAGGGGTTGATGCGCTTGATATCCCCCAGGAAACGCTGGTACATGGTGTTGGAGTTTCGGGGGATGAGGTGGCAGTTGTGGACAAGAACTCCTTGAGCGAAAAAAGAAGGGTGTCCAGAGACTTGCAGGTTGTAGACAAATCGAGGGCCACATTGTTTGGCACGCGATACACTCTCCACCCGAATGATGCCAGCAGGTCGTCCTTCTTCCGGTCTTGTTCCACGCGTTGTCCATGGTGCGTGCGTCCCTCCAGTTCGATCCCGATCATCAATGTCGGGTTGGCAAGGTCGAGTTTGTAGCAAGTCGGATAGCCATTCCCCCGGGCGATCCTTGTCGGAATGGCCAGTTCCGTCACCCATTCCGTACCAAGGATCGCAAGCAGTGTTGCCTGTGGTATCGTCAGTCCAGTCCCATTGCCGCCCCGCTTCATCGGTTGATGTCCTTTTGCTTTCAAGGTCAAGGAAACTTTTATTCTTGTTTTCTCGTCTGCCATCGGGTTCTCGAACTTTTTCGAGCAGGAAATGGAGCAAAACCTCTGCTTTTTCCATTGCTGTTCCTTCATGAACGACATCACCAGTCCACTGGCATCTCTCTTGATCCATGGCCGAAACACGGTGCCGCACTGTGCGCAAGTCTTCATAGCGGTAAAGACGCGTGCCGCCTTCCAACTGGGAGGTGGTGACCCAGCCGGAATCAGTGAAGAAGGGATGATTGCCGGTACAGAAAAGTTTTGTTCCATTGTTTAACCTCACAATCCATATGTCCTCAGATGAGGCTCTTCGAATCGCCAAGATCTTGCCGACGCCGAATGCGTGCAGTACGGAATCGCCAAGTCGTAGGGATTCGATGGAGCGCGGGCCTTGGGGAGTAGAAACAGGCGTGCCGGTCATGAAGCATTCATCCACCAGCACCAGATCAGCCCGCTGGATGTCGTAGGCCCGTTTGTGGACTGACTGGATGCCGCAGAAGAGTACCTGCGCCTCGGTATCGCGACTGTTCAGCCCGGCGCTGTGAATTCCTGCCGGGGCTTCCGGCCAAAGATTCACCAGCTCGGAAAAATTCTGGCTGATCAGTTCGCGAACGTGTGTCACCACCAGGATGCGGGTATCAGGATAGAACTGGAGTGCTTCCTGGATGAAGGTGGCCATCACGAGAGATTTGCCGCTGTTGTGATGCACGACGAAATCCGCCGTGAGGTACAGATGATCTCCGTCCAAGGTGAAGCCGAAAAAATCGTCTTCACCGACCGCATCGACGGTAAACCCTGTTACCAATGGATTCTTTTTTTGCTGTCGTGGCGAGGCTTGTTTACGGGGAATCCGTGTCGGTACCATGTCGACGTCACCGGAAATAGGTACTCGCCAGTATGTACCGCCATTGCCGGTTTGGCAGAATTTTTGGCATTTGCTGACCTTGGCCCAAAGTCCGAGGCTACGGCAGATAAACACTACATCCTCTGCCAATTGTCTGGACTTGCTGATGAAGTCAAACATTTTGCCGTCGTAATGACCGTCGGTATCGATCAGACCAGCCAAAACTTCAAGACGTACTTTCCGACTTCCGAGCTTGTAGATGTCTGGGATAAATTTTTCGCTGGAGGTGCATCCAACCACCCCGAGATTTCGGAGAATAGCCATGACACGGTTTGGGTGAGACCGATTGGCCTCTGGATCGGTAAAAAAGACATCATATGCCTTGTTATTTGGTTTTTGTGACCATCGGTATACCAAACCAAGTGCCGTCATCTTGTCATCGAATTCGCGCAATAGTTCAAAATCGGGATTACAGATGGCGACACCATTGAGCAGCGATCCATCGCCCAGTAATACGCCAAGACACCAGGGATCAAGAGGAGGATCATTTTTGGCTGAAAAATCGACTGCGACACGGCGTAGTTTGCGCAGATGGCGCCACGACTTGGACCTTTCTAGCCAATTCTTTACCGTTATGTTGTCGATTTCCTTGTCGGTTGTTGTGCAAGCGTGAGATTTACCTTCATTGGTCGTTTTCAGCGACAACACATGATTTTCGTTGACAATGAAGGGTTCACCCTTTAAAGGTGTGACTCGATACATCATTTCCCGTCCCTGGGCCAATTGCAGAACCCGGCGAGGACGGGAGTCTGGTCCCATCAGGACATCGCCGACAGAAACTTCTTCAACTGCTTTGACAGAGCCATTGAACATCAAGATTCCGGTACCTGCGGCGTGGCATCCCGTCGGCATCACCACCAAAGGATTGCCGGTGCTGGCTTCAAAATAGCGGTAGATGGCATCGATGGCCCCCCGCTGATAGGGTCGCAGGGTCAGCATGGAGCACCTCCATCCCGCCAGATCGTTCCGTCCAAAAGACGGTATTCCACCCAGGCTCCG
>JADFZF010000130.1 GCA_015232645.1 Magnetococcales bacterium | reverse complement strand
GATGTCGGTGACCCACAAGCTCAACGCCTGCTGTTTGCTGTGCGTGATACCGGTATCGGCATTGCTCCAGAACATGTGGGAAGCATTTTTCAAGACTTTGTTCAGGCCGATTCCTCCATCTATCGACGGTTTGGCGGTACCGGCCTGGGACTGACGATTTGCAAACGCCTGGTTGACATCATGGGAGGAGGGATCTGGGTTGAAAGCCAGAAGGATCATGGAAGTACCTTTTACTTTACCGTCGAGGCGGTTTGGGGGCAACTTAAGGGTCGTGAAACCCGCAAATCATCCGTTTCACCTGAAAAGAGAATCAAAGCAGCTCCCCCCCCTCCCGCCGCACTCCAGGCAAAAATATTGGTGGCGGAGGACGATCCGGTCAGCCAACTGGTATTGCTGAAAACGATCAAACGTCAGGGGTTTCAGGCGGACTTGGCCCAAAACGGCCAGGAAGTAATTGAAAAAATATCAAAAAATCTCTACGACGTCCTGTTGATCGACGTGATGATGCCGGTCATGGATGGCCTGGAAGCGGTCCGACGGTTGCGGCAGCTGGAAAAAGATGATCCGACCAGGGGACGCCAGATCATCGTCGGCATGACCGGCTTCGCCATGGCGGAAGATCGCGACAAATGTTTTGCCGCCGGTATGGATGATTTCCTCTCCAAGCCGGTCAGGAGCGATCAATTGCGGCAAACCCTGAACAACTGGCTGATCGAAGAGAGGAATGGAAATTTCAACCATCTGATGGAACACATCCTCGATGAACAAACCTTGATCGAATTTTCCAAGGACTTTGATACCTTGGAAGAATGTCTGGCCGTCATTGATGTCATCGTCATCTCCTTGCAGGAAGGGATGACCATGATCGAGGATTCCATTCAAAACCAGAACCACCACATGTTGACTGAAAACGCCCACAAGTTGAAAAGTTCCGCCCGTCACCTGGGCGCTTTCGAACTGGGAAGGATGTTTGAGGAAATGGAACGGTTCGGTCGCTTGGTCAATATGGATCAGGCTAGGAGACGAGTGCTCCGTCTAAAAGAAAAATTGGAATACTCGATTTCGGAAATCACACTGTCCAGCAAAAAATTAAAGAAAATCGTTTAAACATCGCCCCCTCCCTTGGCTACGGGTCCGATTTGGATGACTGCGCCTCAACCTCAAAGGCCGCCTCTTCGCAAGATCATCGTTCAAGCCTGCAGGGAAACCTCGTCTGGATGGGTTTGAACAAGGGGGGAACTGGGGGAAAATGGTTTTGCCTTTGACTTTTGGCACGAAGGGAATCATGTTCAAAGCTTGAAAGAGGGGACCTTTTCCAATTGTTGCGTTACCATGAATGGCCATGGTGAGAGGAGATTTTTCAAGATGTCCGTGACTACAGAGGCTGTCCTCAATGCGTTGAAGGCAATCATCGACCCCGACCTGCGCCGTGATATCGTCAGCCTGAACTTCATCAAAGACCTCCATATCGATAATGGCGTGGTTTCGTTCAAGGTGGAGTTGACCACCCCGGCCTGTCCGGTCAAGGAACAGATGCGACGCCAAGCCTTGGATGCGGTCATGGGACTTCCCAACGTCCGGGGGGTAAACATCGAAATGACCTCCAGGGTACAAAGTTCCCGGAAAAAGGGGGGGGAAAGCCTGATCCCGGATGTCAAAAACGTCATCGCCGTGGCTTCTGGAAAAGGGGGCGTCGGCAAATCGACCACCGCGGTCAATCTGGCCCTGGCCCTGTCCCAGGCAGGGGCACGCACCGGCATCCTCGATGCCGATATCTACGGCCCCAGTCTGCCGAAAATGCTGCGGGTGGAAAAGCCCCCGCAACATGTTGAAGGCCGGAAGATCCCTCCGGCCGAAGCTTTCGGTCTCAAAGTGATGTCCATGGGTTTTTTCATGGATCCCGATACCCCGGTGGTGTGGCGGGGCCCCATGGTGGGAATGGCGGTGGAACAACTTCTACGCGATGTCGATTGGGGCGAATTGGACTATCTGGTCATCGACCTTCCTCCAGGCACCGGCGATGCCCAATTGACCTTGACACAAAAAGTTCCCATCACCGGCGTGGTCATCGTTTCCACCCCTCAGGATGTGGCGTTGGCCGATGTGACGCGGGGAATCAACATGTTTCGCAAGGTCGATGCCCCGGTTCTGGGAATCATTGAAAACATGTCTTATTTTTTATGTCCCAGTTGCGGCCATCGCGCCGAAATCTTTTCCCACGGTGGCGCCCGGAAGCAGGCGGAAACCTTCGGCTTGGAGTTTTTAGGCGATATCCCCCTGGACGGTACCATCCGGCAAGATGCCGATTCGGGTATCCCCATCCTGGTGGCCCATCCCGACAGCCCTCAAACGCAAAAATATCGTGAAATCGCGGCCCGCATCGCCGCCATCATCGCCACTATGGGATTCTCCAGCCAGGGATTCCCTGAAATCATCATCGAATGATGCTTGACAACTCCATTCCCCGGTTCATGAGTGGGTTGGGCGACAAACGCCAAGGCTCTATTATGCATGGTGCGACTGAACCAGGAATCATTCCGAGCGTCCCTGGGAGTCAAGCTCGAGGAGATTTGTCAAGACAATGATTTTCCAGCTATCTTGCCGGCTCGGATCTCTATGGCCATTTTCCAGGCTGTAAAAATATGCCTCCTGCAGAAACCCCATTGAGGAACAGAATTCAATAGTGCTAAGATTGACCCAGACGTGATGGATCGAGAGAACATATCCTCAATCATGGCGGGAAACTCGCCAAAGTGGAAAGCGGACCCGGAAAACAGGCTACTATATGGCAGACATTATATTGGTTATTGTAAGCACCGTTTTTGTAAATAATTTTGTTCTGACAAAATTTTTAGGAATATGTCCCTTTCTTGGGGTATCCAAGAAAGTTGAGACGGCCCTGGGAATGGCCTACGCCGTGGTGTTTGTGATGACTCTGGCCTCGGGAATTTCCTGGGTCGCTGAACGCTGGATGTTGCAACCTTTGGGTCTGCAATATTTACGCACCATCTGCTTCATCCTGATCATCGCCGCACTGGTGCAGTTTACCGAGATGGTGATCCATAAAGCCAGCCCGGTTCTGTACGCAGCTTTGGGAATCTATCTGCCCCTCATCACCACCAACTGCTGCGTTCTTGGGGTGGCCATCCTGAATATTCAAAAAGGACATTCCTTCCTTGAAGCCTCCGTTTACGGCTGCGGTGCGGGTCTCGGATTCGGATTGGTACTCATCCTGTTCGCCGGCATGCGTGAACGGATCGACCTCTCGGATGTTCCAGCACTGCTCAAGGGGTCGCCAATCTCTCTGATCAGCGCCGGCTTGCTGTCATTGGCCTTCATGGGGTTTTCCGGCATCGTCAAATAAGGCAGAGTGAGATCGTTTCCAGAATTTTCTTTGATAAGGAAATTTTATGATTGAGGCTGTGCTAAGTATGGGTGGTCTGGCATTGGCTGCCGGTTTGGGGCTTGGGTTTGCCGCCAAAAAGTTTCATGTCGAAGGCAACCCCCAGGTGGATAACCTGACGGCGTTGCTGCCCGCTACCAACTGCGGTAACTGCGGTTATCCAGGTTGTCGCCCCTATGCCGAGGCCATTGCGGAACAAGGTGAAACCAATATCGGTCTTTGTGCCCCGGGCGGCGTCGAGGTTATGGAGAAAATCGCCTCCTTGCTAGGGGTCGAACCGGTGGAAATGGAAGTGGATCCCGGTCCCAAGGTGGCCTTCATCCGTGAAGAGGAGTGCATTGGCTGTACCGCCTGCATCAAGGCTTGTCCGGTGGACGCCATCATCGGGGCCAACAAACAGTCGCATACGGTGGTGGCCGACATGTGTACTTCTTGCAAGGCCTGTATCGAGCCATGTCCCGTGGATTGCATCGTGATGGTTGCCGTACCGACCACCGTGTATTCCTGGGTGTGGAATAAACCGGAAGTGCTGCACTGACGCACAGAACGATCAGGCCATGTAGTTCAATCTGGATGTATACAAACGATGGGGACTTTGGAATGGGCATTGTCGCTTCCGTCTTAAAAAAATTTCATGGGGGGGTGCACCCTCCCGGGCGCAAGGAACTTTCGGAACAGTGTGCCATCGAGTCGATGCCTATGCCTAAACGGCTTGTCGTACCGTTCCATCAACATTTAGGTGCGCCGAGTGAACCCGTCGTCAACGTGGGCGATACCCTGTTCAAGGGCGACCTTCTTGGCAGTGCCGGGGATGGTATCTCCGCCCCCGTTCACGCGCCGACCTCAGGGACCATCGTCGCTATTGAAGAACACGTGGTGGGGCATCCCTCCGGGCTGACCATGTTGTGTGCCATCCTGGAACCCGACGGCAAGGATCAATGGAATCCCCAACTTCAAGGGGTGGACGACCCCTTCTCCCTGGAACCAGCCGCCGTTCGCGATCTGGTCAAGAGTGCTGGTGTCGTCGGCCTGGGCGGGGCGACCTTCCCAAGCTTTGTCAAACTCTCCCCCCCTCGCGACAAGGTGGTGGACCTCCTTTTGATCAATGCCGTTGAGTGTGAACCTTACCTGACCTGCGATGCCCGCTTGATGGAGGAACGTCCCCTGGATGTCGTTGAAGGGATCCGCATCATGCTCCACGCCCTGCAGACCAAAGAATGCGTCATCGGCATTGAGAACAACAAACCCAAGGCCATCGCCGCCATGCAAAATGCGGTGGCCCGAGAAGCCTCGGGAAAGGATGGTAACATTCGCGTCGTCGTCCTGCCGGTCATGTATCCGCAAGGGTCGGAGAAACAGTTGATTGAGGTCGTTACCGGACGTCAAGTTCCTTCCAAAGGGCTTCCCATTCATATCGGTGTCGTTGTTCATAATGTCGCCACGGCGGTCGCGGTTCGCGATGCGGTCCGCTTTGGCCGGCCGTTGGTTTCGCGGATTGTGACGGTGACGGGACAAGGCATCACCCGACCCGCCAACATTGAGGTGTTGATCGGAACCCTGGCCGATGACGTCATCGCCCATTGCGGTGGCCTCAAACCGGGAACCTGCAAAGTGGTCATGGGCGGACCGATGATGGGTCTGGCCTTGCATCAAACCAATATCCCGATCGTCAAAGGGAGTTCAGGCATCCTGGCTTTGACCCAAGACGAATCTTCTGGAAAACCTGAACATTCCTGTATTCGTTGCGGTAGCTGCGTCAGTGCCTGCCCCATTCAATTGGTCCCCTGCACCATGGCGTGGTTTGCCAAAACCGAACAGTTCGATCAACTGATCAATGTGGATTTGTTCGACTGCGTCGAATGTGGTTCCTGCGCCTATGTTTGTCCATCCAATGTACCCCTGGTTCATTATTTCCGTTACGGAAAACTGGCTCTGCAATCCAAAGCTCGGGAAGAGAAAAAACGCGAATTGAACAAACAAAGGACCAAGCTCAGAGATGAAAGATTGGCCAGGGAAAAAGAGGAAAAGGAACGTAAAAAAGAAGAGATGAAAGCAAAAATGGCCGCCAAAAAGAAAGGAAAAGGGACCGAAACACACGGTTCCGAGGCTGTCTCCGGGGAAGAGTCACGGTCGTAACGGATTCAGCGGAAAGGGCCATGTCACAAGTAAAAAAGTGGCCCGCGGCGCAAAAAACATAAAGAAACAATGTTCTCAGGCCCATGTTGTTCGCATATAAAAGTCTAAGGAACTGAAACGGAAAGGTCAATGAGTCCATCTAGCCTGTTGTTCACTTCCTCCCCTCATGTCCACGGGGGAAACTCGATTCCCCAGATCATGCAGCAGGTGATTCTGGCGTTGATGCCTGCCACCCTGTTGTCGGTGCTGATTTTTGGCTGGCCAGCCTTGCTGGTTTTGGTCATCACAACCGTGACCGCCATGCTGACCGAATACCTGATGGTGAAAATCAGGCGCCGACCTTCACCTCTCGGCGACATGTCCGCCGCATTGACTGGCATTCTGCTGGCACTCACCCTGCCACCTCAAAGTCCTTGGTGGATATGTGTCGTGGGGGGCGTTTTCGCTATCTTGCTGGGCAAACATGTTTATGGCGGCCTGGGCTTCAACATGTTCAACCCGGCGCTGATCTCTCGCGTCTTCCTCCTGGTTTCCTTCCCCGTCGAGTTGACATCCTGGCCGCAACCCACAGGCCTGTTCGGCAAGCACGCGCTCTCCTTCAGCGATTCCCTGTCCCTCATCACCACCGGTCATCTCTCATCGGGCAAGATGATGGATGCCATCAGTGCCGCCACCCCCTTGGGACAATATCACGTCGCCCTAAGCATGGGTAAATCCGTACACGATGCCCTGGGTGGTGATTACGCATTCAGCTACCTCTCGGCCATCGCCGGCTTCATCGCAGGCTCTCTGGGTGAAACTTCGGCCATCGCCTTGGCGTTGGGAGGAATCTACCTGATCAGAAAAAACATCATATCCTGGCACATTCCTGCCGCCATGTTCGCCGGAACCTTGATACCGGCAACCCTTTTCTGGATCCTGGATGCCACAAAATATCCCGATCCACTGTTCCATCTGATCACCGGCGGTCTGGTTATGGGCGCTTTTTTCATGGCCACCGATCTGGTTACCTCCCCGGTCACTCCGTTGGGTCAGATCATTTTTGGCGCCGGCTGCGGATTGTTGACTTACATTATTCGTACCTGGGGAGGATATCCAGAAGGGGTCTCCTTCGCCATTGTCATTATGAACGCCACAGTTCCACTCTTGGATCAATATACCCATCCGGTGGTCTATGGAAAAGCCAAAAAAAACGTTTAAGCTGAACGTTCAGGAGTTCGGTAATGTCTGATCTTTTCAGAATGGGTATGATTCTCATGGTCGTGGGGGCTGTCGCCACCGCCATGTTGGCTGGAACGGACGCGGTAACGAGCGGTCCCATCGCCGAAGCCAAACGCCAGGAACTTTTACGGGCATTGCGCCAGGTTTTGCCGGCAGGATTCGACAACGAGCCGGATCGGGATTTCGTGATTGTCAACGATAAGCGTTTGGAAAAACAAGGGGCTCCCGTGACCATCTACCGTGGCCGCAAGGGGACAACCAACCTGGGCGTCGCCTATTCCGTGGTGGCACCCGATGGCTATTCGGGGGACATCACCATCATGATGGGAGTCGCCACAGGGGGGACAGTCACCAGTATTCAGATATTGTCCCACAAGGAAACTCCCGGACTGGGCGACAAAATCGTTACAACCCCATGGGCCGATGCCTTCAAGGGAAAAACCTTGAATAACATCAAATGGGGAGTGAAAAAAGACTCCGGCGATTTCGATCAATTTGCCGGGGCAACCATCACTCCTCGAGCCATCGTCGGGGCTGTCAAACGGGGACTGGATTACTTTATGGAAAATGAAAACAAACTCTTCGCACAGGCAGCTCCTGTGGAAAAAACGGCCGCGGAGGTGAAGCCATGAGTGAGACCGG
>JADFZF010000012.1 GCA_015232645.1 Magnetococcales bacterium | reverse complement strand
AAACAAAACCCTGGGGGCAATCCCCCAGACCCCTTTTCTTTTTCAATATTTTTCAACCTGGGGAGCTGAATAGTTACGAAGAATGAGACAAGAGACTCCCGTGAAACGGTCTGTTCGACCGCATCAACGGGAGCGGAAGTCTTGAAATATTCGGGAAATAGTCGTGTTCAGCAACGCCGGACAAAGCTCGCGAATTGTTGCCCACGTCCGAAAAGTGGCGCAAATTCTGAAAATGGCTCCAAAACTCCGCTACGATGGAACCGATCCAACACCCGGTGGTAATCGCGCAAGGCCTGACCGGTTGCCACGGAAAAATCGGCTGCGAGTTCGATGACCGTTTGCAGGTGGTCCAGGATGACCGGGACCAGGTTCCGATCCTGTTGGTTCTCCACGGTCCGGACCAATTCGAATATTTTCAGACACATCTCCAATAATTGTTTATTTTTCTCAACGGGTACCGCAGGGGTCCATTCCCTGTGGTTAATGAGATTATGGACCTGGGAGTAATAGTCCTTCTCGGCGATATCGTTGAATCCCGGATCGTCCGATTGGATAATCCGATGCCAACGACTGTCGGTGATGAACCTGGGTGAAGTGCCGTGAACGTCGAACCGATCCCGGAGGGCGTGAATGGCATCGACGATGGAAAAGGAAACATCCTCCCAGGGGCGCAGCAGGTTGTCGAGGATCCAGTTGCTGGGAGAGCGGTTCATCCCCTGGATCGTCTTCAGGTGCGGTTCGAACAATGGCACCAGTCGGGCCAGTTTGTCCTCCAGAGGGGCATTGAGTGGGACCACCAGCAGGGTGATCAAGCGTCTGAGCAACTCGGCAAACGTCGAGACCTGGTCCTGACAGGTGATGATCAGAACCCCGCCCATGGATACGTGGCGGGCGACGCTGAGCAACATTTTTTCGGGTTGAATTTCCCGGGGGATGACGCTTTCACAGATGACCAGGTCGAACGTTTCGTCGCTGTGGAATTCGTCGATGGTACACAGGCGATAGTCCAGTTGGGTATCGGGATGGCGGTGGGGAGTCAGCCGGTCCCGGGTTTTTTCCAGACAGTTTTCATTGGAATCGACCAGCACGTAACGGCGGGGCTTGTGCAACAGCGGCAGGATGGCATTTTCGCCGAAGCCGGGTCCAAATTCAACAATCGACTGGCGAAAAAGAAAAGCGGGAACGATCCCCAAATGCCGATAAAGGGCATTGCGGGTGTTCAAGAACAGGTTCAGATCGGAAGTGTCGCGTTGAAAGGGCTGAACCTGGCGATAATAACCGATTTGATCACTCATGGGTGGCAATCTTTCTCTTGAGAAGGGAGTCAGGGATGGAGGGTAGTGGTGAGGATTTCTTCGAACCCCGCGGCCTTGGCGATGGCCGGTAAATCGGGGGCCTCTCTGTCAATGACCTGATGGATCATCCGAATGTGTTCACCCGACAGCTCCTCGGCATGGCTGTTGACCCGACCCTTGCGAAAATGGGAACCCATATTGAGCGCATCGGCCTTGGCCTTCATGGCTCCGAAGCTGGATTCCTCGACGATGGTGGCCAGCCGGTTTTCACTGATGGGAAGATCCAGGAAAGTGGCCAGAGCCTTCAGTTCCCTGGCTTTATGCAGCAGAAGACGATCATAGGAAGTCAGGAAAGAGGGATAGTCTCGGGCCAACTCCAGCAACATTTGGATGTGCTGCAGGTGGGTCCCCAACCCGGGCCAGATGAAATCGGGTTTGATGAAACCATTGATGATCATGGCCAGACCGGTGGGGTGATCAACTTCCCTAAAATAATGATCGACATCCCGGCCCATGCCGATGTCGGCATCGATATTTTTGGCAAAATGGTGATACATCGACACGGGAAGATCATAGATGTTTCGAATCAGCAGAACCGGTTTGGCGGCCATTTCCTTGATTTTCCGACGAACCTCCGGAGTGGGATACAGATGCCAGGAATAGAAATGCCCGGGTTTATGATAAAGCTGGTTCACATCCTTGTAGTTGACTTTTCCCCGAACGAGAGGTGGTTCCTCAAATGGGAGGCCGGTCATATCGGTGATGATTTTACGAAACATTTCCGTCCCCGACTTGAAGACCGTCAGGTGAACGATGGGAGCAGCGGTAACGGGATTGGTTGTAGGAGTCATAAGGAGTACCCAAACTGACGAAACATGTCACAGGCTTCCTGACTGACGATTCTGCTGAAAGCTTCCCGCTTCCAGTCGGGCCATGAAGCGTATTCGGTATCGGAGTCGAATCGAACCTCGGAACTGCCTCGGAAAGGAACGTGAACCCAACCATAAATCAGGTCCAGCAGCGCGGAATCGAAACGGACCCTGTTGAAGGTCAGATAGTCGATGATCCCTTGAAAGCAATCGCGGTCTTGGGCCACCTGCTCCAGACGGAAATTCAGTTTTCCGATCCGTTGATCCGATATCATGCGGTTGAGGATGTGCATGCCCTGATACGAGGCCCAGACCGAGACATCCCCCTTGGTGTAGGGTTTGAGGCCCAATTGGGCGAATTCATCATGACGGGTGATGGTCCATTCATGGTCCAACGGGCCGGTTTCCCCGGGAGGCATACGCATGTTGGAACATCGCCATCCCACATAGAAATAGAGCCAAGTATAAGGGTGACGGACGATGTTGACAAAACGGACCTGGTTCTGGAAGGCTTCACGGAGCAACTCCAACTGATAGGCGCGGTAGGAATAGCAGTCGCCGACCGCTTGATAGGAGGTGCCGAGATCGGCCAAAAAGCGGGTAAACAAAATCGGGTCAGGTCGTTCCTTGCGCGATCTTTCCTTGAAATATTTTTGCCTGACCGATTCGCCTAGATAGACCAGGATTTCCGGATGAGCATTGAGGGCCTTGCCGAACCAGTTGAACAAATGATCACCAGCAGTGCCGTGGCTGGTCACGAAAAAAACATGGCTGATGGGGGTATCGCTCATGTCAAACCTACCGGGTTGAATGGGTGAAGGACAGGCAGACCCTTGGGGCGGTCGGGAAAACCATTGAATGGGGATCCTTTCGGTAATTGATTGCAGTGTTGAACAACAACCCGATGAACTGGAGAACAAGGAAGCCGGATTGATCCATCAAGGCGATGAAACTTCTCCGTGACTTCCAGGCGTTACCGATTGGTAGAAATCCTGCCAGTAGATGATGCGCTGGGGTGGAAGCCCCAGGAGTGATAATTTTTGTCGCCACTGTTCGGGGTTCCAGGAGGGCAGCACCAGAAGCGACATCCCTTGCAGATTTTCGGTTACGATCCGGTCCCAGGAGAAAATATCGACATCAAAAAACTTTTGCCCGATCCGATGGGGCCGGTCATCAAATACCAGTCCGACCTGATCAGGGAACAGGGAACCGAGGTCGATCTGTTGGGTGAAGAGGGTCAGGTAGCGATCCATGGCCGGCATGATGGCCAGGGGAGTCCCCTCCTCGACCAGTTGCTGCAGTTTGAGTCGAAAACGTCCATAGGTTTCCTTCATCCCCGGGAACAGCCACGGGGGAAAAGCGACCTTGCGCCGACATTGGGAACACAAGGCGTTGACTTCCCGCACTCCGAACAACGGCAGCCAGGGATCGGGGGCGTCGGGGTAGGCCTCGGGAGGATAGGCCATGGTCAAGGTCCGCTCCTGCTGACAGGTACGGCAATAATGGGTCATTTCGAACGTACTGGGGGTCACGGCATGCCATCGCCGCAGCAGGGCCGTCCGACGCAGATGGCTCGAATCGACCCCCTCCCGCAATTCCAGATACAATTGACGAAACCTTTCCTCGGGAAGCGAGGTCATATTGACGGCAGGTTGAGGGGTATTCCAAAGATAGGTGTTTCCTCGGGATATTTCCTGAAGAAAAGCAATGCGGTCCTTGATGATGCCCTTGTCGATGCAGTCGTGGTAGAGCGGGGTTCCGGGGTAGGGGGTGACGGCGGACCAGTCGATGAAATCCAGACTTTGTTCCTGCTTGAAACGCAAGGTTTCCTGAACCGTTTCTTCGGTTTCCGCCGGATCGCCGAAGAGAAATTGCGCCTGAATACCAATTTTGGCCTGGCGCGTAAAGGAGATGGCTCGGGCAATCTGGGCGGTGCTGATGCGTTTGCGCATGCTGTTCAACACCCTGTCGCTGCCGCTTTCCAGACCATAGGCAATCAGCTGGCACCCGGCATCGTGCATGAGGTCCAACAACCCCTGCGTCACCTTGTTGACGCGCAGCGAGCAGCGCCATTGGACGTTGGCCCGGCGGTCAATCAAGGCGTGGCAGAATTCTTCGATTCGCCCCGGGGTGAAATCGAACAGTTCATCATAAATGCCGAAATAACGGACGTCGTAATTGTCTCTGATGGTGAACAATTCATCCACTACCCGCGCAATGGAACGCTTGCGATATTTCAGACCCGAGGGATGGAAGCAAAAGGTGCAGCGATAGGGGCAAGAACGGCTGGCGGAAAGATTCATGACACGTCCCACTTCCTGGGTACAATGATAGTTGAAGGAAATGGGAAGCTCTTGCATGGCGACGAATTTTTTTATTCCGAATCCTTCCAGATCGGGGTCGGGCAGGGCATCGAGGTCGCGGATGGGAGGGCGTTCCGCGGTGAAAACGGGGACGGCATCCCGCCAAAAGGCGATCCCCTGGACCTCGGAAAGGGGACGCGCAGCGGTATCGAGAACGGTCATCAACTCGGCCAGGCTTTCCTCGCCTTCTCCGACAACACCAAAGTCGGGACGAAGATATCGGAAGATCAATTCCGGATCGGCGGTGAACCCCCCTCCTCCCACCAGAGTGATTACCTTGGGGTCAACATGACGTGCGGTGCCCAATATGGCAGCGATGGCATCCATGATGACCGACAGACCTCCGGTAGCCACCAGATCGGGTTTGATGCGTTTCATTTCCTGTTCCAGTACCGGGAGGCGTTCTTCACGCCGGTACAGGTTGAAGTTCAGGCAATGGACTTCGTGGCCCGCATCTTTGGCAAATGCGGCGATGGATGCCAAACCCAACGGAAAATAACCGGAATCGAAGCCATTGGCATAGCTGGGACTGACCAAAAGGACACGCATTCTTTCCTCTCTTTGATCTCAAGATGACACCGGCGCAAGATTCGCTCGGTCAACGTCGCCATGGCCCCTGGGGCGAGTTATGATCAAACAACTCAGCGGGATCCCGTACCTGGTGGCTGAATGTTACCGAAATGATTACAAATCTTGTCCAGAATCTGTGCCGCTATGTTTTTATAGCTGAACAGGTCGATCACCTTGACGTGGGCTCGAGCGGCAATTTCTTCCCGTTCCTTTTCGTGGTTCAGGTAATAATGGACCTTGTCCTTCAAATCGGGACCATCATCGAAAAATATGACCTCCTCACCCTCAACGAAATAGTCGCGCAAGTCGGCATTATCCATATCTCTTGGAATGCGGCGAGACAACATGAACACCCCGGCGCCGAGGATTTCCAGGGCTCTCATGTGCATGGTCGTCCCGCCGCTGTTGTTGATACAAATACGGGCGCGGTTCATCAATTGGTTCAAGGAACTGCCGTTGGCCGTGGGACCCTTGGTGGATCGTTTCAGTTCGACAATATCGTCCCAGTGTTTGCCGTAGATGCACAGGGTGATGGGTTCATCGGCCAGTTCGATGAGCGGTTTGGCCTTGATGATTCTGGCCGCATCCAACGTCAGACGACATACCGATCCCTGGTTGAACAAACCATAAAGTCTATCGTTCGGTTCGATTCGGCATTCCGAAAAAACACCTTGCGCAAAGCGACGGTTGGATGTCTCGTCTTTCAGGATATACAGTAAATCTTGATAATTCACTTGATCCAAATGGCGCGCGGTACATTTGAAGATCATTTCCAGCTGCTCTGAAGTAATGATTCTGTCAGCCAGAAGGAGAACCTCATATCGGTCCCAGATGGCTTCACCGCCAACGCCGGCCCGAAACGGGTGCAAAGTCCGGGAAGAATGGTAAAGATGAGAAACATACAGGACATCAATGTCTTTGGGTATGTCTGGCAGCGGATGATAGATCCTCGGGTTGATGCCTAGGGAGAGAAAATCAACCGGACAATCCTTGAACCTTGGACCGGAAAAGATACCACTGGAGAGCCAGGTTTTTGAAAAACTATAAACGAAATTAAGGGGATCTATGGTTCCACCCTTCTTATCGACCACCTCATCCAGCAGATCCTGGATCCAGCTGACCACGGGTATGGAAAGGGGTAGAAGCCCCTTGTTTTCATAACGGAAATGGTCCAACAGGATAATCAGGTCGGGGCGAAATTGGTGCAAATCCTGTAACATTTCTATCACGCCGAATAGACGTGTTCCTGAGGGCTCCATGTGAAGAAGGGTTTCACAGCCATAGTCCTTGAAACCTTCCAGCCAATCGCGCATGCAATATTGAAGGAATGTGGTATAGATGGAGGTCAAACCCAACACCCGCGGCGGTCTTGCCGGTGATTTGGAAAAGATGGCCTGCCACGTTTCCCAGGACCGCTCGGAATAATATCGCCTGACGTCCAACAACAGCCGATTCTTTTCTTCTTCCATGTCTTCCATTCGTTTCGAGACCACGGTTGATAACTGTGTTCTCTTTTCTGATTCGTCACAACTAGAAAATAACTCTCCTGGAATCTTGATGCCCGAAACCATTTTTTTCGGTATTCGTACTCCGGGCAGCTGCAAATATTTATTGAATTCAGTAAAAGGGATATCCTCAAGAAAAATGAAAACTCGTTCCGACTGAAGGACATCACGCAAATCATGCAGGGACAGGAAAAGGACGAAATGAGAAATGGAGGGCTCTACGATATAAATTGGTTTTTTTAAAACATCAAAATACATGTTCGGCTTTTCCGTGAGCGCATAAAGGGCCAGGAATACCTGACCAAAACCAATTTTGTACAGCAGAATGGAGTGTTCGTGGTCGATGGTCTGGGCCAGCGTCAACAGTTCATCCTCACCGATATCTTCGTCATGAAGTTTATACTTCCGATCATGGCCAAATGAAATTTCCATATTGACAATTTTATCGTCAACAATGACCGGTGTGACCCGATGATTGGCCAAATGAATATTCTTAATAATGGTTTGATACAGTTCTGGGTCCTTGGCCTGCACAACCTGCATATTTTTCTGGAAAGTTCTCGTCAGTTGATTGTTGGTCAACATTTCGAGTCGGGAGGAAGGAATCATTCTGGATCCTCTTAGGGCGAGTGACTAAGTCCAGGACTGTAACCGTTCAGTCTTTCCATGAAAGGCATGGCGGATGGGATTCGGCAGGGAGTGAACGGTTACCCGGGGCTTCGTAAACACTCCCGGTGGCGCCCTTTCCTTGGATGGATTCGGTTGACGATCGGGGAATGTCTCAGGAATCACGGTATGGTAGACAGAATATTTAAAGCAAATTATATGCCGGGTTACGATTATGGTTGGTTTTGAATGGCTTGATCAGGCGATCAGAGGCTCGACTGGATCAACTCGCCATCAACGCCCATCCTGGGGCCTTCATCGGGGCAGGAGAGGCTGCACAATTTTCCATACGGTTTCCAGAATGACACGGTAGCCGGCGGCATTGGGATGGACGTTATCCCATTGATTGTAGGCTCGATCTTCAAAAATGTTTTCACAAAAGAAGGGAATCAGATCGAGGTGATATTTTGCCGCCAGGCGCGGATAGAGGGCGGCAAACTCATGGCGGATCGGCTGGGGAAAGTCGCTAGGCAGCCGCAGACCGGAGAGAACCACCCGGGATGGGTGTCGCTGCAGGGTTTGGACGATGGTTTCCAGGTTATCTTGAATGATCGTTGCAGGGTACCCCATAAAAACATCATTGAGGCCGATGGTGACAATGGCCAAGTCAACGGGAGTGGTCAACAGGTCATCGAGGCGCTCCAGGACTCCCTGGGTGGTGTCGCCCGAAATGCCGGCGTTGACGACCCGGATGGCACTCCCCTGCAACCGCAGCCGTTGTTGCAACAAGCGCGGATAGCATTGGGCATCGGCGACACCAAAGCCTTCGGTCAGACTATCCCCGAGGCATAAAATGGTTTTCCAGGATTCAGCTGCCATGACCGGGTCCGATTCCGATGGCCGGGTTCGGTTCATGAAGTCGATGCCGGACATCAATCGCCGTTTGCCGGGGATGGAACATTATTGCGGAGCCGCTTTTTTCATCAGGATGCTGCCATCGACGGTATTGAAGATCACCTTTCGACTTTGGGTACCGCCGACATCGGAGGCAAGAATGGGGATCCGGGCCTGGGCCAGATAGTCCCGGGCCACCTCGATATTACGTTCCCCCACATTGAGCAATCCACTGGAGCTTTGGATCACGGCGGCACCGCCGAAGACCTTGGCGATGATGTTACGTTGCGCACAGCCCATTCCCAAAAGGTTTTCAATCAATTTTTCAATGGCGATGTTACCGAATTTGGGTGAGGCCAGCCCGTCCCCGTTCCAAAGGGGGAGTTTGTAATGATTCATCCCCCCTCTCTTGAGCGTTTTGTCCCACAGACACACAGCAATACATGAGCCAAGCACGGTGGTAATAATGTAGTCACCATTCTTGGCAAAAAGCGTCCCGGGCAGGAGGAAGGGTTTGTTATCTTTATCGTTGCTTGCCATGCTAGAAAGCCTTGACCTCTTCGTCATCGAAGAAGAATTCGTTGCCATCCACTGAAAAGGCATCGGCATCCGTGTCGGTTTGCACTTCAGGGATCGATATGGAGAAAATGGTACCCTTGCCTTTGGCGACCGAATCCACGGTCACGTTTCCTTCCATCATTTCCACCAGGGCCTGAACGATGCTCAGGCCAAGTCCGTGTCCTTTATGGCTTTTACGCGCACCCGACTCCAACTGTACGAAACGGTCGAAAATGACGTGAATTTCTTCCGGGTCGATGCCGGGCCCGGTATCACGTACGGTCACATTCAAACGGCCGTCGACCACGGAGGCCTTGATCTCTATTTTGCCGTTATCGACGTTGAACTCCACGGCATTGGAAATGAGATTGCTCAGGATCAGACTTAATTTTTCAGTGTCGGTCTTGAAGAGGAGAGGTGGTTCGTCGGATTTTTTCTCGGGAAACTTGACCTTTAGATTCTTATCGGAAATCAGATGCTTGAATGAGTCCATGGCATCCCTGATCAAGGTCAGGACATCGGTGCGGGAAATTTGCAGTTCCGACTCCCCCGACTCCATTTCGGCGGCAGCGAAAATGTTACGCAGTTGGAAATCCAGACTGAAGGCTTCGGAATGGATGGAGGTGGCGATGGTTTGAATCAACTCGGGCGGCATTTCACCCGATTTGAGTTGCTCGGACAGTCCAAGAATTGATGTAAGCGGGTTATTGATTTCATTCTTCATGTGGGAAATAAAGTTGCTCTTGATCTGCTCCGAAGCCTGGAGCTTCTTGTTGACCTCCTCCAGTTTGCTGGTCACCATTTTCACGTCGTAGAGGGCTTGTTTGGTGGCATCGAATCGTTTTTTGAGTTCGGCGATGAGTTCTTCGTCAGACAATCTGGCCATGGGTGTCAAGCTCCTCGGGGTTTCAACGTTCAAAGCGATGCCGCATGTTACCCCAATGCGGATTGTCCAATCCATGGATGATTTTTTTGGTTGATTAATTATCAGAAAAATGATTGTCTTGTGCCGATGATCTTAAGAATGATATATGATGGTGGATGATGGTCATGATCAAGAAAATCATATCCGGAGGCCAAACCGGGGTCGACCGGGCGGCCCTGGACTTCGGCATGGACCGGGAAATCGCCGTAGGGGGGTGGTGCCCCAAGGGACGCCGCTCCGAAGATGGGGTGATTCCCAGGCGTTATCCGTTGGAAGAAACCATTCATCTCGACTATCGCTATCGCACCTTTCTCAATGTCCAGGATGCGGATGGTACGCTGGTGTTGTATCAAAACCAGTTACGGGGGGGCAGCGCGCTGACCTCGCGCCATGCCCGGAAATTGGGAATCCCCTGCATGGAAGTCGATTTGAGCCAGCCTCATCCCATCGACGAAGTCATTCGTTGGATTCAACAGCATCGCATCCAAATCATCAATATCGCCGGCCCGAGGGAGAGTGAAAACCAGGGAATTCACCGGCGGGCAGGGACCTTCCTGTGCCAATTATGGGATGCCCTGGAGCGGCTGGCCCTGGAAAAGTACACCGACAATGAATATGAATTCACGACCTTGAACGTCACCGTTCGGCCCCCCTCTTCCGCGGGGGGGGGTGGCAGAGATGATTAACAGAAAGGGGGGCTGGGGTATACCTCCCAGAACCCCACTTTTTCTTGATCATTTCCAATAGTATGGTCGGGATCCTCCTTCCCAGACCCATGCCAATCGTTGGCTCCCCCCGGTCAGCACGGGGACAAAAAGGCTTCGGCGTTACCCCAGGTGAATACCTTTCCCCTCCTGCCGGGCCAATGCGAGATTGGCCCGGGCATGGGCCATCATGTCGTCCAGGGAACCCACCAGCCTCGAGGTGATGCCGATACTGACCTTGACCTGGATGAAATCATCTTCATAAGGAATCCGCATCGCTTCAATACGCCGCTTCAAGCGAGAAAACACCAGTCCGGTGTTGTCGGGTTGCGGGTTGGCGATCAATATACCAAAGGCATCATCCTCGAGCCTGGCGGCAATATCGGTTTTGCGGAAAGCGCCGCTCAAAAGATCGCCGATGCTTCTCAGAGTCAATACCCTGGCATAATCGCCATAATTGTCCACCAACGAATCCAGCCCGTCGGGGGCGAGAACGGCCAGGGTAATGGCCAAATTGTCGCGGGCGGCATTGCTGTACAGCGTCACTCCCACATCGTGGAAATGGCGGACGTTGGCCAACCGGGTCACCGCATCCTGGCTGGCCAGGGCCTCCATGGCGCAATCATTTTCATAGCGCTCGATATTTTGATGCACACGATAAATCAATTCCTCGCGCTGAAACGGTTTGGCGAGCCAATCGTTGGCTCCCTCCTTGAAATAACGTGCCGCAGCCTGCTCCCTTTGGCCGGACAGGGCAATAACCAGCAGATCATCCCGAGAACGCTTCAGAGTGTGGCGTATCCAATCGAGCAGTTGCAGACCGTCGGCATCCGGCAACGAATCATCAGTGACCACCAGACGAATTTCCGGATGCTCGGACAGCACCTGCATGGCTTCCTGCATGTTTTGAGTTTCAAAGACGGGAAAACGGTATAACTGCAATGGTCTGGCAATCAGACGGCGATGCGCGGACAAGGCATCGACGACCAGAATGGGATGGTCCGTATTTTTTTCCATACGCTCGATCATGTCGATAATCTGATCCAAATTCATCGATTTCTTGGTCACATAGTCGACGATTTCATAGTCGGCCAACGGGGAAAATCCCCGGCTGCCATGAAACATGGAGACCAGGGCAATGATCGGGATCCGGCTGTTGACCAGCCGTTGCAACCCCTGGCCATGACGGAATTCGGGCAAGGAAAATTCAACCAACGCCAGAAGAAAATCATAGTCATCGGCAAGGGTTTGTTGCAATTCTCGCTCGTCGATCACATGGACCAGGTGGTAACGTTGATCATGCTCCAGACGTCGTTTCAAGAGTTTGGCAAAAACCGGACTGTCGTCGGCCAAGAGAATGTTCAACATGGGATCCTCCCGGTGCGGCACCAGGAAAGCATGGCGCCCGCCATGTCATTCAGGGGCAGGACCGCCCTGGCGGCACCCAGTTCGATCGCCTGCCGCGGCATGCCGAAAATGACCGAGGAGGCTTCATCCTGAGCGATGGTCGCCCCCCCGCGCCGACGAATTTCCAACAGGCCCCGGGCACCATCGCTGCCCATGCCGGTCAGGAGGATTCCCAATACCGAAGCCTGGAAGCAGTGGGCCAAGGAGGTGCAGGTCAGGTCGATGGAAAACAGGTTCACCCCATCCTGACCGGGATCATGAGGATGAAAGAAAAACTGACCCGCCTCGGTGACCGAAAGATTGGCGGTGGCGGGAGGAAAATAGATCGTCCCGGGGCGAAGGCGATCACCCGCCCGGGCGTGGATCACCGGCAAGGCGATCCCCTTGCCGAGCCAGGTCACCAGGCCAGGCAGGAAAGAGGCGCCGATGTGTTGTACCACCACCACCGGACAGGAAAAATCTTCGGGCAAGGCTTTGAGTATCCGGGTCAGGGCCTGGGGACCGCCGGTGGAAGCTCCGATGACGATGACACCACCGGATGGAGACTTTTTCCCAGGCGGTTCCTCCATCTTGAGACCGGTATAGGGGGAATATTGGATCAATTTCATGGGCTGCGAGCCGGAAAGCACGCGAATCTTTTGCCGTAATTGTCGTCCCCAACGTTCGTTGCGCGAGCTGGGCCCTCCCGGTGGCTTGGCCAGTATGTCCAGAGCGCCCGCCTGCAACACCGACATGACCAATTCGTTATCGGCTTCCTCTGCCACTGAAACGCTGATCACCAGGATGGGCAGGGGATGTTGCGACATGACGGCCTGCACCAAGGCCAGACCGTTCATATTGGGCATGTGGTAATCAGTACAAACCACATCGGGTCGGATCTCCCGTATCTTTTGCCAACCGATAAGACCATCGGCGGCGGAACCAGCCACGACAATGTCGCCATCCGCTTCGACGATATCCTGCAAAATTTTCAAGGCCACGGGGGAATCGTCCACCAAAACCACCCGGATCATGTCAACCTCCGCAGAGTTTGAATCAGTTGATCCTGCTGGAAACCACTCTTGGTCAGGTAGGCATTGGCTCCGGCGATGAGGCCGCGCTGCTGGTCCCGAGCCGAGGCACGGGAGGTGACCAAAATGACGGGAATGGTCTGCAACGTCCCCGAGGCACGAATTTTTTCCGTCAACGCCAGGCCATCCATTTCCGGCATCTCGACATCGCTGACCACGGCATCAACGCGAAATCGTCCCAGTTTTTCGAAAGCCTCCACGCCATTGACCGCGGTAATGACCTGATAGCCCGCCCCTTCGATGATACGTTTTTCCTGGACGCGGGTGGTAATGGAATCCTCCACCAACAAGACCACCCGCTGCCGGGTTTCCGCCATGCCGCCGGTTGAATCTTCGTGAGAGTGATCAGGCGTGGCCAGCCGCTTCCGCCGCGCCGTGACCAGGAGGTCCTCCACCGACAGGACCATGCATACCTCACCGGTACCAAGAATGGTACTACCCGATACATTGGGTACCCGGCGCAACAGGGAGACATAAGGCTTCAGTACGAGTTTTTGCTGATCCAGCAGATCATCCACCAACAACCCCAGACGCTCTCCACCCGCAGTCAGGATGAGGCAGGGGCGATGCCGCGATTCCTGACGTTGCAGCTGGGAGTCGGATAAACCCAGCAGCCGCTCCAAGCTGGCGACGGCAATGGGTCTTTCTTCCAGGTCGATGGTATCGTGGCCATCGAGACGGAAAATGTCATCCGGGCTAACCCGACGTACCCCTTGGACATGTTCCATGGCAATGACATACCGTTGATTCCCCAGGGCAATGACGAACACGGGGGTCGAAGAAAGGGCGTTGGGAATGGAAAGGATGAAACGGCATCCACGGCCGGGTTGATGGATCAGGCGCAATTGACCATTGAGCTGTTCCACCTGCTCCCGAACCACATTCATTCCGACCCCCCGCCCTGAAAGATCGGTGATGTAGCGGCTCGTGGTAAAACCTGAAGTACATAGAATGTCCAGAAGTCGATGATCGGACAACTCCTGGGAATCCTCGGGCAGCAACAATCCCTCCGCTTTGGCCCGATCATAAATCACATCGGAATTCAATCCTTTGCCATCATCGGCCACTTCGATTTCCACCCGGTCGGTAAAACTTCGGCCCCGGAGCCAGAGGGTGCCCTGAGGCGGTTTGCCCGCCAGCAATCGTTCCCTGGGTGTTTCCAGCCCATGGTCCACCGCATTGCGAACCAGATGCATCAATGGATCCTTCAAGGCTTCCACGATATGTTTGTCAACAGTGGTTTCCACCCCCTCCTGCAGCAATTGGACCTCCTTGCCCTGTTGCCGGGAAATTTCCCGTACCATGCGTGAAAAGCCACGGAACAGGTCGAACAGCGACATGAGGCGTAAATTCCAAATCCCCTCCTCCAGTTCCCCGACCACCAACTCCAACATGGAATTGTCCTCGAACAATTCCCGCCGCAGGTTTTCCAGTCCCCGATCCACCCCCTCCAGGGGATCGGAGAGGTCAGGCAAGTGCCGTCTTTGGGCCCATCCCAGTCGTTGTACCATCCCCCACTGGGCAATCAATTCGTTGACGTCTTCAAAACGGCGCTGAATCCGGTTGCGAACCACAAGCAGCTCTCCGACCATGCTGAGCAGCCGATCCAGTTTGTCGGCACTGACCCGCATGGTTTGGATGGGCTCGGTGGTGACGGCCTTGTCGTTCGATGCCGGGCGGGGCGAATCCTCCTTCGGACCGCTGATCTCCCGCTGGACCGGCGGCGGCAATCCCTTGGGAGCGGTTTCCACCGCACCTGCCGGGTTCACGGGGGGCTGTTCCCGGACAGCAGGTTGGAGGGCGACGATCACCTGGGGCTGCACGGTCGCGGGTGGCCCCGGTTCCGATCGGACCGCTGCCGCCATTGGGGTCGTCAAACCACGCAGCCGGTTCATGGCTTCGAAAACCGATACGCTGCTCTTTTCCCCCGCGATGGAGTCGTTGATCAACGTTTCGATATCGGAAAGACCGCGGTTGAACCGATCCGACAGTTCACGATTCATGGCGAGGCGGCCTTCAAAGCAAGGACGCAACGCCTCTTCAAAACAATGCACCAGTTTTTCGACCTCGCTCTCGCCCAGCATGCGTGCCGCTCCCTTGAGGCTATGGGCATCACGCATGAGCCCCTGCATCGCCTCGGTATCTCCGGGAGATTGTTCCAGCCGCAGCAATCCCGTCCCGAGCCGTTCCAGACGCTCGGTGCTCTCGGATCGAAACAGATTGCGCAGCTCCCGGTCCTTGATCATGGCAGTCGCTATTTTTGATCCCAAAGGGCCGGGTAGTTACAACAGGTCATAGAAAATCCTTCAAGTTATTCGCAGCGTCATCCAAAGAGCGTATCCCCGCCACGACCTGGGCCAAACCGGTTTCATTGTCCCGCGCTCCGGCATTGATGGCATTCATGGCTCCCACCACCTGACTGATGGCCAGAGATTGTTGCTTGGCATTGAGGGAGATCTGTTGAATGCGTTCCAGACCGGTTTCCATGGCCTCGGCGATCTCATGGAGGACCAGAACCGATTTTTCGGTCATCTCCACACCCCTGGTCATGGTTTTGCTCCCCTCATCGGTAATCATCACCGTGGCATTGGTCGCCTTCTGAATTTCCCCCACCAGGGCGTTGATACGTTTGGTCGACCACTTGGATTCATCGGCCAGCTTGCGGGTTTCCAGTGCCAAAACCGAAAATCCCTTTCCATGTTCGCCCGCCCGAACCGCCTCGACGGCGGCGTTCATGGCCAACATTTTGGTCTCATTCGCAAAGTCCGATACCAGACGCGAAATATCACGGATCTGGTCGGTCTGTTCGCTCAACTCCAGAATATGGTTGGCAATCTGGGTCACCTTTTCCTTGGTGTCGCTCATCCCTTGGCGCAGTGATTCCAATTGGCCGATGCCGGAGCTCACCAGGTCGCGTGAATTTTCCGCCAAAGAGGTGGTTTTGGTCGCATGTTCCGCGGTTTTGCGCGCCGAACTGTCCAATTCCGCCAAAGTGGCATTGGTCTCGTTGACCGAAGAGGCCTGCTGACTGGCGGTCGATTCCTGTTGCGTCACCAGGTTGCGCAGTTGTTCAAGAAACATCGATATGGTTTGGGACAGCCCTTGCAGCCGTATCATGATTCTATCACGAATCCACCGACCAAGATAGCCGATGACCAAGATGGACATCAGGACGATGACCGCTGTTCCCCATTGCATGAAGTACAGGGTACGGTAGGCATCCCCCAAGGAAATCGTCGTGAACAGGGTCCATTGCTGCCCTCCGGGAAGGGTGATCGGGGAATGGCTGGCCAACACCTGGCGCCCCATATAATCGGTCAGTTCTTCCGGACCATGCCGAATCCCCCGGGTCACCTCGTCGTCGGGCAGAGCGGTCCAGGGGAGAAACGAGCTGACGCTGCGATTCTGTTCCATCCGGGTCAGGATGATTTCATCAACGCCGTTATGTCGGAGGGTCGCGATAAAACTTTTTGGATCCTCCAGCATGGGGCGAACGTTGCTGCGAAAGATTTTATCCGGCCCCGTGAGGAAACTTTCCCCCGTCGTTCCCAGGCCGATCTCCTGCCAGAGGCCGCCGTTGTTGGTCACCGTTTCGATGGCAGTGGCGGCGAATTGCAGCGCCAGTGCCCCAAGCTTTTGTCCATCATCGAACACCGGCAGAACGACAAAGCCGCTGGGACGATTGGGAGACGGGGGATACAGTTCAAAATCAGACAGGAACAGGCTTCCAGGCATGGTTTGGTTCATGGCCTGGGCGACGGTGGCGGCCAACCGACTCCCACTGTGGGGACCCGTCCTCAGGTTGAGCCCAAAATCCAAATCCTTTTGTATCGAATAGACGATGCGAAACTCTTTGGGCTCGATCAGGAGCAAATCATAAAACACCGAGCGTTTAAGACAGTTGCGTAACAGAGGGTGATGGCGGACGTGCGCCGCTCCATAGAGGCCGTCGCCGGAATGGCCGTCCAGTTTGGCCTTGGTGCCATACGGGTAGGGATTGTCGCCAATATACCGGGATTGCAGCAATAGCCCGACGCGGCTCCGGGGCCACCACAGACTCAACGCTTCCTCCGGGGCGGTCAGACGCATCCGACCGGCCAATTCCAAATACCGCGCCCGCAATTGATTCAGGTGCGACTCCTTCTCGCGATCGAATTCGGAACCCAGTTCCGACTCGATGGCGGCCGCCCCCTGAGTGAAGTCAACCAAGGCCTGTACGATCAAAGGGTTCTCGATCATGGGGAGCGCCTGACTGGTCATGATGGCAAAGTAGCGCTCCAACTCCCGGGTATTGCCATAATGGACGGCGGAAAGCTGATGGACCGCCGTTTGTTTGAGCACCGGGGTCAAGGTCACATAGGCAAACAGGCTGATTCCAATGGCAGGCAGTAATCCTGCAAAAATAAGTCCCTGTGTTATTATTCTTGAAAGTTTGAATTTGACTTTCATGGTGACCACTCCAAAATTTCCCATTAATTCAATATCAAGGTGCCTGGTCGACCACCAATTCCGGTGAACGCAGCAGTTTGGCGGGATCGATGACCGCCAGCAACTGCCCCCGCCAACGCAGGGAGCCGAGCTTATGAGCCGGACCATCTTCCGGCGCCACGGGAACAAACAGGGTATCGACATCCTGATAGACCACTTCGACCACTTGGTGGACCAGGAGCCCCAAGACCTCGTCCTCCTGAATTTCCACCAATACCGCTTTTTCCATCGGCCTCGCAACGTTGGGAAGGGACAACATCATGGACACGTTCACCAACGTCAACATCTCGCCCCGGCGACTCATCATCCCCGCCACATGCTCCGGGCAACACGGAATCGGGGTCATCCGCATGACGCTGACAAAACCCCGGACCGCCTCCATGGTGAACGCCAACCGGGTCTGGTGCAATTCGATGATGACAAAGGCCTGGGCAACGATCGCATCGGTACCGCGCAACGGATTCATCAACCGACGGGCGCGTTCGCGAAAGATGCTATGTTCCCGATCGGTCGACCCGGGGCTGAAACGGCGCGGAGAGAGTGATCGCCCTGCCCCTGGGTCACCTCTTTCTTCATCCGCCCGCCCCCACTCGCCGAGTGCTTTTTGTTCCCGGGGCAATAAAAGATGGTGACAATCCAACAACGCCACCATTTGGTTTTCGATATGGGCGACCCCGGCCAAAAATCCATGGTGTGCCCCCCCTTCCCCATCTCCCAACAGGGCATCCAGCTCTCCGGACTGCCGCGGCTGCAGGTCGTGGATGCCAACGATGTGATTGGCAATCATGGCGATATCAACGTCATCGTGAAGTATGGCGATGATGAGAAAATCGGAAGTATGCCATAAGCGCGCCGCGGTCCGCATCCGTGCCTCCAGATCGATGACCGGCACCAACCGCCCGCGAACGTTGACCAGACCGGCTACCTGAGGCGGCAGGTCATCCAGAGGTGAAATTTCCGGCAAACGGACGATCTCACGGACCGACTCCGCTGCAAGCCCATAGAGTTTGTCACTCAGCCGAAAGACCAGATGTGGCCAGGCGGCTGCTGATGAGGAGGATACGTTCACTTAGCCACCTTCGCGCAGCAGGCGTTCCAGTTCAATTTTCAATGATGCCACCGACCAGTGTTCAAAGACGCCCACCTGCCGATCGTCAGGTTCTCGCGCCAACAGATTCCTTGCCACCATCCACTCCCGTCGCGCTTCTTGTCGCCGTCCGAGTCTGGCCAAGGTATTGCCCAACTCGATCATGGCCAAAATGTCGCCGGGGTCGAGATAAATCGCCATGCGAAAACTCCCTTCCGCCTCGGCAAACCTCTGGGTTTCCGACAAGATCTGGCCCAACAGATGATGCGGTTCCGAGGCGGTGGGATCCATCCGAATCGCTTCCAGACACGATTCTTCCGCCAGGGCCGATCGGCCCAGATTGGCCAAGGCCCAGGCCAGCATGGTCTGGATGGGGGCATCATTGGGATGGATCGGCCTGGCCGCTTCCCCTTCCGCCTGGGCCGCGGCATGACGTCCAGCCACGATATGCCGTCGCATCCGTGCGCACACCATGTCGGGACCGGCACCATCATCGCCGCTGACCGCAAGACCCGGCCTGCCTGATGACATCCCTGGCGAATGATCGGTACTTGGACGCGGATTCGGAGCCTGGACCGACCAGGGACTTCCCGGTTTGAATCCCCCCCGGGATAGGGGTGAACTCCCGACCGGTTCCTCACCAGGCAGCGGTTTTTGATACACCCGACTGTGGGGAAAATTCCGCGTCCGATAACCATGCCGGGCCACGAGCTGCAGGTCGAGTTCCGCATGCCCGGTCACCAGATACCCTCCCGGTCGCAACAGGGCATGCATCGCCGTCAAAATATGCCGCACCGCCTGGGGAGAAAGGTAGATGAACACATTGCGGCACAGCACCAGGTCGAACCGTGGTTCCTGACCCAGATGGTGCTCGGCTTCCAAAAGATTGAGTTCCTCAAACCGGACCCGATTCCTCAGACGCGAATCGATACGGTACCACTGATCCCCCTCGGCATGAAAAAAGGTCGCCAACACCTCGGGCGCGACGCTGCGAAACGACCACGATCGATAACGCCCCTCCCGGGCCTGCTGGATACCATTGGGGTCCATATCGGTTCCCAATATGCGGATAGGCCACGGATCGGTCGTCGTGGCGACCGACCAATCCTCCAATATCATGGCCAGGGTATAGGCCTCTTCGCCGCTGGCACAGCCGGCGCTCCAAATCGACAGTTCCCCCTCCTGCCCCCGTTTCCCTCGCCACAATTCCGGCAACAGTTGCTCCCGGATGACAGAAAATTGATCGGGATCGCGGAAAAAATAGCTCTCATGGACCGGTAGTGCCGACAGCAACACCGACCATTCCCACCGCCCTTTGTCGATATCGTACAACAGGGACAGATAGGCGTCGCGGTCGGACAGGTTCCATGCCGTCATCCGCTGACCGACCAGGTCGGCAATCAACGACCGCGGATGGGCCAGGGATAGCCCGGTTTTCTGTTCCAGAAGGGACTCGAACCGTAACCACCAATCCCTTCCAGCGTTCGATCCCATTTGATCGTAGCGACCATCGTTATCGGACATCGCGGGGGCATTCACTGGTTGCCTGCGGAAGGCCTGCCGTGGATGAAACCATCCAACACCCTGACGATGCGGTCGAAATTTCTTACCCCTTCGGAGATCAGGGCAATCCCCGATGCATTTTCGCCTGCCGCCTCTTTCATCCTGGTGATGTTGAGCAACTGTTGTTTGATCTCTTCCTCTTCGTTGCGCAGGTTGAGGGTAATTTGTCCGGCGTTGGCGGCGGCGTTCTCGGCCGAGGCAGTCACCTGGGCAAAGGTGCCGATGGTCTCACGGGCCATAGCGAGACCTTCCTGGGCGGTCCTCGCCCCTTCGTGGGATTCCTTGACCGTTCCGGTGGTCACCTGACGCAGTTCCAACACCAAATTGTTGATCCGATCGGTGGAACGTTTGCTGTCCTCGGCCAGTTTACGTATTTCTTCCGCCAATACCGTGAATCCCTTGCCTTTGGCCCCCGCCCGTACCGCCTCAACCGCGGCATTCATGGCCAACATTTTGGTTTCGACCGCAAAGTCGGTCATCATGGCGCTGATTTCATCGATCTGAACAAACTTGTCGCTCAAGGAACGGATCTGTTGCGCCACCGATTCGGCACTGCGTCCATTGGTATCCATGCTCCCCTGGAGCGCCGACAACCGTTCCTCTCCGCTTTTGGCCAACTCCAGGACACTGCCACTCTCCGCCACGGCGGCATCCGCCTGTTCCACCGAGCGCCGTGCGGTCTCAAACAGCCTCTCCATTCCAGCCGCCACTTCGGTCATGGCATCCGCCTGGGCCCGAGAGATACGTTCCTGTTGCAGAATGGTCGCGGCGATTTCCCCCGCCGCCCTCACCGTCTCCTGGGAAACCAAGGTCAACGTCTGCGTGATCCGCCGCGAACTCCACCAGCCGACCACGACCACAAGCAACGTGATCGCCAACGCCGATGCCAAAAAAATAAATTGTAACTTCCTCACTGGCCGCAACACGGCATCCCGATCTCGTTCCGCCACCAGGGCCCAGGTCACTTGACCCGCCTGTACCGGAGCAAAGGAGACGAATACGGGATCGTTACGATAGTTGACGCTTTCCATGGAACCCGACTGCTGTTCCAACGCTCTGCGGACGGCAGGGGTATCCACCCGGTTGCGATCCGGGTTGGCAAACGATTGGCGCACCGAAAAATGTTCCGGGTCCAGAACCGGATCGGACCGCAGCAAATGGTCGGGGCCGACGAGATAGGTTTCACCATTGTCCTCCGAGCCATGGCGCTGTTTCATAATGTCGTTGATGAAAGTATCCGCCATTTGCAGCACCACCACCAACGCCACCTTGTCGTTGGCCAGCAAAGGACGGGCGATGAAACTGAATGGGGCGTCACCGGCCAATCCCAAAGGGATCAAATCGCTGATCCCCTCGCCATGTTGTTCCAAAACCGTCCGCAACATCCCAGCCAGATGGGTCTTTTTGCTTCTGGGGTCCTCCAACAGGTTGACACCGAGAAGATCGCTGGGACGGGCGGCGAAAAATACCCGACCTCCTGGTTGAACCATGTATAAATTTTCATAACCCAGGTTTTGCACATAACGGGAAAAAAAGCTTTCATAGGCCTTGTCGCCCACCGGGTTAATCACTTCATCCAGGCGGACGCCGGCCTCCAAACGCCATTGCAGACCCGGTATGTTGACGGGCATCACGCTGGCCAAACGGAGAATGCCACTGCCATCCTCGGCCACGAATCGGATGGGTGACCCCTCTTTGGCGTCCCCTTCATGATCACCCGCAGTGGTCAGGGCGACCGCGGCCGCCGGATAAAACGAAGAACGTGGCAGAGGGCCGGATGGGGTGAGAAAAGCGACCCGGCCACTTTTCCCCATCCCGGCAAAGCTCTGAACGATGGCATCGATGGTGGTCACGGAAAGGCGCAAGGCCAGTACGCCGATGACCTCGCCAAATCGTTGCACTGGCGCGGTGATGAACGCCGACATCTCGCCGCGGACCGGGGCATAGGGGGCAAAATCCTCGATGTGAACACCTTTTAGTCCCAGGGTAAAAGCGGTATTCAAGGAGGTCTTGTCCAGGGGATCGCGATGGATGTTCCCTCCGGCGTCACTCCCCTGGGCGGCGGCGTAGACAACGTTGCCCATGGTGTCCAACAGCAGCACATCATCAAAACCGCGTTCCTGACGGTATTGATCGATTTCGGTCGCAAATCGGTCTGATGCCGCCTTCCACGCCATTCCCCCGATCCGCTGACCCTCCACCTTGAAGGCCCCGGAAAACTGGTCAACTGCCTGGGTCAGCGATTCACTGCGGGAAAACACCTTGGCATCGATCAGGCGTTCCCTGAAAAACAATTCCGTATACTGCTTCCTGCTTTCGACGATGTTGCGCAGACGCGACTCCGCTTCGTATTCCAGCAGTTGCGCCACATCCATCAGGGAATTCAGATCGCGCTTTCGCTCCAGAAAAAATTTTTCGATATGTGTTTTTTTCAGATCGCGAATACTCTGCAAATGTTCCAATTCGCTCTGTCGAACTGTACTGGCCCCCTGGTAGGTCGTAATCAACCCCATCAGGAATACCGGCAACAGCCCAATGGCCAGGGAAGTCAGCAACAGCTTATTACGTAAAGAAAAATTAAAATCCACCTGCTCCCCCTCTGGCCGGAAGGTGCCCCTGAGGTCTGGGGCAAGGGGTCATGGGCCGGGCCGACAAGCTATAGCCTGGTTGGCGACCAGGGGACCTGGCGTACCTGAATATCGGCATAGCGTGACCACTCATGACGCTGACGTTGTCCATCATTCATAAGTTTGGGAAAACCGGGTTGGGTGGCGGAAGTCCAACGTCGCTCTTGTTGCATTTCCCCAATGGCCAAGTCAAGAAAACCACCATTGGCCCATTCGTCCACATACGCATCGGGATTTTGAGAACGTTCATGTTGCAGCTGACCGTGGGCACGCCACAGGCGCGCACATCCCTGTAAATGGGTCCGGATGGCGGCGGTGATCCGACCATCCCAAACCATCATGTCCAGACTGGAGCGAATCACCGGTGGCGGCACTTCCGGAATATCGCTCCAGATGTAATAGGCCGCCAGGTCGGGAGCATGGGTCAGCAGATCACGGCTTTCCTCTTCCGATTTTAGATACGCGGCGATAATATCGGGTCTTTCACGTATCCAATCCTGGACCGCCAAGGTGGCCCCGACCACCCGAAAGGTATGTGGCGTCGCCTCTTTGTTGGTCGTGGTGCAGGTACAGGGCATCTCCAATCCAGAAATCCAACGCTTGACCAAATGCCGATATTCCATCCACGACGGGTAGGGTTCCCACAGGGCGCTGGCCCAGAGAGTTCCCTGTTTGAGTTGACTCATTTGCAGTTCGATGGAGCGGTCAAGCAGATCAAGGTCGATTTTGTTTTGCTCCATCCAGGTGAGACACTGCCGATGGGAATAGGAACCAAAGGGGGTGCCGACTGGTTTTCCTTTCAGGTCGACCGGCGCTGCCACTTTTTTTTCATCCCATAAATCCCGACGCACGACGATGGCTCCGGTTTCTCCCGAGTCGTAGCCGGTCACCGAAACCATGTCGCAAGCGACAATATCCCCGGCCCGGAGCGCCGGAGTCTCCGCCATATAACCGAACTGATTGCTGCCGGCATTCATATTATTGCCAATGAGTGGTCCGGAAAGGGATCGAAACCACAGCACCCGACTCCCTTTGGGAAGATATTGCGCCCAGAGCTGTGCCTGCTTGTTGACGGTTGATGTCCAATAGGGGGTACAATACGGTTGGTATCCCACCGTCAGGGTGACCGGATCGCCAATTTTGCCAAATTTCCCCGTTGGCTCGCCCCGTCGGGCCGCCAGTTCCAGCCAGCCCTGGCCGACTCCTTTTTCCGACTGTGCCAGGGCCCGTCCGCCGACCGGATGGGGCAGCATCCCCAGAACCGTCGGCAAAATAGTCCCCGCGGCCAGGGATGACTTGAGAAAAAAACGACGGCTCATTGGGTGGCCTTGCTTCATGTCTGCTCCCTATCCATCCTGGTTTGCCCCGGTTGCCGATCCTCCTCGACAGAACAACCCGAGGACCCAATCCATTCCCCCAATGTCAGCCGCCGGCGGGATCCGCGGATCGTGGCCTTGGAAAACCATACCTTGACGATTACTATTCATGGAATCAATTTTCCACGGGGTTAAAGAACCAATATCGGTTCTTCCCGGCAGTCTTGGCGACGTACATGGCAACATCGGCATTCTTGAGCAGGGATTCCTTGTTTTCGTTATCTTCCGGATACAACGTGACGCCAATGCTGGCGGAAATCTGCACTTGGCGCGCCTGAAGCATGAAAGGCTTGGACAGTTCATCCAATATTTTTCTGGCAACGATCTTGGTCCCGAATGGGTTGATATCGTAAAGGATGGCGGTGAACTCGTCGCCGCCGAGGCGTCCCAAGGTATCGGTGGTGCGGATACAATGTTTCATTCGTTGCGTCACCTGTTGCAGCAGCAGGTCGCCCGCATCGTGCCCCAGGGTATCATTGACCCATTTGAACCGATCCAGATCAATGAACAACAACGAAAACGAAACCCCCTGGCGGTGGGCCAGGGAGATGCTTTCATCCAGGCGTTGCATGAAATAATGACGGTTGGGAAGATCGGTCAGCAGGTCGTAATTGGCCTGGTAACGAATGCGATCCTCTTCCTTCTTGCGTTGGGTAATATCGCGGATCACGCTGGCAATGAGAGTTTGGCCTTCTTCGGTCCAGGAGTTGATGGAAATTTCCATGGGAAATTCCCGTCCATCCTGATGCACCCCGAGCCATTCGCGTACTTCACACTGTGTCAACGTTCCCTTGGCCATCAATGCGGTGAAACATTGCTTGAACTCGGCGTTGAATCGGGGGGCGATCAGCCGGTCCACCTGTTGACCAAGGATGGCGTCCCGACCGTAGCCGAAGAGTGTCGCTGCCCCCTGGTTCCAGAAACGGATCGTCCCATTCAGATCCGCAGCGACGATGGCTTCCAGAATCGATTCGGTGACAATGCGGAATTGCAGTTCCTTTTCCTTGAGGATTCGATGGGATTCCCGGATCTGCAACAAATTGTAATAGGCTTGGGCGTAATAGCGCAGACGGGCCATCAGCTCAATTTTTTCCGGTAATTTGACCAGGTAATCGTTGGCCCCCATCTCAAAGGCCTTGGCCTTGAAAAACGATTCTTCCTGTGAAGAAAGCATGATGATGGGGGTATCGATGAAACCGGGATGTCGTCGAAATTGGTGGAGGAGCGTCAAGCCGTCCATTTCGGGCATGACCAGATCCAACAGTATGACGGCGGGTGCCGTCTCCTGGGCCTTGGACAAGGCTGCGTGAGGGTTATGGATGGAGTGCAGGACAAAATCACCCTGGAATTCCTCCGAAATCATCTTGTTCAGGACATAGCCGGTGATCTCCTGATCATCGACAAGCAGGACGGGGATGGGCTTCAGACTAAAATCCATAAAAAATCAAAGGGGGGGTAGACGTGCCATTGCCGTTGAAAACCTCAAGGTTCCTCCAACGCCATACCGGGTTGTTGATAAGGTCAAGTGGTTTGGTTACAACATAACTGCCACCATGGTACCTGCTTCGTCATCGAAATGCAAACGCGACCAACAGATTCTCTGGGGCACCGGTGGACCGCGGTCACCGAACCACCTTTTCAGGCTGACACGATTTGGAAGGTTCCATCGGCATGATAGGGGCATCCGGTCAAATAAACCGGACTGGCGAATCGGGTGGATCTGGGAAGGCCTCCGTTTCCCGGACCTGTCCCATTCACCAATCCCCCTTGCCTCAGGATCCAGGACGGGCCAATCATCCCTGATAATCGTTCTGAATCCTTAAAAACAACGGCAAATGGTCGAGGAAGACATCGACCAACCGAGGTTCAAAGTGTTTCCCTTTTTCATCCTGGAACAGGGCCACGATCTTGTCCAGTGGCCAAGCCTGCTTGTACGTTCGTTTATGATAAAGAGCATCAAAGACATCGATGATGGCCGTGATGCGGGCAAAAATATGGATCGATTCCCCCGACAGCCCATCCGGATACCCGGAACCGTCCCATTTTTCGTGATGCTGGGCACAAATGATGCGACCTGCGTGGATGACCTCTTTGTCCTGACCTTGAAGCACCTTGCAGCCGATCGAAGGATGTTGCTGAATCCTGTCCCACTCCTCCGGGTCCAAGGGGCCAGGTTTATTGAGGATGGCATCGGCAATCCCAATTTTACCCAGGTCATGCAGCGGCGACGCCATCCAGATCAAATCCACTGCACGCTGATCCAGACCAAGCAGACCAGCCAAAAGACGTGAACCTTCCGCGACCCGGCGGACATGATGACCCGCTTCCCCGGAGCGGGCCTCGATGACCTCACCCAGGGTGAAGGTCACAGCCTTTTGTGTTTCGATGACCTCTTGATTCAATAAGAGATTTTCCAACGATGCCGAGATGCTTAACGAAAAAAGATCGATCAGTTCCCGGTCCGACGGCAGGAGTGGTTCGCTATATAAAAAATGAAGAATATTCCTTATGCCATTTTTAGTTTTGAACTGCCCGATATAACAGCGATCGGCATATTGACTTTTATTTTCTTTTTGGGCCTTGCCGATGAGCTCCCCTATCTCACTGGACACTACCTGCAGAACCGGTTTTCCTACAAAAGGTTCATATTTCCCTAAAGCGGCATAGATGGTCAGTTGTCCCAGTTCGTCAGTGGCAGCAAAACATTCCATTTCGCTGCAACTGACATGATTCCCCATATTAAGCAGGACCGCTATTTGAGTTAGGATGCCCATGGCCAATTCGTTGAGCGAACGCAATTCAAATAAATTACCCGTGGCATGGATGATTTTTTGTAAACCCATTCGAGTCTTATCCAGGGCGCGTATATCCCGATAGGCGCGCAGCGAAGAGTACAACGAAGTGGCCAGAACGGTCGAACTCAGACTGGTTTTTTCCCGATAATCGTTGATATCGTATTTTTCCGTGACCTCGAATTCCGGCGCCTGTCCCGGTTGACCGGTACGGAGAATAATGCGTATCAGGCGATTTTTCAGCTCCTGTCGAATAAATTGAACAATTTTGAGCCCAGAATCCTCCGTTTCCATCACCACGTCCAACAGAATGATGGCCGTGTCCGGATGGTCCTGAAGAAGGCGTTTGGCATCGGAACCGGAGTATCCATCAATAAATTGTAATCCCATACCTTCAAATTGAAACTTGCCAAGGACCATCCTGGTGACATGGTGAACATCTGGATCATCGTCAATGATCATTACTTTCCATAGTTTACTTAGATCATTCTGCAGGCATGGCCCTTTCTGAGGCTGATCATCGCTTTTTGTCAAACACAATTTTCCAGTCTTCATCTCTCCACCTGAATCCCATCTAATGAATCATATCAATATTTTTCTTGAAGGTTAGAATAAACGTCGCCCCATTCCCAAAGTCGCTTTGGCAAACAATGCTACCGCCAAGTTTTTGCGTCACTTGGTTATAGACAACGTGCATCCCCAGTCCGCTGCCACCCTGCCCCCGTTTGGTGGTATAGAATGGCTCAAAAATTCGTTTGACTGTTTCCTTCTCCATACCACAGCCATTATCCAGGTAGACCATTTGTACCTCATCATCGCTGCTGGTCACCCGAATCTGGATGTGGCCGGCTCTGATATTCTCAAAACCATGCGTCAGGGAATTCATGATCAGATTCACCAGGATGATGGCCAACGTTCCAGGAAATGTCATGATGGTGAGGTCATCGGGGCAGGTGACATCGATCCGATGTTCCGTGATTTTAAGTTTGGGACGCAGACTGAGAATGATTTCCTGGATATACTGCTTCAACTGGATCGACCGAGCCAGCTCGCTGCCGTGATCCACGGCGACCATCTTGAAACTTTTGATCAGTTCATCGGCCCGGCTCAGATTGGCAGCAATCAATTGAGTCGCCTCGTCCGCCGAGGATACATACTCCCGAACGATTTCATAAGTCAGATTGTCACTCTCAAACGATCTCATGAACTGCATCGTTTGATCTCGCAAATACATCGAAGCAGTATAACCTATTCCGACCGGGGTATTGATCTCGTGAGCAATTCCAGCCACCATTCCCCCAAGGGCCTCCATCCGTTCCGAACGAACAAACTGTTCCTGATAAGCTTTCAAGGAGGCGATATGGTTGTGCAATTCGGCCGTCCGTTCCCGCACCAGGGCCTCCAGACTGATATTCAAAGAGTGCAGCGCTTCATCCTCCAGATGACGCTCAATCAAACTCGTCAGGGCGTTGCCTATGGTGGTCAAAAATTCTTCTTCCTCCGGTTGATAAAGATGGCCATGATCCAAATAAAGGACCAAAACCCCCAGCATCCGTTTCCTGGAAATCAACGGCAGGATGTAATGTCCATGGGGATGCATTCCCTCAAATCGGTGATCATGTCGATCATCGATTTCCGCCACATGCATGAATTTGCCAGTTTGCGCTACTCTGCCACACAGACATTGACCCGACTTGACCCGTGAACATAACCCCAGGAGAGAGGGATGCAGCCCCTGATGCGCCGTCAGGCATAATGTTTCCTCATCCGCGTCCAACAGCAGGATGCCGCCCTGAGATTGATTGAAAAAACATGGAATTCTCATAATCTCTCGCAGGGCACTCTCCAACTTCTCCTGCATGGTGACCGAATGAAACGATAATCGGTAGATGGCATTCAATACCCGTTGCAAAGAATTAAGTTGTTGACCGGCCTGTTGTGCTTGCAGCCGTTCGGTAATGTCACGAAACACAACGACCGATCCCAATATTTTGCCATCATATTCCTTGATGGGGGCGACCATATATTCGACATTAAATGATGAACCATCCCGACGCCAAAATATTTCGTCACTTCGAATTCGCGATTCGCCATCACGAATGGTCCGACAGATGAGACAGTCGGCGGGTAAATAGGGGCCTCCATCAACCCGAGTGTGATGTATGATGTTATGGAGATGTTTACCAATGAGTTCCGAGGCCTCCCAGCCGAGCATGGCGGCTCCGGCCCGGTTGATGAATGTCGTCGTTTCCGAAACGTCGATGCCGTAGATGCCCTCTCCCACCGAATTCAAGATCAACTGATGATGCTGTGCCAACGCCGCCATTGTTCGCGTTGTCATTTCAATCGTTTGTACCTTATTTTGCAATTCCAGGGTTCGTTCCGTGACCTTCTGTTCCAGGCTCTGGTTCATGGAGCGTAATTGTTGCGTCATCTGGTCCAATTTTTCCAGAAAACGGTTGAACCCTTCCACCAACAGGCCAACCTCATCTCGATCCTGAACCTCCAGGCGTTTGCTCAGATCCCAACTTTCGCTGACTTCGACAATACCGCGACTTAAATTACCAAACAGAATCAGGCTCTTCCTGACCGACAAATACAGTAATGCCATAGCTGAAAACAAAAAAAATGAGAATATTATAACGTTGAGCGCAACGTGATAGTGCATTATTTCTATTTTATCACTTATCCTCCAGTGAAACATGAGAACTCCGGCCGTTTCCCCAACCATATCCTTGAAGGGAGTCAATCCCACTGCAAAATATTCATCATCATCGGAAACAATTTGTACCACTGTCTCCCTCAACCCGGTTTCAATGGGAACCGCCCCCAGTGATTGGATCAGCTGGACCGCCTTCTGTTGATACGTCGACTCTAAGATGTTCACTCCAAACAGAGTGATGGGTTTGATATGGACATTCTTGATCCGGGCGTAGTCCATCGACATCAATAGCGTGACATCAGCACCGCTCAGTTTTTTCAGATCGAAAAAAATGGAATCGAGTTCTTATCCCAGCTCGATAAAACCTGTGAACTCCCCCTTCCAATCCACCGGATGGATATTCCTCAAGGAAAAAAAATTCCTTCCCATTTCTATACCGCTGGATTTCTTTCTGGCCAACGAAGCGCGTAGAAACGTATTCCTGTGGATGATATCCCCACGTTCATTCTTATGTGCCCTTAGAAAAACCCGGCCGTCTGGTTCAATAAAATACAGATGAGTAACGGAAAAATCCGATTTCATCTGTGCGAATACCGGTGCGACCGAATTCTGTAATTTTTCTAAATGACGCTCAGCAAAATATTGGATAATTTCTACATTCTGAACGAGACCAGAATGCAGTTTATCAAGCCCGACGGATTCGACCTGAAGCATGTAATGAAAGTCTTGAAGTGTTTCATTGACATCCTCGCGGACATCGCTTTCCAGTTCCATCCATCTATTATTATACGCAAAAATCACCATTGATAGACTGGTAACAAAAAAAAACGTTGCAATGGTAACCACAACGCGTCTTCTTATGGACCACGCCCAGTTTTTCTTTGAAAGATACGCTGCAATAGATTGAATCACACCGGAAAACCCTAAAAATAATATTATAATAACTTATATCTACTAGAGGTCTCGGCATTATTCTGCCACTACTCGTGCCAGCAGGTAATCACCCAAATAGGGTAGAAAACAAAAAAAAATTTAACCCAAGTCAATCATGTCTCTTCAGCCACCTTCCACCCCAATGTGACGAAATACTTTGGATATGAACCTTGAACCTCGACCGGATTTACACTATATTGATAGAAAATAGCTACTATTAACGGTTGTTTATATTGGGAAGACACCTTGTTCAAAAATAGAATTTTCTCAACCATTGAAAATATTTATGATTCCGTGGCCGATTCCGGAAAATGGGAACGGATCCTCATGGATGTGGCGACGTTGTTGAATGCCGAATCATCTCTCATGGCTCATTTTGACCAGGATAACCCCTTATTCAATATCTCTTTGCAGCATGGTGCCGGTGACAGAATGAAATTTGACCAAGAGTTGGAGAAGAAATTTCATAGCATGATCGCCGAAAATCCTCGAGTGGTGGTGTGCAACTCCTCTACGGGAAAGCCCGCAACTTGCCGCATGGGCCTGACTGGCGAGGCGTTGTCACATGACTCCAACGTGTGCCAAGAAATATTACGTCATTCCAAAACGAAATATGCTCTGATCATCACCTTACGAGACAATAACAATAAAACAATGATGGGGATTGGAGTATTCCGTACTCCCAATGGTCTGCCCTTCAATCAGGAAGCCATTGATGCAATGGGAAAAATAGCCCCCCATTTTCAGCGTGCTCTTTCTCTGCATAAACGTTTAGTGACATCGGATCTCAATCAACGCGTGGCCATGAGTGCCTTGGATGAAACAGCCATGGGCATTTTTATTGTCAATGATAGCGGACAGATCCTGTTCGCCAATGATTCCGCAACCCACCTGATCAACATGCGCGATGGGTTGATTTCCCAGGGTGGGCATCTGCTTATACAAGATTCAAAGGAAAATAGTCTAATGCAACAGCATATCTGGAAGGTGATCAACCCTACCTGCCAGACTTCCCCGAAACCAATCGTATCCAAAAGCCTGTCGGTCCGCCGTCGCCAGGTCGAAGAACCTTTATTGGTCATGATCTCCTCACTGGCCAGCCATAAAAATCCGTCCCTCGGAAGAGAATCGGAACAGCACCCCTTGGCGGTGATTTATGTCACCGACCCGCTGGTTCCACAGGAAGTTCCACCCGAATTGTTGCAGGGCATGTTCGGACTGACACGCCGAGAAGCGGACTTGGCGGGACAATTGACACTCGGAAATTCTCTCAGCGAGGGGGCCGAACGGTTGGGGATGACCGAAAACACCGCCCGTACCCATCTTAAGGCCATATTTGACAAAACCAATACCCAACGGCAAAGCGACCTGGTGCGTTTGATTTTATCTTCGCCGCTGTGGATCCGGAAGGCGACAGGATCCGAAAATCAATGGCCTGGGCCGGTCATCCCGGAACTCGGAACCCGATTTCAGATTGATCGTTGACCATTCAAGACCTGAAAAAAAGCCCCAGGCCGCGCCCTGGGCCAGAACGATCCAACCATCAGGTTTTTCCTTACCTCAAGCGACGATTTTCTGCAATACTCATGGCAGAATCGAGCATCCGCCGAAGCCGCAATCCATAAAATGCATCGGTTCCAGAATCGACTTTGCCTTCATGATGATTCCTGGCCGTGAAATCATCGCCTTGCCGATCCGTCAACCTAATACAACCCGATACGAGGAAGCTCCATCATGTCGCAACCATCGCATCCTCTCCCCAGCCAGTGCTATCGCGATAAGCTGGCGCAAGGTTCTCTGGCTTCGGACCAGGATCAAGCCGCCGCTTTGCCGATTCTCGATGATCTGGTGACTGCCCTCGGTCGCCGATGCGTCCTGACCGCCTACAAGGGGGTATTGGTATGGCGCTATGAAGATGGGGCGTCGGAACCCAAAGGGTTGTATATGCATGGACCCGTGGGCCGCGGCAAGTCGATGTTGATGCAGTTGGTTTTCGACTCCGTGCCGTTTCCAGAAAAACGGCGCGTCCACTTCCACCCCTTTCTGGACGAATTGCATCACCGATTGCACAAGGCCAAGCCCGAAGTCAATGTGGATATCATGCTTTATATTGCCAGCAACATCGCCAGAGAGTCGCGGTTATTGTGTTTTGATGAATTTTTTATCGACCACATCGCTGATGGCATGCTGTTGGGACGGTTGCTGGATGCTTTGTTTCAATGTGGGGTGACGCTGTGCGCCACCTCCAACTGGGACATCGACAACCTGTTCAAAGGAGGGTACAACCGCGCCAGCTTTCTTCCATTACTGAAAGTCATCAAGAGTCGTGTAGAACCGTTGGATCTTTCCAGCGGGGCGGATTGGCGCCGTCAGGGTGGCCCACTGGCATCGCTTAAGGGAGGTTCGGCCGCGGATGAGTTTCTTCTCCTGACCGACACCACCCCGAACGCCACAAAAATCAAATTGGGACGCCATGACGTCGCCGTGCGCGGTCAAAAGGGAGGGCTGTACTGGTTGGACTTCCCTGAGCTGTGCGTCCGTAACCTGGGGGCCGCCGACTATATGGATCTGGCGCGAATGGCTACCACGGTCATGATTTCCGGGATCCCCGACCTGCGCTATAACATCGCCGATGCCGCCTCCAGATTCGTCATCCTGGTCGATCTCCTGTACGAATCTCGTATCCCTCTACGGCTCTACAGCGAGTTTGAATTTGACCAGTTGTGTCCAGAAGGTCCGGTGGCATTCGAGTTTCGCCGCGCCGTGAGCCGTTGCCATGAATTGATGCGACTGAACGCGACATTTTAATCACCGGGGGTGTTGTTCACCAGTCGAGTTCATCCACCCCGCTAATCATGAAACCTGCCCATCGTCTACCCACTGTCCTTTTTTAGCTTGGCCCATGGGGGAGGTTTCGACCCCCAGTCCGTTACGTTTGCCTTTGAACCAACCCCCTTCATAAAGCCAGCCATTGGCAAAATGATACACTCCGTGCCCGTGTTTGAGGTCCTGAGACCAGCTGCCAAAATACCAGGCGCCGCTGGCATACCGGTACAGTCCCTGGCCATCCTTGAGACCATTGATCCACGTCCCCACGTAAATATCGCCATTATCAAAATGCCAAGCTCCCTGTCCGTTGACACAATCCCCCTGAACACAGCCTGATTGTAGCCGATTTTGCAACCCCTTGGCCTGAGCCAGTAATATTTGATCGGTGGCAAGGGCCCCAGGGGTGGCAACGGATGGCTCTGCAGTTACGACGACTTGGACCGCGGACGGTCGGTGACCGTTCTGACGCACTGTCCCCAATTGATTTTCCAATGTTTTCCGATCTTGCTGCCACTGCCGTTTCGCCTGCTCATACTGATCCGATAAAGCTTGTCGCGAGACGGTCAGATTTTCGATCACCTTGGTGGAACCGCTCACCTTGTTACGCCATTCTTCCAAAGACAGGGTGGTCAGGGCCAGTTGCTCTCTCAGGGTATCGGCGGTCCGGGTGGCTTCATTCAACTTTTCCTGGAGAACACTCCGAGAGTGAACAACTCCCTTCATCGTTTGCATGTGGCGGTGGTTGACATACACATACGTCGTTGTCGCCACAATGGCGGTCAACACCACCATCCATACGATCCTTACTCGGGATGATCCTTTGGCGGAATCGTTGTATTCCGGGCCATCCCAGGTATCGGAAGGCGCTTGAAGAATATGGCTGAGGGTGAAGTGGGCGGTGGTCATGTCTCTCTCTCCTGAAGGACGGTTGCCGTTATCATGGCTGGACCTTACCCCAATCCGCGATAGTTCGGGTCGGGGTGATCTCTTTGGACTGATTATGCCGCCAACCAAAGAAAAATACAGAAAAATATGGTCACAATCTGTTTGGGGATTGTTGCAAACGATGACGAGGTAACCGAAAGCAGGCCAAGGGTATGGTATTTGTCAACAATGTTAGGTTTGGTTGCAAACTTTTTCAATTTGATGCCTGCAAAGAGGCAGATGAATTTGGAAGGCTCATTCGACCTCTTGCCCGGGGAGATGCTGTGAAACACATCATTTGTCATTGTGTCTCGTCATGGCGACAATTGACGTTTGCCATGGTGACGTCGTAATATCGGCACCGCCAGTTACGTCCATATTCAGATCCCACCGGTTCGGGAATATTAAAAAAAAAAGGGGGTCTGGGGGATTGCCCCCAGGGTTTTGATTTTGATTTTGCTTCTCACGCGCCCCTTTACCCGAAGCGATTTTTCCGCGTGATTTTTGCGGAAAAATCGCGCAGGCGCGCGCC
>JADFZF010000129.1 GCA_015232645.1 Magnetococcales bacterium | reverse complement strand
CAGTGGTGTATCTGCTGCACTTGGTCGAACCGGGAAGCGTGTGACGTAGAGGTCATGGACTACCATTGAGGAATCAGCCCATGAACGACATCCCACCCATCATCCTTGAGAACAAATCACTGAATTAATTTAAGAATTATGTGTCACCCAAGACCATCTGGCCAAGAAGTTCGGGGTGCCGCTCGCCGAGTGAACGAGATCCTCCGCGGCAAACGCAGCATCTCTGCCGATACCGCCTTGCGCCCCGGAAATCTGGATGCACTCGCAAACCCATTATGCCCAGGAACGGGAACTCCTGACGGATGTTCCGAGCCGGATTCCTTGCCGTCCAAGAGGTCCGTCAGGTCGTTTGCTGCCTAAGGGTTAACCCGAGGCGCGCGCAACAGTTCGACGTAACACGAGGGAACCGGGCTAACCATCAAAGGCATAGTTGGTCCCGTGGAACTCCAATTGCACTCCGGTCACCCCTGAGAGATCCAGACCGACGTTGTCCTTCGGATCAACAGTGACATGCCAAGAGGTAAACGGCCCCAAGGCGGCATACGTGGTGGCGGATCCGCCGCTGGCCAACGATTGCTCGACGCCAAAATTGGCCTCCTCAATCACCCGCAGGGTGCTGGGGGCGTAGATGAACAATTTATTGACCGGCTCGTGGGAAAAACGGAACACCTCGCCCGAGGTGGCGACGATCTGTTCATTGCCGGTGTGGGTGATCCGCACCTGCAACCGATCATTGTCCACCTTGGCCCCTGGCACCCAGACCCGTATCTGCAAAATCCGGACATTGGCCATGCCGGCAAAAATGTTACTGCTACCCGAAGAGTCCGAGGTAGCTGCGACGATGGGCAGCATCAACTGGTTCAATTGACGAAACAGGTCCACCTGCAACGACGGCACCTGATAGATCAACCCTGGTTGACCGGATCCTGCAGGAAACTTGGAGCTGTTGGTGCCAAAATTTTCCACCGCCTGGCGAAACTGACTCAGCAGGGTATCCTGGGCCGCGATCAAGGCGACGCTGTCGATCTGCGGCAAGGATTTGCCGCCATAGGCCTGGCTGATGATGTTGCGATCCGAAAGGGCCCAGAAGCGGAACGCCCGTGCCGTCAAATCGAGGGTTTCCATCACCTGGGTTCGGGCATCGTAATACATGCTGGAAACGAAGGTCACCAGATCGGGCAGATCGGGTTTCATGGCCGCCAGGGCCGTGTCGTTCAGCTTGTCGTTCTGGGCCTGGGTCGTTTGGATCAACTCATGATTTTGCACCATCAACGTCACCATGGCATTGTATTGCAAAATCTGATTGTTGCGCGCCTCCACCTGATCGATGTAGGCCTGGAACGCCTTTTTCAGTTCGTCGAGTTCCTTCGGGAAGGAGCTGTAAAAGCTGCTGAAGAATTTCAAGATTTGCCCTTCCTCGGCCACCAGCTTTCCGGCACCGGGATCGTCCGGAGCCAACAGGCCGTTGTCCAGGGCTTGATAACCTTCCATGATGCTGTTGACATCCGCTTTCACCGCCTTCAACTGCCCCACTAGATAACTTTTATTGACCGGCAGTCCCTTGTCATCGGTCACCTTGGCGGCGCCGTTGTATAGAAAACTTCCCGCCTGGGTCAAGGCCATGAAAGAAGACTCGGGAGCGAAAGCCAGGGTGGTCAGCGATTGGAAAAAGGTATCGAAATTAAAGTCGAAATGGTTTTTAATCTTGTCTTCCAGGGCTTTGATCTTGTCCTCCACCGCCTGTTTCAGCGGTGGCAGAATGGTCTGATAGCCATCGATCACCCGGGCCGTCTTGAGGGTCAGGCTTTTCAGGCTCGACAACTGCGACTGGGCGTTGCTGATGGTGATCGCCTGCCGCTGGCGGGTGGCGATGATCTGATCGGTGGTCGCTTTTTGCGTCTGCAGGGCCTTGAAATAATTGTTGTAGGCGGTTTCAAGAACAGAAAAATTATCGCACAAAGCCTTCAGAAGAGTCTGGTAGAACGATAGCGATCCCAACGGGACATGGTTGCTATTGTAGCCAAACAAATCCAGCCCTTGCTTGATCTGGGATAAATATTGGCTGGACTCCTGATAGATCGCCGCCAGCGACGCCACGGCGTTGACGGCGCCAAAGAAGGCTTCGTTCCGATTGTAATATTTCACCAGCAACGAGTCGACGGCCGCCCGGGCAAACGGCTGGGTACGCGCCTGGAGCCGTAACAGCCGGATGATCAAATCGGCCACCCCATCGGGATAGGTGACGGGATCGAGACGCCAATAGTCCAACTTGATGCGTTCCATGAATCGGGCACACTGGCTGGGATGGATCAGAAAAAATTGGGGAAACTTGTCCCCCACCCAATCCATGGGAGTTCCAAACAGCAGACCGGTGTAACTGCCCGGTTTGCCGGGAGTGCCATCTTTGCCATTGGTTTTGCCATCGCCATATACCCCATAGATCCCGCCGGAGACATCCACACAGGTTCGCAAGGTGCTGGCAAATCCGGTTTGAATGGCCGAAAGCTGTAACGCCGCATCCTCCAGGGAGCGGGTAAAGTCGACGTCGTTGGTCGCTGCAAGGGCATCGTTGAGGCGGTTCAGAAGTGAGGCGGGCAGATTCGTCGGCAAGGTCTGAACCAATTCCTTTACCGCCTCTTGTTTCGCCCCCAGGGTCGACAAGGCATAGGCCGTTCGCATGGAGGCCAACCACGCCAAGCTCGGCGACCCGACCGCCACCGTCACCTCGCCTCCTGGACCACCATCGCCACCATCCCCTCCGGCGGTACGGTCCGTCCCCTGCTGTCCAGCCCCACCTGCCCCCCCATGGGCCGATATGGCAAACGATGACTTGATCGCCGTCCCATCCTCCAGATACAGCCAGAATTTCCCTCCCGGCTTCCCTGGCCCCCCCGCGACACCTGGGGCATTGGGATCCTGATTCGGGGTATCGCTGCTGCTCCCCGGGGTTCCGGACAGGTCGAATGTCCCCTGTCCCGCCATCGCCAATCCATGGCTGGAAACAATTCCCTTGCTCAAGGAAAATTTGTCGGATAACAATATGTTCTCGGCAAACAGCGACAACTGGCCGACACTTCGATAATCCTTTCCGAAAACTGTGCCATCTCCAAGGCTCAAGCTGTCCAGGACGCTGATCACCACCCGATTGTCGCCAACATCCACACTTTGGAACGCTTCCAGCGATTGGGTCAGCAAAGTCTGCTCCGTCGAACCCCCTACGGTGTCAGCCATCATTTTCCTCCCTTGAATATGTCCTTGCCCCGGGCTTTCATCTCTTCTTCGGCCCGTCGCCGCTCATCTTCGGTTTCCTTGCTGTCGCGCTCATTTTCTTCCTGGTCCGACTCGGCCTGTTTCTGCTCTTCCTCCATTTGTTTCTCCTTGGCCACCAAGTCGGCAATCTCCTTCTGCAACGCCTGGCTTTGCTTGAGCAAATCGGGATCACTCGGCTTGCTGGCAAGCTGCTTGTTGATCTCTTCCAAGGCGTTATTCTTGCTGACTATTTCACTTCTGGTTTCGCTCAGATGGGTGTCGGCCTGGGCCAAACGTTCTTGGATGGAACTGGCGTTTTGACTCAACCAATGTTTTTTTTGCGCCAACAACGTTTGCCGTAACGCCGCCGACAGATAGCTCTCCCGCCCTGAACCCGGTGAAACCGATATCGCCTCGAATCGGGGTTGGGCAATTTCGGCCGAAAGCAGATTTTGCGCCCCACTTTCGCCCACCAGTTGCACGATCTCGGCATAGACCGGCTGGGAAGAGGCATTCAGCAACGTATAATCGTTGACGTTCTTGAGAACAATCTGATTGAGCGCTTCGGTGTTCATGGAAGACACCAGGGTATCGATGGGTTGCGCAAAAGGATTATCCATTCCCTGGAGCGATTCGAGCACATACTTGGAGACGCTGGAATCGATCATGGTCTGGGCATAGGTCCAGTCCATCCCGGCTTTGAGGCTGTCGGCCCGTTTGGACAATGGGGCAAGATCGGTCTGAATATCTTTGATGGGTGGGAGATACGGGGTATCCACCTGCTCGAAGCGTTCGTTGTAGATCATGTCATCGATGGTGACCACCCCCTTGGATTGCTTGGTGGTACCATCGAGAAAAAAGGTACCTCGTCCCAAGGGTTGCAACGAGGACACTGGTACCCCACGTTTCCCCAGCATCGCGACATTGACACTTTTTTTATCCCGTACCGAGGTGGTCTTGATATACAACAAGTCGGGAATGCTGAAGGCGGCGTTCCCCAAAGCCCGATTGAAACTGGCGTCATCCGGATTGAAATACAATTTTTCCAAAGTATCCTGGGGGGTAAAGAGGGAGGGATCGGTCTGCTTGGCCGTCTCGTAAATGTGGGTGAGCAACGAATCCTGGGCGATTTGGTAGGTCAGGTCCAGGCCGGCCAGGTTCACTCCCAGGTTGAATAAGAACATCGATCGCAACTCGCTAGCCTTGGCCGTGGTCCATTGGGGCTGCTTCCCCGCCTGATATTCAAAATATCGCACCAGTTCAGTCGCCGGGATGTTGGCATCCTGGTAATGCTCCAGTTCCGGAAAACTGGTATTCCCTGGTCCCGGTTTTTCCACCGACAGATACAGCGCCTGCGACCCTTGGCCATCGGCGCCGAGTCCTGACCAACGGTTATTGATATCGTTTTGCAGTGAAGTCCATATGATCCGCCCGGAATCCTCATACTGTGGCTGGGAATTACGATACCCGGTATAACGATACAGAGCCATTCCTTTGTTCATGTTAATCAAAAATTTACTTATTAACGGTTTGGACTGCAACATTTTGTAGCTTGTCTTATAAATAAGGTTGTATAACAGGAAATTAATTATTTTTGGCATGACGATTCACTCCGCATAATGAGATTGATCCGGATACTGGGGAAAGAGATGGGTCAGAGGGGGGCAACCTGTTGTAGGAAGGTTGATAGCCTGGCCTGAAGTTGTTTCGTGCACAGTTTCGGGCCGGGCGATCCATCTTTCGCTTCCGCGTCACCCCAAACCCTGCCCCTCCCGATCCCTTGCGGTCCCTGCCCCTCAACGATTGGTCTTGACTGCGGTCACCTGTCCAACGATCAGGAAATCATGAGGGGTCTGCACCCCTTTTTTATCATCCATGTCGATCATGTGCTGCCCTGGGGCCAGGAGGTTGGTATCACAAAGGAAATTTAATCCATGCAACTCGACGCTTATGGATGGAATGCTTAATTTCATATCCCCCTTGTAAAACGACGGCACACTTTCGCTGCATCCGACGATCACCTCGTACCATTTGCATCCTCCGGCACTGGTATTCACTTTGAAATCGCTGCTGCTCACATCCACCTTGGCAATGGTGATGTCGTTGTCGGTCAGCACCAACGGATAGGGGCCTTTGTCCATGGTGAGGGTCAAATCTACGCTGCCGTACTGGGTGACCGTACTCATGCCACCCGAGGCATAGGTGCTCCATCCCGAGGTGGTTTTGGCGCTCCAGTGCAACGACATTTGCCCCTGTTTGATGATCAGGTTGACCGGATGATCGTTGAGGCTGATGTTGAGGCCATCATAGGACGAACCACTGAAGATATAATTGTTGTGTTCGCTCTTGGCCACCACCGACCCATCTTTTTTCAATTGCGCCGAAATGCCATCATTTGTGGAATCGTAGCTGGTCGTGAAACCATTTTGGGTCAGTTGCGGGGTGATGAATGTTTTGGTGATCAGATCGTTGGCGAAAATGAGGCTGGCGGTGTATCCCTGGGGAATGGGAAAGGTGGCTGTATCCCCGGGTTGAAAGGAGGGGGCCGGGTTTCCGGGGGGATTGCCGCTCTCCTTGGTTTGAATGTAGAGGCTCAGCACCCCGGCATCTCCCTCGCCCGTCGAAGCAAAGGCAAACGATTTCGGAGTCAAAGCCGTCTGGCCCACTGGGGCAGGGGTATTGTTGACGCTGGCCAGGGCATAATCGACCTCGCTGACGTCATCCTGAAAATATTGATCCAAGACCGGCAAGAAATAGGTCACCAGAACATCTTTGTCCTTGGGATCGGGCTCGGGAAGGATCTTGTATAAAGTCCCCTTGGCATTCTTGAAATGAATGATGACATGGTTATCTTCCGGTTTGCCATCGGAAAAATAGACCACCTGTCCTTGTTCGATAACGGAGCCGGTATCCCCCTGGATGGCCGCCAGTGGAACCGTCGCCTGGACGCTGTAGATTCCGCCGGGGATGGGAGCGGTCTTGGTGGGTTTGATGGCCCCGTCCGGGGTCACTGAATACGAACTGCCGTTGTTGATGGGCATGGTGAGATAACCGAACCCGGAGCGGCCAGTCATAAAGGTGAGCTTGGGCGATGCAAATTGAATGTCATAGCTGATGGTAAAAATGGCTCCGGTCAGGGGGTCTTGACGCTTCGTACTCAGCTTGATTTCCTTGGCCAGTTTGCCGGCCTGATATTGCGCCGTCAGAAAGGCGTTGAGTTGCGCCACGGTGTACGAACACACGATGTCCCATTGGTTGGTTGTCGGTACCCCGTTCATCGATTTCACCAAATCGGGCAGGGTTGGATAGGTTGCAGCCATGTTCCCTCCTTCACGCTCTCGGTAGTCGTTTGGTTCCCGCCCCGTGCGGGTCCAGATCCAGGCTCAGTGATGCAAAACATTGATTAATGATTATATTTTAGTTTAAGTATTTTTAAATATCCATCATTGTCCATTCTGTCTTAATAAAATATATTTGGTAGTATAACAGATGGTGGTTATATGGTAATCGTCTGATTGGCATGTGTCAACAGGGCAAGGTCTGGATTCGGACAGGAAACATGAGCATGGAGGAGAATGTTGCGATAAAAACAAAGCATGGGGTTCGCTGACCGGACAGTGGGTCCTGCCAGACACCGGAACATCCGCATGAACATCGACTGAGGACGTTTCCGGTCTGAATGTCAGTGGTGCGTTCTGCTGTTTGTCCAACCTTGGGAGGGATGCAGCCGATTCATGATTCACTGGTCCTGGGCGGCGATCCGGGCAGATCGGGTTTCATGGTCGCCTGGGCCGTGTCGTTCAACGTTTGCCGCAACGCCATCGTATAGATAACTCTCCATCCCGTGTCAGTAGCCGCCCTTATTGACATCCCGGGACCAGGGGAAGTCGGGTAGACTCAAAGCGGCGTTCCCCAAAGCCCGATTGAAACTGGCGTCATTGGGATTGAAATACAATTTTTTCAAGGTATCCTCAGGGGTAAACAGACTGGGTTTGGTCCGTTTGGCCTCCTCGAAAATGTTGGTGAGCAACGTATCCGGGCCGGTCTTGTAGGTCAGGTCGAGTCCGGGCAGGGTTTGGTTCAGGCTGAATAATTCTACTTTGTTACATTCGTTAATTTGAGCAAACCATTGATAGTGTACTGATATATACAATAAATATTGAAAGA